>NZ_FTOK01000002.1:0-371532 GCF_900156705.1 Salimicrobium salexigens | reverse complement strand
TTTCCCTCTACAGTCTCAATGCTTTAGGAGAGTGTTCATCAACATTCAAGATTGAACATGGATTGAACACTCTAAACACCCTAACTGGCGGTAATCTATTTTGTTCAATTAGATTATACCCTGTTTGAACATTCAATGTAAAAAAAGGTTGCCTTCATGGCAACCCCCTAAGCCTTAAGGCAAATGGTTTTATTCAGCAATCGCGCCCGTTTGTGGCACATCACTCCTATATTCACAGATAAAAAGTAGGCAGCCGAAAGATATTAGCCAAAATATAAATACATTAAAAACCAGTTTTATTTTGGCTTTAAACTAATTGTATAGCTCACTTGAATAAGCATTAATAATACACCAATACCAATAATACTAACTAACTGTGAATCACCAGTAAAGGCAGAGTAAAACATAAGGCCAAATGCTAAAATAACAAGTCCCCAAATAACTAATGTATATATTTCATTTAAACCTTTTAACATCACATATTTTTCACCACCATCAAATTGTTCAAGGTATTCTTTATTAAAATTTTTTGATTGAGGATCAGGGAGTTTAAAATTTGGATTTGTAACACTAATAATCTTTTTGCTTGGAAATAAACTCGCAAATGAAATCATCATCAATATACCACTAACCAAAACAATCTTAGGTTGAGTATCCCTCAATAATAAAAAACCCACTAGAAGTGCAATAAAGGATACGGAAAGGGCTATTTGAATATATGTTGCGGCGGTATAGGCTTTTTTTTCTAACATTATTTGATGAGCATCTTCCACTTCCACTTTCTTTTTCATTAAGCTTCCTTGTTCGGTCTTCCAAACATTTAGGCGGGCAACTATTAAACAAATGACAACGACTAAATTGGTAATCATTAATATGTTGGATTCAAATCCTTGAAATTCTAGACCAACAAACAATTTATATAGACCATATAAAAACATAACAATATACACAGCCAGCATTTTCAAAACAATTCCTCCTCACTAAAAATAAACACATTTTCAATTGATTCCTGAAATACATTTGCTATTCTTACTGAAATTAACAAAGAAGGCATATACTCATTTCTTTCGATTAAACTCACAGTTTGCCTAGAGATTCTCGCTTTTTCAGCTAACTTTGTTTGGCTCAGACCATCTCTTGCTCGTAATTCTTTGATTCTAGTTTTCATTTCATCACCCTAAATACATTGTAACTGGTATTTGTCAAAATGACAATGATAATTGTCATTTTGACAAATAAGAATACAAAAAAAAAGTAGCTAAAGTTTCAGCTACTTTTTTTATCAGAAGTAATGGAGTGCTACTCACCAACACATCATTGTTATGCAACAATCTGGCCCGTTTGTGGCATTGTCACCATCCATCCAGACAATGCCATTATATTAAACGTTTTTATACATGATCAGCCTTTATTTCAAAGCCAAAGGCAGAAATATAAGAATAACAATCTTCAAGAGAAGAAAATGCTTGTTCGGTTTCATCTGCTATAACTTCATATAACCCATGAGTGTTATAGTGAATTTCTGTGTGGTCATCAAGATCATAACTTTCTCCTGTTTGTAATGATTGGAGATTTTGATACAGAGGGTCTTGTTCCACGTTTAGAAAGTCATAAATGTTACTTTGATTCATTTTACCTCTCCTTTCTACAAGTAAAGAAAAGAGAAGGGAATAACCAGATATGATAACTACAAAATTCTCTAAAACTACTGATATAACAACCTTTTTTACACTTTATCCTTTAGTTCCCTTCTCACTCTCATATAAGGGGGTATAATATTTTTCGTCTGTTCCTTTTTTGGGACAGACAAAAAATCAGACAACTATTTTCGTGTGTGTCTAAATCGACACACACGAAATCTTTAAAACTAAGGGGCTTCCGACCTTGAAGAAGTGCCATTTGCTGAACATGATGACGCTATGTGGGGGCTAGCCCCCACACCCCCAGCCAGCCTCACACCTCAAAACAAGGGAAAAGAAATGAAATGCTGAATTATTTCAGGTGGTTTATACTTAATAAAGAGTTCCAACCGATATAAAAATCAACCATCTTGAAAAATTCTTAGAAAAAAATTGAGCGAAGGGATGATGTGAAAATGAAAATTAACAATACTATAGCGGCTTATCATATTGTTGGTATGGAAAATGGTGCTCTGAAATTAAATACAAATAAGCTATATCACTGGAATATACCAAAACGTTTGAGGGAAAACCCTATCCAAAAAGGTGATATTGTATTGGTTCCCACAGGACGAGGTAAAAGGCGTGTGCTGGTAATGGATGTATTTCGAGAGGAATTTGAGGAAACGCAAAATACATATAAAAAGGTGATCAAAGTAATCGAAAAAGCACCAACTAATGAAAGAAGTGCAGTTATCAATGACTAATACAACAATTGATGTAAAAAATTCAAGAAGAAATAGAATCATAATTATTGAAAACCCTAATAATTAAAGCAATTAAGGGTTACATCGCTTTAAAGAGAAAAGGTTGCCTTGATGGCAACCTTAAATGTTCAGAAAAATGGATACTAAAATAAAATACAGGACTAAAAAGATTACTATAGTTGAAATAACCCGTAAAGCTACTACATTTTCTTTATTCTTAAATATCTTTTTTATTAAAATGAAGGTTATAACAAAACTTATGAATATACTTATAAATATTGAAAGATTTATACTCATGTTATTGCCAATGCCAATCTAGTATCATCCAAGCACCACCAACATTAGCCGTAGTAAAGGACACTCCATCATTAATGGTTTCACTAGTTAAAACACCAGCCATTGGGCCAGCAGCACCAGCCGCTACTGTCCAACCGAGTCCGGGAATAAGACCTATAAGCGTAGTAGCTACTCCCGATCCACCGGCCGCTACAAGCTTAGTTACAGTTTCGTTTAACTTAATCGTATAAGACCCATCTCCATTAGACGTAAAAGAGTTAACCCCACTTGATAATAGCGTGGGTCCTGTAGAATTAGATTGTTCCTCTAACATATCTGCTTCTTTTTCATATCCATTAGCTCTAAAACTTTTGGCTATTTCTTCGTTAGTTATTTCATAGGTAGTAGATTCATCAGAATCCTCAACCTTCTCCCATGCACCAGACTCTTCTAAATTATCCTTAATCGCATCGGCCTCGGATTCATCTACATTTCCGGTTTCAGTATTCGTGGTATTTGCCAAAGTAGTAGGGCTAGCCACCAATAAAACCGTAGTGAAAATTACCATTGACGTGAGAATTTTTTTCATTCAAATCCCTCCAAAAAATATTTGTCTATTTCTAATATTACATCAGTAAAAGCTCTGGCTACTTGTTTTCCTCTATCATTTGTAAAATCTGGAACTTCATAACTGTTTACAAGAATTTCTCTCATACCCGCAATATCAGGAGTAGATCCGATTAAATACATTTCTGCCTGTTCATATAGCAATTTTTCATCAGAGTTAAACCTCAATTCAAAAAAAGTGGAGAATCGATTGTGAACTTGATTGCTATGATAATAACTGACAAATTCATTGTATATAGTTGAATCAGTTTTTTCCCTTAAGTTTTTGCCAATATTCATTGCATCAACATCCCCAGCCAGATCGTCGAATGAAAAGAAACTTTCCTTAGTACTTGTACCAATGTAATCTTTAGCACATTCGTACCAGTCTCCATCATATTCATCTTGGTGTTCATGAACATCTTTTATTACTGTTACTAGATCTCCAGTCCATCCCGCAAAATCAGTTACCCTATCAGTAATTATAGGTATATCATTATAAAGTTCAGCAGATAAAGTCGCCATTGTATGTTCAATACCGACAGTTAATCCAGTTACTGGATCAATTAAGTCTATAAACTCATCATTGATATTTGGGTTTTCGTTGGCATAGGTTACAAAATCATCGGTAATTGGTCCAGAAACCAACTCCCAGAAACCTCCGGAATAGCGATCTTTTCGATAGTATTGTGTCACTAATAAGTTAGATTTAGGAATAAGTTCATCTTCATCACTTATAAACGCCCGCGTGTATTGCATTCCAACTAAAGATATTCTTCCTAATTGATCTAAAGAATCATCAACAGGATTAGGATTATCTTCTACAAATGATGAACTCCCATTATCTCTACCAGATTTAATGTTGTTATCTATAGATATATAACCTTCACCTGAGCCAATAGATATAGTAGATATTTGATCAAATGCCCAATTATCAGGTAATGGGTATCCTAAGTTTCCACTAAAACCGGTAGATAAACCGGCAACGAAACTGGTAGTAGCTAAACCATTTTCTGATACTGTTATTCCTACATTTCTAGGTCCATATACACCGACTTTATAAAAATTCATCAATTCATTTACACCTTGAAAGTAAGGAATAATATTGTTAGTAATATGATATCCAAGAGCATCAAAGTCTACTGCAAAGTAAATAGTAGTACCCCTTTTAAACCCATACGATCTAGCTGCATCATAAGCAGCTTGTGCATCAGATTCACCTTGTTCATAACTAAAATAGGACGCTTCATCTCCTGTTGTTTGATAAATCGGAAACACTGTTAACCCAGCATTAAAAATACTTTCTAATTCCCCAGGCTGTATTTTCTTATTTAATCCATTAGATTATACCCTATTTGAACATTCAAGGTAAAAAAAGGTTGCCTTCATGGCAACCCCCTAAGCCTTAAGGCAAATGGTTTTATTCAGCAATCGCGCCCGTTTGCTTAAGTTAAACGATTCGACTTTTGATTTAAAATGCTTTGAAGTTTATTTCTGTATTTATTACAGAAAAACTTATTATCAAACTTATTGCTTTTAAATTTACCAATGGTTCTTCGCACATCATTGTCGTGAACAATCAACTGTTTGTTCGCTTCATCGCTTAATAAGTCTTGGAACCATTGATATTTTTTTAAGCGTGTTATGTTTTCCCCTATATCTTCTTCATCTGTTTTTGAGATAAGAGGAAGAATCGTAAACAAATTAATAGCAATCACTAATACTGCTCCTATTACAAATTTCAAAGAAATCACCTCTTATATATTAATTATTTTCTTACGCAATGTGGCCAGGGCGCAATGATGTTTCACATCTCAGGAATACTCGTATAATTACGAATTTCCTACTACAAATGTTTCACAATCTGGCCCGTTTGTGGCATTGTCACCATCCAGACAGACAATGCCATTATATCAAACGTTTTTATACATGATTGGTCTTTATGTCAAAGCCCTAAGTAGAAATATAGGAATAACAATCTTCGAGAGAAGAAAATGCTTGTTCCGTTTCTTATTCTTGGTACCCAATTCCTTTGTTTTATCTGCCCTGTTCTAATAAAAAGAGATCGCCTTCATGGCAACCTCTAAGCCTTTAAATAAATGGTTTTATTCAGCAATCGCGCCCGATTGCGGAAGATTTATAGTGCTTCGGTTTCAGAAATTAATTCTTTTAAGTTTTCTACAGCTTGGCTTGTCTTATTGCTATCTGTTGAGAGAAGAAAAACAATTTCATCAATACGTTTTTTGTAGTTCATAGGCTTTATCGGAAAATCTTGAATCATGGCTACAGCCTTCTTTTCATTGATGCAGTACACCTTGTTTTTCGCAAAAATAACTTGATTCAAACAAGAAATACTTCGAAAACAATGACCCATTACATATGAAATATCATCTTTATTAGCATTGGTCTCCATAAACATCAGGGAAAAAGAAGCTTCAAAAGAAAAGTATTGAATCATCGCTTCTCTAAATTTCTCGGGATAGGGTTCCGTTTTCTTTTTTAATTCAGCTAATGTGCCTTCAGGGTCAGATAAAACATTACAAATAGCTAATTCACCCATGTACATAGCATTCAAATAACCATGAGGGTGTCCTGTTTGATAATGAATGGATACTAGACCTGACAAACAGTCATCAATAACTTTACTGACTCGTTTAATATCACGAAAAATAAGATCTACATGGTAACCCTGTACAACTAACCAGCCACCACCATTTATCCATTCACCCCATTCACCTAAGGAAGTGATTAAATGCTCTTTTTTTTCGTCATTAAGATTTAATGCTGACTTTTCGATATCATTGGTATTAAACCCTTTTGATTCATCATAGTAAATTCCAATATCTATATCAGAATCCGGACTATGAGTTCCTCTTGCCCTAGATCCACCTAACACGATTCCTACCACACCTGGCAGTCCATCTAGTTCTTCTTTTATGTCTTGAATTATATTATTGACAGTTGCCATTATGTTTCACTCCAATCTTATTCAATAATCTGGCCCGTTTGTGGCATTGTCACCATTCATCCAGACAATGCCATTATATCAAACGTCTTTATACATGATCAGCCTTTATTTCAAAGCCAAAGGCAGAAATATAAGAATAACAATCTTCAAGAGAAGAAAATGCTTGTTCCGTTTCTTCTGCTATAACTTCCTACAGACCGTGAGCGTTACAGGGAGTTTCTGCTTGGTAATCTGTTCCTATCCTAATAAAAAAGGTTGCCTTCATGGCAACCCCCTAAGCCTTAAGGCAAATGGTTTTATTCAGCAATCGCGCCCGTTTGAGGAAGATTAACCTTACTCAAACAAAGATTCTATTAATGTATGTCCGTATGGTGTACCCCAAAAGAAACTCCAGCCTATAATGATAAGCAATTCCAGAATAATTAGGATCAACAAATTTTTTAAAGAATTTAGTTTTAATTGTAAATAATAAAAAACTCCCCAAATTAGATAAAAACTAGCTAGAAAAATATATTCTGCAGTAAGAGGCTCATTTGATGGAGTAAAATTCATACCAAGATAAGCAAAAGCGTTAAATACTAACAATACAATGAGGCCGACTATATTTAGGATATGAATATAGATTTTCTTCAACATAACTCTCCTTAAATCATTTGATTAACATTCAACATAATGGCTCTAATATGCCATCTTGGCGCCATTCCTTATTACGGAATAGCGCCCGATTGTGGTATACACTTAATTATTTACCAAGAAAAAATTCTGGCTAATATAAAAAATAAGGACCATAAAATTATGCCAACAAAAGCAAAAAGAATAAAAATTTTAACAGCGTCAAATACAGATGTAATCGTAAACCAACCACTTAATAAAAGGATAGGATAAATTGTTATAAGCATTATTATAAAATGGACACCGCTTCGTTTAATCAAACTCCAATGCTCTATGTTATAAATAATGGATGCAGCGCCGACAAAAAAAGCGATCAGGCTTGCAACAAATGTACCTTTAGCATCCGAGTACTTTCCTTGAAAATAAAGTAATAAAGCAATACCGCTCATAATGATGAATGGTATTCCACCTCTTAAAAGAGCATTCATAACCAAAATCTCTAACCTTCTTTCAAAAAATATATTCTTATTCAAGAAAATGGTCCAATAATGCCACTTTAGGCACCGTTCTTTATTCCGTTTTCGCGCCCGTTTGAGGAAGCTCAATTAACCTGCACAACAAGATAATTTAGAAACGTCCTTATCAAAAGTCAAGGCTGCGAGTTTCAAACCTTCAGCCATGGTTAAATAAGGCGCAAAGCTATTCGTAAGGTCATCAATGGTCAATCCGAATTGCACCGCCAACGTCGCTGTATAAATAACATCCCCGGCATTTTCACTGACGATATGGGCACCGATTAATTTCCGAGTTTGACCATCCACGATAAGTTTATAGACACCGGTTGTTTCCTGATTAACCAATGCCCTCGGCACAGCGTCCAACGGCAGAACCGACGTTTTCACGTCGTAACCTTTTGCTTTGGCTTGTTGCTCGGTCAGGCCAACCGTCGCGATCGACGGGTTCGTGAAAGTCACCCCGGGCACAAATCGAAGATCGATTTTCCGTTTGGTCACACCGAGTGCATTGTCCGCGACAATACCCCCTTCATACGCCGCAACATACACGAATTGTGAACCGAGTGTCACATCCCCTGCGGCATAAATGCGGTCATTAGTCGTTTGCAAAAATTCGTTGGTAAGCACTTCCCCTTTTTTGCCTGTTTTCACACTGGCTGCTTCCAGATTTAGGCTCTCTGTGTTTGGCTTTCTGCCTGTTGCCACCAATATCTGATCGGCTTCAATAACTTGTTTTTCGCCATTCACTTCAATCGTCACGCTTTTGGTATCACCGTTTTGCTCGACTTTTTGATAGGTAACCCCAGTGATCAGGTTGATCCCCTGCTCCCTTAAAGCTTCATCGATGGCGTCGGAAACCTCCGGCTCGTACGTTTTAAACAAACGCTCACTTCGCTGCATGAGCGTCACGTCTGTTCCGAAATTGTGAAACATTTGGCCCAATTCCGCGGCGATGTACCCGGAACCGATCACGGCAAGGCGTTTTGGTACTTCTTTCAATTCAAGGGCTGTCGTGCTCGTTAAATAATCGACGTCCTTCAATCCCGGAATATCTGGAACGGCCGGATTTGCCCCCGTTGCAATTAAAAAGCTTTTGGCTGTGATGTGCTCTCCATTCACTTGAATCGTTTTTTCATCAACAAACGAGGCTTCACCACGAATCAAATCAAATCCATATTCGTCGATCAGATTGATATATTTTTCCTGACGCATTTGACTGACCAATTCATCTTTTTGCTCGGTCAATTTCGCAAGGTTAACACCACCAGCACCTGTTTGTAATCCGTTAAATGGATGGTTCTGTGCCAATCCATTGATGTCACCGGCACGAAGCATGGTTTTTGATGGGACACAACCGATGTTGACGCAGGTCCCCCCAACCGTGCCACGTTCCACCATGGCCACTTTGGCGCCGTTTTCGCTCGCTTTGATTGCGGCTGAAAAGGCCGCACCACCTGACCCGACAATCAGAAGGTCATAATCGCCATCTCGATCGAATGCCACAAAGCTGCCAGTAGTTTGAATTTCTTCTTCATCGGGGTGATAGCCAGTCTCCTCAATGTTTTGCTTTGCTTGGTCGATCCAGTCCTCGCTTAATTGAAAAATCGCCTCGCCGCGCCGAAAATTAGCTGACACATTTTTGGCACCGGCTTGTTCCAACGCTTCGGTTACATGTTCTTCACAACCCGTGCAAGTCATGCCTTGCACGGGTAATTTATATTGATTGACGGTCATTTGAATCCCTCTTTCTGCTTAGAAAATAAAGGTCATTCGGGGTAAATTTCTTCCACAATATGGCCCGTTTGTGGCATTGTCACCATCCATCCAGACAATGCCATTATATCAAACGTCTTTATACATGATCAGCCTTTATTTCAAAGCCAAAGGCAGAAATATAAGAATAACAATCTTCAAGAGAAGAAAATGCTTGTTGGGTGTTTTTGCCCAACGCCCCGAAAAAGGGGATTAAGAAGTTAAATTGTCTATGTCAAAATGTCTTGAGCAATTTAGCCATATTTCAAAATAATTTATGTTGTACTTATGACATGGATAATTGACGGTAAACAGGCTTTTTCAAAAAGTACACCTTTTGAAAGACCCGCCTTAAATTTAAGCTACTGTGACCTCATCATTTCGAGAAGAAACGTGTGAAAATGCCCGTCCTTTCAACTATCGTTAGGCGTGATAATTAATCGGAAAATTTTGAAATACACCTTTTCGAGGGGACGGGCAAAAACACCCTACCAAGAGTGCCTTTCTTAGTTTTGTGTATCATTCTCAAAACGACAAATACTGCAATTCCACAAACCAGGACAAGTGGTAGAAAAATACGCATTATTTCTAGTGTTAAGCTAATATTATCCCTCACTTTTCTTCGTTTTTAAGTTAATACAATTTCATCTTTTGTTTTTATTTCTTATTAAACCAATAACTATTCCAATAAAAGCTCCTAATGTGGGTCCTGCACTCCAAATTAATGCTGATTCAATAAATATAGTAAAAATAATTGATAATAAAACACCAGCAAATAGTCCATAACCCATTCCATAACCAATATAATCTTTTTGCTCAGCATTATCTTTTTTCTTTTTTTGCTGTGAAATCACGAAAACAAACATTAAAACCAATAGCAAAAGCATAATAATGACCAACGTTACTTTCATAAAACTCACCCCATTTTACATTAATACAACGCCCTAAGCCTTTAGGTAAATGGTTTTATTCAGCAATCGCGCCCGTTTGTTGAGAGATTAGTCTAATTCCATTCTTCTACCAAAAGTCCATAAACGATTTCAACTTCATAATGGTCATATAACCATTCTGCCTGTCTTATTTTTCCTTCCTCCGTTCATTTCCATTTGCGACATAAGTCTCAATTCAGTTAAGTCCAATATTATTAAATCCGTAATCTATAACGGCCTTAAATGCTCTCGACATTATACCTTTTCTTTGAAAGGGTTCGCCAAGAGAATCTCCCAGTTCCCCCTATACTATTAGTTTCTTCAATGTCATTAAATCCTAATGTTTCTGCTAATTTATCTTTATATATTATAGCAAGCCACGTGGAAATTCCTTTGTTTTCGACTAATCCTTCAACTCTTAATTTTAAACTTTCATCAGTTCCTCTTTACTCTCAACAGAATTAACCCAGGTAAGCCCTTTTCAAGATATTCTTTTGAATTAATTACTAAATTATAAAATTCCTCGCTATCATTCATAGTAAATGATCTTAAATAAACTTCATCCTCAATCGTATATTTTAACAAAATCATTCTCTCCTACTTCGCTACGAAACTTCAATAATGGCCCTCTAACGGCATATTGTCTTTTCCACAACTGCACCCGGTTTTTTAAATTAATATGCAAGTTCATACTCACCGTATTCATAAACTTTGTATTTCCCTACCGTTCCAGAACCACCATCTTTCTTCATTGATTTAGATTCTAAACTAATAACGTAGTACTTTCCTTTGGCATCCGTTTTACCAGTTCCATCCCCATTTCCAATGAACTCAGTATCATCCATCTCATGTCACTCTTATCGTCTTTAACGAATAAATGTCTATGATTTCTTCCAGCATCCATAAATGAGCTAAATAAGGGCATCCATAAATGAGCTAAATTTCAAATTCTCGCATTTTTTTATTAATCCTCTTCGAAATAATTCTTATAAAAACCGCCCATTCTTCCTGAGTCGTCGATAATGAAGTAAAATTCCTCACTCTCGTTTTTTACGTCATAGATTTTCCCCGGAGTGAGCACATTATCCACTACAAATTTCTCTGCATTGTTGTGTACGCATTTGATACGTTTAACTGTCTCATTGTTTTCCCACGTTTTATGGATCATCCGAATCTCTCCTCTTTTTCTTATATGGTACGTGATCCGTACTATTTCTGTCTATTATGTAGAAGAAAAAGCAGGGCTTTTTCTTCGAGGAATAAATAAGCTTTATTTGAATAAATAAGCTTTATTTGAATAAATAAAGATAGTCCCCGTACCCCTGCTCTTTCATTTCGCTTTTAGGAATGAACGTAAGTGCCGCGGAATTGATGCAGTACCTTAGACCGCCCTGATCCTTAGGACCGTCCTCGAAAACGTGACCGAGGTGGGAGTCCGCCTGAGAACTGCGTACTTCCGTGCGGATCATGCCGTGCGTCTGATCGACTTCTTCCTCGACCTGCTGTTTTTCCATAGGTTTAGTGAAACTCGGCCATCCGCATCCGGCATCGTATTTATCCGTGGAAGAAAATAGTGGTTCCTTCGAAACGATATCCACATATATTCCGTCTTCTTCGTGATCATGATACTCATTCTGGAACGGTCGTTCCGTAGCGTTTTCCTGGGTCACTTTGTACTGGATATCCGTCAGGCTGTTTTTCAGATCTTCTTTATTCTTCTCAAGTTTCCAATGATCTTTGATAAATTTCGCCCTCCCTGAACCTTTTTTGTACATTTTATAGTGGAATCTGTTTTTCTTGTAGTAGTCCTGGTGTTCCTTTTCCGCTTCATAGAACTCACTGGCCGGCAGCACAGGAGTTACGATAGGATTGCGGAATTTTCCGGAAGCTTCGAGCTCTCTCTTACTTTCTTCAGCGAGCTGCTTCTGTTCTTCATCGTGATAGTAGATGGCTGTCGTATAGGAAAAACCGCGATCGGCGAATTGACCTTTATCGTCAGTAGGATCGATCTGTGTCCAGAAAATATCAAGCAGTCGGCGATACGGGAAAACCTCAGGGTCATAAACGATTTCTACGGCTTCCCTATGTCCTGTGTCCGTCGTCACTACCTGCATGTAGGTCGGGTTTTCCACGTCCCCTCCCGTGTAGCCTGAGGTGATGGAATGGATGCCGGGCCTTTCGTCAAAAGGCTCTACCATACACCAGAAGCATCCGCCTGCGAATGTTGCTGTCTTCAGTTGCTGTGCCAAATGAACCCCTCCATACTAATTCGTTCCAATTACATTGTTTCTGAATTAACGAAAAATATCAATTTTCGTGCTTACTGCAAAGACGGCCGGCTACTTCACGGAAGTTCCCAATTCACGGGAGAACGGCCTTTTTCCTCGAGGAACGCATTGGCCCGGCTGAACGGTCTGCTTCCGAAGAAACCTTTGTGCGCAGCGAAGGGGCTTGGATGAGAACTTTCGATGACGAAATGCTTATCCCTGTCGACTCCGTCCGCTTTCTGACGGGCGGCTCTCCCCCACAGGAAAAACACGACCGGTGTCTCCCGCTCATTCAAAACCTCAATCACTTTATCCGTGAACTGCTCCCACCCTTTCCCCTGGTGGGAATGAGCTTCCCCGCGGCGGACGGTGAGGACGTTATTCATCAGTAACACACCCTCTTCCGCCCACGGCAGGAGAGAGCCTCCGGAAGGTGCCGGTACCCCGACGTCCTCCTCGAGCTCCTTGAATATATTCCGGAGGGAGGGCGGGATGGTGACGCCGGGTCTCACCGAGAAACTGTAGCCGTGCGCCTGCCCCGGGCCATGATAGGGATCCTGGCCAAGAATGACCACTTTTGTATCTTCATACCCGGTAGTCTGCAGCGCGTTGAATATATCGTGCATCGGAGGATATATTTCTTTCTTTCCGTATTCTTCTTTCAGAAAAGACCGCAGCTGCCGGTAGTAAGGCTTCTCCTGTTCCGGCTGCAGAAGCGGATTCCAGTCGTTATTCAAATCGATCACTGTTGCTCCCCCCTGTCCACTTATTAAAAATCAGGCACATCTGTCTGTTCAGTTGACCGAATACAGGGAGACCAGCCGGTAATGACAGATAGTCCTGCCGTCTTTCAACGTCAGCTGCTCAATATTGGCCGTTCCGATCTGGTCCGATTTCAGATGACGTCTCACTTCCAGATGTTCATGCATCGGAAACAGCTGATACCCGTCGAACGTCACTTCAAACAGATTATCATCCAGATTTAGTCTTTTTTCTTTTCCTTCGGTAATAAGCACCCATCCCATTGAAAAGGGAGTAGCCATATGAATTCCTCCTCAGCTATATTTGATCGTGACACTGGACCCGCTGCCCGTAGCATTGACCTGCATCTGTACGGGTATTTCCTCTTTCAGCTGCGGGACGTGTGAAATGATTCCTAACAGACGATTCCCGTCCTGCAGTGATTTTAGACATTCGATCGCCTGCTGCAGGGAAATATCATCGAGAGTCCCGAAACCTTCGTCGATGAACAGCGTATTCAACTGTACACCTCCGGCATGGGACTGGACGACATCCGCCATACCGAGAGCAAGACTTAAAGCGGCTTTGAACCCTTCGCCTCCGGATAAGGTACGTACCGATCTTTCGAGTCCTGTGTACTGATCCATCACTTCAAGGTCCAGCCCGCTTTGAGCTCCCCTTTTGGCGATTTCTTCACTCCGTTTCAACTGATAGCGATAGTCGGTCATCACCTGGAGCCGCTGATTCGCCTGAAGCAGGATTTCATCGAGATAGGAAGCGAGTACATATCTCTCGAGAGAAAGCCGGAGCGAATTGTCTCCGTTCGTAACACGGGCAAGATCTCCCACCTCATAGAACAACTGCTCGTTCGTCCCCTGCTCCTTCAGGAGGTCATTAAGTTCCCGCAGGGATTTCTCATTGTGCTTTCTTTCATAATCCTTCTGAGTGAGTCTTTCCTGAATGTTGTTCATTTCCTCCATAATCTCCTGTATTTCCTGTGCGAGGGAGTCGGTGGGGATATACGCTGTTTCTTCACCGATTTTTTCGTCGAGTTCTTTCAGACGGCTTTCGATGAATTTTTTTCTGTTTTCATAGTCCTGGATTTCTTTTTTTGCAGCTTCCACTTCACCGGGAGTTATTTTACTCTCTTTGTAGTCTTCCAGACTTGAAAAGGAAGTCTTTTCAAACATTTGTCTAAACTCTTCTTCGTTGGCTCTTACTGTTTTTTCCGCTTTCTCATACGTCTCTCTATGCTGTTTCAATGTCCCCTCAAGGCCGCTGCGTTTTTCGGCAAGACGGGACAGTTCATCATCGATCCGCTGCTTCTCTTCCGTCATTTTCTCGTGCCGGGCGCTGATGTCTTCATATATCCGCTCCAGCGTATCAGTCGTCAGTTCCTCGACATTTCCGAACTGAGACAGGGAACGATAAAATTCTTTCAGTTCTGCTTCCACCTCGTAAATCTCTTTTTGTACGGCATCATACTGAGCTTTCAGAGTTTCGTATCGCTCCCTTTTCTCTTCCAGCGATCTCTGGACTTCTCTGTGCGTGCGTTCCGTCTCATCCCTTTCTTTTCTTTCCGCATCAAGCTTCTCTGTTTCTGTCTGCAACGTGTGCAGGCTGCGGTTCACTTCTTTGATCTGTTCTTCCAGGTTTCCGGCGACATCATCCGCCGGTGTTGCTTCCACTTCATAACCGTTCGCTTCCAGTTCCTGCTTCTTCGATTCTTCATCCGCTTTTACCCGGAACACCTTCTCCTGCAGCTGCTCTTCCTGTTTTTTCAACTGCTTCACGGCTTCTTCCGCTGCTTCTATCTCCTCTTTATCCACAGCCTCTTCCGGACGCGCAGGCGACGGGTGATGATCGGAGCCGCACACCGGACAGGAGTCGCCGGGGGCGAGTTCAAGCATCAGAAGATAAGCCTGGTGTTCTTTCTGCGAGGAAGTCAAACGTGTCCATTCTTTTTCTTTATTGATCCTTTCCTCTCTTTTCTCCCGGAAAAAGGCTTCATGTCTTTCCCGTTCCTTCTGCTCTTCCGCCCATTTTGCCGCGAGGCCATACATCCGGTTCAGTTTTTCTTTTTCGTATTCCTGCCGGTCGGTCTTCCCTTTCCAGTCGAAGTACTTCTGATCTATACCCTGAAATTGCACCAGACTGTCCGAAAGGGCTTTCTCCTTCTGCCTGCAGCGTGTGCCATCTTCCTTTTGTTGTTGAAGTTCTTTCCTCAGCTCTTCTTTCTTTCGCTTTTTCGCGTCTGCATTTTTTTCTTTGTCTTTTATTTCAGGAAACCGTTCCCTGTCTTCCTCGAGACGGTCCAATTTCCGTTTCAGCTGCAGACGTTCTTCTTCTTTCCCCTCAAAATCTTTCCGCTCCTGCTGCTTTCTTTCCTGCTGCTGCACCACTTTCTCATAATCCGCTTTCGTCTCATTCCTCTGGCGCTCCAGGTCCTTGAGGTCATGTTCGGCTACTCTCACCTGTTTGTCGTAAATTTCGAGCTTATCTGCTTCTTCTCCCTTCGCGGCCATGGTCTTTTTCTTCTCGATTTCCTGCTTATGAGACTGTATCTCTTCCTGTCTCTTCGCGTAATCTTCCCGATCTTTCAGCAGGTCATTGTGCTGTTCGATTTTCTTAAGCTTCTCTTCTATATCGTTTTTCACTTTTTCCCGGGCTGCTTTACGTTCCCCGATCCGGGCAATCAGCTCATTCTTCCCGTCAATATCTTGCCGGATATAGTACATGGCATCAGCAGGATTTTCGGGCAGATCTTTTTCTTCATCGAAATAAAGGTGTGACACGATGTCTTTCGCTTTTTCCCTCGACTTCTTAATTTCCCCCTCCAGGCCCGCTCTCTTCTGTTTAAGTCTTTCCGTGACGTCCATATACAGGCTGGTGTCGAAAATTTTACGCAGCACTTCTTCCCGTTCCCGGCTGTTTTCGGAGATAAGTTTGCGGAACTCTCCCTGAGGAATCATCATCATCTTGCGGAACTGCTCGTAATTCAATCCGAGCATATCCTCGACAAGCTGATCCACCTCTCTCACTTTCGAAGCCAGAAGCTGACGCTCCCCTTCCGGATCGAAATACAGTTCAGCTCTGGCCGGCTCTTCTTTCGTTCCTTCTCCCCTTTGTTTCGCCACTACCTGTTTCGGGGACCTTTCAAGCGCATACGTCTTGTTGTTGATGCGGAATGTAAAAGAGACAAATGTCTTTTCTTCGGGCCGGGACAGCTGGCTCCGTAAGGTTTCCTGGTCGCGGTCGCTGCCGCTGGCCTTTCCGTACAGAGCAAAACAGATGGCGTCGAATACTGTCGTCTTTCCTGCACCTGTCGGACCGGTGATAAGAAATATGGGATACTGTTTCAGTCTCTCAAAAGAAATAGTCTGCCTGTTTTTATACGGTCCGAAGGCCTGCAGGGTCAACTCCATGATTTCCATGCTTATACCTTCCTTTCCGACTGTCTGATATCTTCGATGATCTGCTGAAGAATTTCCTGTTTCTCACCGCTGAGCTCTTCGTCTTTCACCAGTTCAAAATACTCGCTCATCACCTCTATCGGAGCTTTGTTCCGCTTCTCTCTTACTCTTTCTATATCTTCTTCCCGGAAAGATCCGGTGATTCCTTTTCGTTCCAGATGAAGGACGTTCGGATAGACCGTTTTCAGCTGACCGACGGGGTCAAGTATTTCTCCATCATCAAGCAGTCGTATATTCAGGTAATTATCGCGGTTCACAGTCGCATCCCCTTTCATCAGATCGCTGAAATAGCCTTCCACTGTTTCGAGGTCCTTCTCAGGGGCAAGAGGAATCTGCCGGGTGCTCGTCTCCCCCGGTGTGACATCTGCTACAGTGAGTGATTTATTGTGCGTCACTTCTGAGAAGGAGTATTTGAACGGAGAACCGCTGTAACGGATGTGCGGAGAACCTACGCGCTGAGGCTGGTGGAGGTGGCCGAGAGCCACATAGGAGAAATCGTGAAACAGTTCCGCCTCCACATATGGAGTCCCGCCCATCATCGTCAGTCTCTCTTCGGAATCGCTCTCCATGCCGCCCTGTATGAAAGCGTGGCCTACGAGCACGTGGCGCTCGTTCATGTCGAACCTCTCCCGGATGTCTTCGACGATCGCCTCATAAGCCTCCTGGTGAGTCTTAATCTCCTTCTCCCTGAAAACTGCCTGCGCTTCCGCAGGTTCTATGTACGGGATCAGGTGGAAATATACGGGACCCTCTTCATCGAGAAGTACGACAGGCTCCCGGTTTTCTTTCAGTTCCGTATGCAAGTGGACTCCTCCGAGTTCAAACAGGGACGTCCCGAACGCAAGGCGTTCACTGCTGTCATGGTTACCGGAAATCATAAGAACCGGTATATTCAGCTTCCGCAGGTGAAGCAGCGTATCGTTCAGCACTTTCACCGCTTCTTTAGGCGGGATGGCCCGGTCGTACAGATCTCCTGCAATAATGACGGCATCCGGCTGTTCTTCTTCACATATTTTCAGAAACTGTTGAATAACTTCGTTCTGGTCTTCGGTCAGATGCTGTTTGTAAATGATTTTTCCTAAATGCCAGTCGGCAGTATGGATGATTTTCATTTGTTCTCCTACCTTTCTTCTTCCAGATAAGAATCGTACAAATGGTCAAAAGCAGCGAGCGCCCCCGGAAAAGGGCTGTGATACTCCAAATATGCACTGAGTTCATCATAGGTAGCGGACTGTTTCGGAAAGCTGTGCTCATGAAACATCCAGTCAGCCAGCTTCTTTTCGGGTCCCTCATTTAAATCACCCCGGAACCTCATCATATAATGATAAAATGAACGCTTCATATACAATTCCTCCCCACACTATCGTATTACTGTTTTATCATGCTTTTCCCTCCGTTACAAAAAAGAACGCCGACCGGGGGTCAGCGTCTAATCTTCATCCAGGTATTCCCGCTGTCGTTTCATCCGCTTCCGGAAAACGATCCGGGAAAGGATGATACTGATTTCATACAGCAGAATCAGCGGTACAGCCACCACCAGTTGCAGGATAAAGTCAGGCGGAGACAGAATCGTGCCCATGATGACAAGTATGAGATAAGCATACTTCCTGATTTTGATGAGAAACTGGGGGTTCACTATGCCGAGACTCGTCAGAAACATCAGAATAAGGGGGATTTCAAAAAACACGGCGAACGGTACAGTGACCCGGAAAAGAAACTTAAAGTACCTTTCCACTGTATAAATTTCCGTGAACATGCCGTCATTCAGATCGAGAAGAAACGGCATGATAAATTTGATGAATATAAAATACCCGAATACCAGCCCGGCAATAAACAGAATAAAGATAAAGGGTATGTACATGAGTGATACACGTTTCTCCACTTTTGTAAGTGCCGGCCTGATAAACAGCCACAGCTGAAACGAAAACATCGGCAGCGTAGCTGCGATCGCAATAATGGATGCAATTGTAAATACGATCCATATGATTTCACCCGGGCTCGTCATATGAAGCTCGAATGATACGTCATTTAAAAAATAAGCCTGTATAGGTCGATGATAAAGAAAGCCCACGACGAAAAATGCTATAAACGTCACCAGCGTCAGGATAATTCTTTTTCGTAACTCGCCTAAATGTTCTACATAATTCATCTCCTGATCGGCCAATGTTCACCCTCCCTGTCGAAATGAAACAAAAAAGTAGATGTAAGGATATCCCTTACATCTACGCATCTCCTTACTTGTTCTCTTTGTCCGAGGATTTCTTCGAATCGTCGGACATAATATCACCGGTGGCGTTCTTGAACTCTTTCAGCGTCGTTCCGAAAGCTTTACCGATCTCCGGCAGTTTCGAAGGTCCGAAAATAACCAACGCTATAACCAAAATTAAAATTAAACCTGGTACCCCTATAGATGCCACGTGGCTTCACCTCTTTAATATACATATTGGTTCCAGCCGTGTGATTTTAAACCTGACCGGGAACCCTGATGAACATAAGTTCGTTTCGTTCATCATATCACGGAAATCGCTTTATGTCTCTACTGATTTATTATTTCCTGTCATAAATACAGAAAAAATAGTCGTACGGATTCTTCTCATCCCGCATTCCTTTTTCTTTGTCCGTAAGTTCCCACCTCGACCAGTCAATCTCCGGAAAATAGGTGTCCCCTTGGAAAGAATGATCGATATGCGTGACATACATCCGGTCGACATCCTCAAGCATCGATTCGAACAGCACCGTCCCGCCGATCACGAACCATTCTTTTTCTGGATCTCCGGAAGTAATAGCCCGTATTTCGTCCACGGAATGGACTACGGTGCAGTCGCCTGCTTCGTAGTTTTCATCTTTTGTAATGATGATATGTTCCCGTTTCGGGAGAGGGCCGTCGAGAGATTCGAACGTCTTCCTGCCCATGATAATGGTAGAATGCATCGTTTTCGTCTTAAAGAACTTGAAGTCATTAGGAATATGCCAGGGAAGATCATTATCTTTCCCTATAAGTCTGTTGTTATCCATTGCAAAAATAAACGAAATCATGTTTTCCCTCCTATACTGCTACAGGTGCTTTGATGCCCGGTTGAGGATGGTAACCTTCAATCCCCACGTCCTCGATGGACAAATCAAATATAGACTTTTCAGGGGCGTAAATATTCAGCTCAGGGAGCGGCCCGGGATCTCTGGACAGCTGCTTCTCTATTTGTTCAAAGTGATTATGGTATATGTGTGCATCCCCGAGAGTATGCACGAATTCCCCGGGCTCCAGCCCGCATTCGTTCGCAATCAGATGCGTCAGAAGAGCGTAACTTGCAATGTTGAAAGGTACGCCAAGGAACGTATCCCCGCTCCTCTGATACAACTGACAGGACAACTCCCCATTCTGCACGTAAAACTGGAACATCGTGTGACAGGGAGGCAGAGCCATGTTTCCCGGCACATCTTCAGGGTCCCAGGCTGTTACGATATGTCTCCTGGAATCAGGATTCGTTTTAATGGAATGGATCACTTCTTTCAGCTGGTCGATCACATTGCCGTCCGATGTCCTCCAGGCCCTCCACTGTTTTCCGTACACATTACCAAGGTCCCCGAATTCCCGGGCGAAATCATCGTCTTCAAGAATTCTCTGCTTGAATCTGTCCATTTCTTTTTCGAAGTCTTCGGCAAAACTTTCGTCGGAAAGCCGCCTCCGGCCGAAATCGCTCATGTCCGGACCGTCGTACTTACTGCTGGACACCCAATTTTCAAACGCCCATTCATTCCAGATGTTATTGTTATTTTCGAGAAGGAACCTTATGTTGGTGTCCCCCTTTATAAACCACAGCAATTCGCTCCAGATCAGCCGAAACGGAACCTTTTTAGTGGTAAGAAGTGGAAAACCTTCCTTCAGATCGAATCTCATCTGATATCCGAATACAGAACGTGTACCCGTTCCTGTCCTGTCTCCTTTATCCTTACCGTTATGTAATATATGTCTGCAGAGATCCAGGTATGCCTGTTCATTCATTCTTCATCGCCTCCTTCATAAATAGAGCAGTACATTGAAATCATTATTCTCCGCCCCCGCCTCCTTCAAGGATACAGGCTTTTCACTATTTGCGAAAGGTTTTAGAATCATTCTCCCGGATGACGTCCGCCCGGGAGTCGACTCCCCCGCCGATACTCAGAATAGACCGAGCTGACGCGGGTTCAGTCCTTCGTACGATACTCCCAAATGCCCCATCATTTCCTTAGCATTTGCAGCGGCATCGTGCCCTGAGTTGTTATTGAAGAGCATAGTGATGGAGTTCGACTCCTTTAGAAGTTTCTCGATGGAAGGGACCCAGTTTTTCAGTTCTTCCTCATTATAATTATAAAGAAAGCGGACGGCTCTCCAGTCTTTGTGTCCGTTTTTTTCCCATCCGTGTACGTTGCGCCCGTGCAGCCTTATTAAAGTCTTATCCTTATTCGTCGCCCGAACGACAGCCGGAACCGATCCTTCCCCCGCCTGAGGCTCATCGCATACCGTATGGATAAATCCTTCTTCTTCCAGAAACGAAAGCGTCCTCTCCCGGTATGCTTCCCTGTACCAGCTCTGATTCCGGAATTCGATGGCTACGGGATAGTCCTTGAGCCACTCCCTGATCTGCCTCATTTTCTGAATGTTTTCCTTCTTCACATCGAACCAGGGCGGGAACTGGAATAATAAAGCATTCAGTTTTCCTGCTTTCACGACCGGTTCGATCGATTCCTTATAAGCCTCCATCAGCTCGTGAAGTTCCTGTTTCGACCTTTTTTCCCGGTCGTGTCCTGTCAGCCCCCTGAAAGCTTTGATTACAAAAGAGAAATTCCGCGGAGTATCCTTCACCCATTTTTCGTAGTAGGTCTGTTTTTGAATAGCATAGAAAGCTGTGTCCACTTCCACCACAGGAAAATGAGACGCATACGCCTGCAGTTTTTCATGGGACCGTACAGACTCTTCATACAAAGATGGATGATCGCTCCATCCTGTGAGTCCAATATTGATGTTCATCGTTGTCACCTCCCGGAATATAATCTATTATAATATTTCTTAATAAGAATTTGAAATTTTTTCGAACACTTCCTTGACTAATATTGATAATTACGATATATTATTAAGTAAGCAAATAAGATGTTTGGAATCATAAAACAAAGGTAACTCCTAATGAGAAGTGCTTATGCTTTTGTATTCCGCACTTTTGTTAGGACGTTTTGTTATGTTCCGCATCATATTTGTAATATCACGTGTTACGTGCAAGATCTAGGAGGATTTAATTATGCAAAACGGTACAGTAAAATGGTTTAACGCAGAAAAAGGTTATGGCTTCATTCAGGTAGAGGAAGGTAACGACGTATTCGTACACTTCTCCGCTATCCAAGAAGAAGGTTTCAAGTCTCTTGAAGAAGGTCAAGAAGTCACTTTCGAAATCGTAGAAGGCGACCGTGGCCCACAAGCGGCTAACGTTGTTAAACAATAAATTAAATGTCCCAAAAGCAACAGCATTGAGCTGTTGCTTTTTTGTTTGGATTTATACTGTCTTTTTGAGTCTGGTAAGTCGTCCCGGTCTGTCTTCGTTTATACAAGACAGTTCGAGACGGCTTTTTTTATCTGATTTCAGAGGGTTCCCCTTTTATTAATATATTGCAACCTTACTCCGTTCTGCGTATAATGTTACTTTGTCAGGCTTTCGCGGTTCGCAAACTCCCGCGTTACCAAAACTAAGGAGGAAAAGTATTATGACGAATGAACTATTATGGATTATCTTCGCCCTGGTCAATTTCAGTATGCTTCTGGTGATCTACCGGATTTTCGGTAAATACGGCCTGTTCGTATGGATCGGTATGGCTACTGTTGTTGCAAATATTCAGGTAGTGAAGACAGTTGAATTGTTCGGATTGACTGCCACCCTCGGTAATATTATTTATGGGACAGCTTTTCTCGCGACAGACATTCTGAATGAAAAATACGGAAAAGAATCTGCAAAAAAAGCAGTGTGGCTCGGATTCTCCGCACTAATCACCATGACTATCATGATGCAGTTTTCGCTCCGGTTCATACCGGCTGAAAGTGACATTGCCCAGTCCGGTCTTGAAACACTGTTCGGCATCGTTCCGCAGATTGCCATCGGCAGTCTCCTTGCCTACATCGTGAGCCAGTATTTCGACGTCTGGCTGTATGCTCTGTTAAAAAGATTCTTCCCGAAAGATCGTCAGCTTTGGATCCGGAACAACGGTTCGACGATGATCAGCCAGCTGCTCGACACTGCCGTATTCTGCGGTATAGCCTTTTACGGTCTGTATCCATTTGACGTCTGGCTTGAAATTTTCTGGACCACTTATTTCATCAAGTTCATCGTGTCACTGCTGGATACGCCTTTTCTATATGCAGCAAAATCCTTTTCATTCAAGGAGTGACGATTGTGATAGAAATTTACACAGACGCTGCGACAAAAGGAAACCCCGGTGTCAGTTACTCCGGGGTTTATATAAAAAACAACCAGGATAAAGTGTACCGTACTTCGTACCTCGGTACACTTTCAAATCATGAAGCGGAATTTGCAAGTGCCTGTTTCGCACTCGGGATTTGCAAGGACCTTTATCCGGGAGAAATCATTTCTTTGAGAACGGATTCTAAAATAGTTGTCGAAACATTCGAGACCGGCCGATGTAAAAACAAAGATTTTCAACCCTACCATGAACAATTGCTAAGGCTGGCCGAACAGTTCTCTTTTGTATTTATGAAGTGGATTCCGGAAAAAGAAAATAATACGGCAGACCGACTGGCTAAAGAAGCGCTTCAAACTCATTTATATGAGTAACAACACAGATTTTACAGATCTATTTTTATTTTTTCTTTCGGAGTTGCTACTAAGTATTAATAAGAATCATTAAAAGAGAAGTTTAAAAAAACCCGCTTTCTGTGCACTCAGAAAGCGGGTTTTACAATTATTTTTTTCCGAAGAACTGGTAGTAATTCGTTTCTATAAAGCCGTTGAACAATTTTCTCTTCTTCGTAGCTTCCGTACCGTATACCTTTTCGAACTGAGAATGGGCGGTAAGTATATAAACACTCCACGTCGGGAAGTCTTTCATAGTCCCGCCGAGCTGGCGATACGTTTTCTCAACCTCTTTCCTGTCCCCTATCCTTTCGCCATACGGCGGGTTTGAAATGAGATAACCGCCTTTCTCTTCGGGTTTGAAGTCCCTTGCCTGCATCTGTTTAAAAGGGATCAGTTCTCCGAGCCCCGCTTCCATAGCGTTGGCTTTTGATATTTCTATCATCTTCGGATCGATATCCATCCCCTGTATATTGACGGGCTGATCATACTGCGCTTTGTCTTCAGCCTCTTCAAAAGCCGCATCCCAGTACTTGTCACTGACGAATGACCAGTTTTCGGAAGCGAATTCCCGGTTGAACCCGGGAGCGATGTTCTGCCCGATAAGTGCCGCTTCTATCGGTATCGTACCGGAGCCGCAGAAGAGATCGACGAAAGGGGCATCCCCCCTCCAGTTCGTCACCTGTATGAGCGCGGCAGCCAGCGTTTCTTTTAAAGGGGCCTCTCCCTGACCTACACGATAGCCCCGCTTATGGAGACCGGAACCCGAGGTGTCCAGTGTGAGCCACGCCTCGTCTTTATTGATATCCACTTCCACACGATAAAATGCCCCCGTCTCCTCCAGCCTGTCCGCGATACCGTACTTCTGCTTCATACGTTCTACAATCGCCTTTTTCACGATAGCCTGACAGTCAGGGACGCTGTATAATTTCGATTTTTTGGATTTTCCAATGACCGGAAACTCTCCATCTTCCGAGATGAACTGTTCCCATGGAAGAGCTTTCGTATTTTCGAACAGTTCGTCGAAACTGTAGGCGTTGAACTTACCGACGAGAAGCTTCACCCGGTCGGCGGAACGGAGCCATAAGTTCACTCTCGGTATATCGGAAGGGCGGGCTTCAAAGACAGCGCGGCTGTTCTCCACCTTCACGTTTTCATACCCGAGATCCCTCAGTTCCTGCCCGACGATCCCTTCAAGTCCCATCGCGGCTGTAGCTATAAGCGTAATTTTATCCATCAATATCACATCCTTATATTAAAAATAAATAGTTTCCATGCGACCTTCACCCGGTGGCTGAATTGCTGTCTTAAAGAAAAAACCTCCATTACGGTAATCCTACCATAAAGGAGGTGACATATCTTATGTATGACCGGGAGATGCCTGGTAAGCCATGTTCTGTACCTTTGTACTGCCGGCGGTGGTCAAACCTCGTACTCCGGTGGTAATCATCTATCTGCCGGCGATGCCGGCCTCTTTCTCCGTTTCATTCCTTCGAAAGAGTGCCCCTACCTAAGTTTGGGTTGCTCGCTCGAGGGGTTTACCTCGTTCCACCCGAAGTATTTCTACTTCGGCTCCGTCACTGTGGCACTTTCAAGATAGTCAGACCATATCCCATCCGGGACACAGGTCTTTTCTCTGCCGTTAGTGCTTGGCACTACCCAGACTTATGATTTCGTCTGGCACGAACACTACAAGCAATCTCAGCTTGTGCGAGCATGGACTTTCCTCTGCCATCGGCAGCGATTACCTCAGCATCTCCCATGTTGCGAAAGTTCATTTTATCAGATTCCCGGACAATTGTCATCGAACAATTTATTCCTGATCATCCTGATAATCACGAGAACCGAATACTTCCTTCTCCAGGTTGGACAGACGTTTCAAAATATCGTAGTTCACCTGGTTGCCGGACTTCATCGATCTCGTTTCCCTTTTCTCGGGCTGGACCGGATCCTTCGAAAGGGACCGATTCTTCTTAAGGCGGTCATTTTCTTCTTTTAAATCCTTGATCATTTGCTCGTACTGTTCATAATCCTGGATAACCAGGTCGAGGTATTCATCCACTTCTTCCTGATTATAACCTCTCATCGACGTTTTGAAATCTTTTTCAAGTATTTCTTTTCCTGTCAAATGAAACCGATCTTCCGTCATTCCATTCACCTCTTATCCTGCGAGTACTTATATTCTTTCAAAACTGGGTGCGTCTGTCAATCGGGATTTCCTCCTTCAAACAGTTCTGGGCTCGTCCATTCCAGTTCTTCTACGGTATCCTGAAGATCCTCCGGGGTGATCCGCTCTATTTCATACCCTTCGGCAAAACGAGCCATTTCCAGAAAGAATTTGGGAGTCCCGGGAGTCTCTTCATCATAAAGAACAAGCGCCCTGTCAGAATGCTCGATCAGAAAACGATCTTTCACTTTAAACTGAAAAGCACCCTGATAGCCGCCTTTGTAGACCGGCTTATAAAAATCCGCATCTTCTTTTATTTCCTGAAAAGCCATCTGGATATCTTCGGGCCAGCGCTCTTCCACACCTTCAAAAGGAGGAAGAACCGCCAGGGACACATCATAGTCTTCTTTCAACGCCAGCACGACCTGGGCCGTCCAGAATTCTACACCCGGCTGACAGGAGACGAGGACCCACTCTCCTCCGTCCTCGAGAAAAGCGACGAGTCTTTTCCGGATAGCCTCTTTTATAAACAGCACCCGTCTGTCCTCCTCCTGGAAGATTCCCATTTCGTGAGACTTATAACCTGTTACGACCAGGCGTCTGTCCAATTCGGCTCCACCTCCCTCTTCCTTCCTGATTCATCACCTGTAAATCTGTTTGCGGTTGTTTTTCAATGAAAACCCACTAAAACTATTATAGCTTTAGTGGGCCGGAGTGAAAACTGTTCATTTGTTAAGATCTTCCGGAGTGAAAGAAAAAGGCAGAAGTTCTTCCATCGTCATCGATTTGATCTGCCCCTTCACATTAGTCGTGTGTATCACTGTGTCGGAATCGAAGAACTCACTCATCACCTGTCTGCAGGAGCCGCACGGAGGTACCGGGCGATCTGTGTCTGCAGTGACTGCCAGCGTCTCGAAATCATAGTGGCCGTCTGCTACAGCTTTGAAAATAGCCACCCGTTCAGCACAGCAGCTCGTCGGATAAGCGGCATTTTCAATATTCACTCCTTCGTATACCTCACCGCTTTTCGTAAGCACTGCGGCTCCCACCGGAAATTCGGAATAGGGTACGTACGCTCTCTTCCGTATATCTATCGCTTTCTGGATTAATTCGTCTCTCGTTACCATCATATCCCCTCCTCTGTTAGGGATATTCATTATATAAAACACCCGTCCTTTTGTAAAGCGTTTGCATTCGACCTTCAGAGATTGTCCAGCACCATGTCCAATACGTAGTGGGAAGACTGATGAAGATCTTTGTACCTGTTCTTATCCACGTCAAGATAATAAGAATGAAGAATAAGCATTTCTATGTTTTCATGCGTCGATTTGATCTGATTCGGGTGTACGGTTACGTCTCTTTCCTTTACAAACGGTTCCACTTCTTCGTACCAGTCCTGGACCAGCTCGAAATAAGGTGCTGTTTCATTTTTCACCTTTTCAAAAAATTCGTGACCCGTCCGGTCCACCGGGCCGGTGTGTGAAGTGTATCGCTCGTGCAGCTCGTCCAGAGATTCTTTAAGCGTACGGGTTCTTTTTTGCAGACTCATCCATACCCTCCTTTTCCCCATCAAGAGTAGCATGATTTGTGTAACTGGTAAATCCTTCTCCCGTACAGGGCCTGCTTTTTGTTCACAAAGATGTAACTTTATCACCTCTCGGCCCCTCCCTCACATTTCCCAGTGCTTTGGAACTGTTCTTTCGGACCTGTTCACACCCCTCTCCCTCCCTTTTCCTGTTCTTACAGCAATAAAATGTATTTCCTTGAAAAAAATACTGCTGTATCCGTATTCATGGAAGGATTTATATTTGTCGTTTGGGGATGAAGCACGTATAATAAAGTGAGAATTCCAGGAGGAGGATATGATGATGCGATATCCGAACGGAAGTAAAAAGAAGGTATCCCGTGCCAACACCGCTCCTGCCTCCTCAGCTGATAAATACAGCAACAGGGGCATGACGCTTGAAGAGGACTTGAACGCAGCCAATATATACTACCTTTCCAGGAATATAGCAAGCATCCATAAAAAACCTACACCCGTGCAGATCGTTAACGTCGATTACCCGAAGAGGAGCGCCGCTGTGATCAAAGAAGCTTATTTTAAACAGGCATCGACTACGGATTACAACGGGGTTTATAAAGGATATCACGTGGATTTCGAGGCGAAAGAAACGAGAAACAAGACATCTTTCCCTTTGAGTAACATCCACGCCCATCAGATTGCTCACATGGAACAGGTGATCTGCCAGCGCGGTCTGTCCTTTATCATTATCCGTTTTGCACCACTGGAGGAAACCTATCTTATGGAAAGTGAATATATTATTGAATACTGGAATAACCAGGAACGTGGAGGACGAAAATCGATCCCTTATCAGACGGTCAAGGATAAAGCGTATATGATACCTTTTCACTTTCAGGCAAGACTGGACTATTTGAAAGCTGTAGACATGGTTTTGGAGAAATTGGAGGAAAATTGAATGGCTAATAACTACAACTCACGAAAAGAACGACGCCAGCAGTTGAACAGACGAAAAGCGAAGAATAAGAAGAGTAAGTTCGCGGGTTCGTCCAAAATCAAAAAGATTATCGCTATTATATTAATTGCAGGAGTGATCATAGGACTCGGAGTAACTGCCCTGTTCGCCTACTATGCTTCGAACGCTCCGGAACTTAAAGCATCCGAACTGCAGGCTCCTTTCTCTTCAAAAATTATGGACATGAATGATGATTTCGCGGTCAATGTCGGCGGTGAAGAGCGCCGGACGAGGATCAATTATGAGGACCTTCCGGAGACATACGTAAATTCCGTGCTCGCGACGGAAGACGTCCGCTTTTTCGAGCACAGCGGTATCGATCTTCAGCGTATACTTGCCGCTATATGGGCCAATATCACAGAAGGTTTCGGTTCGGAAGGGGCCAGTACCATCACCCAGCAGGTGATCAAACAGTCCCTCCTTACTTCCGATAAAACGTTGGAGAGGAAAGTCCAGGAACAGTATCTGGCACTGAAACTCGACCGTGAATACGAAAAGGAAAGAATTTTCGAAATGTACGTCAATAAGATATATTTCGGCCAGGGGGCCTACGGCGTTGCCGAAGCCGCCAAAACTTACTTTAATAAATCGGACCTGAGTGAACTGACACTGGCAGAATCCGCTTTGCTTGCCGGTCTTCCTCAGCGTCCGAGCGGCTACGACCCTTATGAGAACCCTGAGCTTGCCAAAGACAGAATGAGTACTGTCCTTCACTTAATGGTGAGTCACGGCAAGATTTCGGAAGAGGAAGCAGAAAAAGCGCGCCAGACCGATATTTCTTCGATGCTTGCCGAAAGGACAGAAAAAACGAAGAAATTTCAGGCGTTCGTGGATCAGGTTCAGAAGGAAGTCGAAAGCAAAATGGAAGATGTGAACATTTTCAAAGACGGACTTAAAATTTACACTACCCTGGATCCTGAAGCACAGCAGCTCACTCAGGAAGCTATGAACGGGGAAGGACCTGTGAGCTGGCCGACCGAGTCCCTTCAAAGTTCCGTATCCGTCGTTGACACCCAAACCGGTGCGATCCGTGCCATAGGTGGCGGGAGAAACTACGTATCCGGAGGCCTGAATTTTGCCACTGACGATCCGAGACAGGCAGGTTCGACGATGAAACCGATCGCAGCGTATGGTCCGGTTATAGAACATGAAAAATGGTCGACGTATCATCAGCTGAAAGATGAGGAGACAGATTTCAACGGGTACTCCCCTTCCAACTTCGACGATGAACACCGTGGCTGGATGTCCATACGTGAAGCGCTCGCCCAGTCCATCAACATCCCTGCGGTAAAAGCACTCGATGCTGTAGGACCGAGCCGTGCCAGTGATTTTGCCAACAAGCTCGGTATCTCCTTCGGTGAAGGGCCTATGGAGCTTGGTGATGCTCTCGGTACACAGGAAGTAACGCCTATTCAGATGTCCGGGGCTTATGCCGCCTTCGGTAATGAAGGAGTCTATAATGAGCCGTATACTGTAAGGAAAGTGGAAACACCTGATAACGGTACCGTAGATCTTACACCTGAACCGGTCTCCGCCATGAAAGATTATACAGCGTACATGGTCACCTCCATGCTAAAAACTGCCGTTGAGAGCGGAACCGGTACAGCTGCTAAAGTTCCGGGCCTCCCTATGGCCGGTAAAACGGGTACTACGAACAAAGAAGTGGACGCCTGGTTCAACGGCTATACGACAGACTACTCTATTTCCGTCTGGACCGGGAATCAGGACAGGTCCTCTATAGATAATGAAAGTGGTAAAGATGTTCCGAAACAGATGTTCCGACATCTTATGGAAGAGCTGTCCGAAGGTAAAGATACGGAAGACTTCAAACAACCTGACAGTGTAGTGGAGGTAGGAGTGGAAGAAGGTTCCAGGCCGGCAAAACTGCCGAGTTCCTACACTCCCTCCTCCGAAATCGTAACGGAACTGTTTCACGTGGATAATCAACCTTCCGACATATCCGCCCAGTATCAGCAGATGGACCCGGTCAGCGGTCTGTCTGCTTCTTATGACAAGGATTCTGACAGTATCGATGTAACGTGGTCTTACCCGGAAAGCGCCGATTTCTATATTTCGGCAACCGGGGGCAACTCTACCTCGACCGGGGAAACAAGCTATGAGATAAGCTCCCCGGATCCGGGTAAGACCTACGACATCTCTGTAACGGTCCTCGGTGACGGTTCTTCTTCCGACAGTGATTCAGAGAACACTTCCGTACAGGTTCCGGAACAGGAAAGTGAACCTGCTGAAGAATCTACTGAAGAGGAACAAAGTAACGAAGAGGAACAAAGTAACGAAGATGAAGAAAACAGCAGTGAGGAAGAAAACGAAGATTCAGGCAGCACCGGAAATAACGAAGACAATAATACGAATGAAGACTCCGGAAACGAGAGCGATGCCGGAGAAGAGAACGAAGATTCCGGTTCCGGAAATGAAGGGACCGACAGTGAAAACAGCGGGTCCGAAAATGGCGGATCGGACAGCCAGCACAACGATGCCGATAGTCCGAATAATGAGTCGGACAGCCAGAATAACGACTCCGGAAATAGCGGATCGGACAGTCAAAATAATGGTTCCGGAAATCAGAATAATGAGTCAGACGGCCAAAATAACGAAGCCCCGGAAGAAGACAGCAGTTCCGGGGCTCAAAATAACAATTCGGAAAGTGAAGGAAACGGATCAGACAGCCAGAATAACAGCTCTTCCGAAGGTAACAACAGCTCTTCTCAAAACGAAAGCAGTAATTCAGACTCTCCGGAAGAAGGAAATTCCGGAACAGATTCACCATCCGATAACAGTTCTGATGAACAGTACAACGGTTCCTCCGAAGAAGGAAACAGCGATTCCGGTCAGGAAAGTGATCAAAACTCCGGCTCTTCAGGCGAAGGTTCCGGTGCAGACGCTGGTAACGGAAGTTCAGACAGTGCTCCCGCCTCCCAGGAAGACTCAGGCAACTCGGAACAGGATCCCGCCCCTTCCTCAAGTAACAATTCCGGCGGTTCTTCAAGCGATTCCGGTCAGGAAAACGGAAGCAGCTCCAATTCTTCGGAACAGAGCAGCGAGACGGAGACACCGGCTACTGGTTCAGATAATGAAGAAAGTAATGGATCTTCCGGCTCCTACAACAGCTCATCCGAGAGAAATACCGAATCATCTCCGGAACAGAATAGCGGTTCAGACGCCCAGGAAGAAAGCTCCGACCCGGCATCGGGCACAGGTGATTCAAATGAACGTTCCTCGAATGCCGACAGTGAAACTCCGGATACCTCTCAAGAGAACTCTGAATCCCCGGATGAAAATTCCAATCCATCAGAGTCCGACAGTAATTCGGATAACCAGACGACCACCCCCTCTGAAACAGAAGAAAGTTCAACTCAGAAAAACAGCGACCGTCGCGAAGACAATGACTCCACTGATTAAAAACCCACTGAATATACATCCCGTCGCACGACGTGACAATACCTCCATGCGTCAATTTTTACACCATATAAAATTTGTTTGTATATGCTTTTCAGCCAGGTCATTTACTGAAAACAAAAATGAGTACCGGCGCTTTTCACAAGCACCGGTACTCATTTTTTCTGTTTCATTCTTTTTTGCCCTTCCCGGCACAGCGAAAGAAGCGGACACTCCTCACACCGGGGATTTTTTGCTCGGCAGTGGTACCTTCCGAAAAAAATGAGTCGATGATGTGTAGCACTCCACTCTTCTTTCGGCACCTTTTTCATCAGAGTCTTCTCCACCTGTAACACTGAATCTTTCCAGCGGCAGATGCCTAATCGTTTCGAGACTCGCTCCACATGAGTATCCACTGCGATCGCAGGTTCCCCAAAAGCGACCGAAGCTACCACATTTGCCGTTTTCCTGCCTACTCCTGCCAGGGACTCCAGCGACTCTTTACTTTCCGGTACTTCTCCATCGAAACGTTCCAGAAGCGTCGCCGCCATCTTCTTAAGATTTTTCGCCTTGCTTCTGTAGAGACCGATCGATTTAATATCTTTTTCCAACTCTTCTGTCTCAACAGCAGCTATATCCTCCGGACTTTTGTATTTCCTGAAAAGATCCGGTGTCACTTTGTTCACAAGATTATCAGTAGCCTGAGCCGATAAAATCACGGCCACCAGCAGTTCAAAGGCGTTCGAATGGGACAACTCGCAGTCTGCATCCGGGTACATTTCCTCCAGTATATCCAGGCAATATCGTATCTGTTTTAAAGTAAGCATTTCTTCTCCTTTACTCTTCTTCCAGCCAATTGTAGTACAGGGACTTGTCCCGTTTTGAATTTGATGGCGAAAAGTTCGGTTTCTGACCGTTTCTAAACTGTTTCCCGTGATTCTGGGCCTGTTTTATCGTCCGGATACCCTTCCGATCCCATTCCGACAGAATACGGTCAATGTATTTGAAATTCATTTTTCCCATCAGAACAGCTTCCCGTAACGCAGCTTTTATCAGATTTTCTTTATAGTTCTCCTCATCAAGCCAGATATTAATCGTTTCTATTTCGAACGGGGATAAAGGCCTTCCGAATTCCTTCTCAAATAGTGGAAACAGCGACTCTTTCATATCTGACGAAGATTCTTTCTTCGCCTGCTGTTTCTGGAATAGTAATACGAAAAGAGGTTCAAGGGAGTATGTTTCCTGAATGATCCCTTCAGGTCCTTTTTCATGTAGTATTTCGACTATTCCTTTTTGTATCAAGGAGCGAAGCAGATTGGAACATTCCTCTTCAGACACAGTCAAATATTCGGCTATTTCCTCCGGAGTAGGAAAATTCACTCCTTCCTGCTTGAAACGGAATAGCTGAAGTACGATTGCCAGTTCTGTTTCATTCATCCCCAAGGCTTTATACCCGGTAACCAATTGTTGCGGGAGGGTCAGCTGAGTCTGCAGTATATATTCGTAAGGTTGGTTCTTGGTCATGATGATCCCTCTCTTTAAAAGTACTAAACCTCCATCTTTCGTTTCTCCTGCTGTCGGAGACACCCTTCTCATTCAAGTGAAATATCAGGCACCGGTAATTCCCGATGCCTGACAGCCACTGCACAATTATGGATATAAACGGTTCAACAGACGAGGGAACGGTATCGTTTCCCTCACATGTTCGACTCCGGCTATCCAGGCGACCGTTCTTTCCAGTCCCAGTCCAAAACCGGAATGCGGTACGCTACCGTACTGACGAAGCTGCAGGTACCACTGATAAGCATCGCCGGTAAGATTGTGTTCTTCATAACGCTGTTTCATCAGCTCCAGATCGTCAATGCGCTGGGAACCGCCGATGATTTCACCGTATCCTTCCGGAGCAATAAGATCTGCACATAAGGCCACGTCCGCACGTTCCGGATCCGGTTTCATATAGAAAGCTTTGATCTCAGTCGGAAAGTGGGTAATGAAGACCGGTTTCTCATAACTGTCCGCAATCGCTGTTTCATGCGGAGCACCGAAGTCATCGCCCCAATCAATGTCCGTAAATCCTTTATCCTTCAGCAGTTGGATAGCATCATCATAAGTAATCCGCGGAAAAGGCGCCTCGATCTTCTGGAGGGAAGTCAGGTCCCTTTCCAGAACCTCAAGCTCCATTTTACAATTCCGCAGTACGGATTGTGCGATGTACGAGACATATTCCTCCTGCACTTCCAGGCTGTCCTCGTGATCCATGAACGCCATCTCGGGTTCAATCATCCAGAACTCTATCAAATGCCGGCGTGTTTTCGACTTCTCCGCACGGAATGTAGGTCCAAAACTGAATACCTTATTGAAAGCCATGGCAGCCGCTTCCAGGTAAAGCTGGCCACTCTGAGATAGATAAGCTTCCTCATCAAAATATTTCGTATGGAACAGTTCTGTCGTCCCCTCTGCAGAAGAACCCGTCAAGATCGGTGGATCGATTTTGACATAACCGTTATCATTGAAAAACTCATAAGTTGCCCGGATGATTTCATTTCTCACCTTCATCACGGCATGCTGTTTTTTGGAGCGAAGCCACAGGTGACGATGGTCCATCAGGAATTCCGTACCGTGTTCTTTCGGCGTGATGGGATAGTCCTCCGCTTCCTGAATGATGGAGAAATCGCTTATCTGCAGTTCAAATCCAAGCGGAGACCGCTTGTCTTCCACTACCGTGCCCGTAACGTATAACGACGTTTCCTGTGACAGAGTTTTTGCTTTATTGAACTTATCTTCCCCCAGATCATTCTTTCCTACTACTCCCTGAATGAATCCTGTGCCGTCACGGAGTTGCAGAAACGCTATTTTACCGCTTGAACGCTTATTATGGATCCAGGCACCAATAGTAACTTCCTCGTTTAAATGTCTGGATACGTTTTGAATTGTAGTTTTAGCCATAACTGAATGTCCCTTCCTTACTTATGATGTGTCTTTAGAAATTTTTCTATTCTGTCTGCCGCTTTATTCAGGTTATCCATGGAAGTCGCATACGACAGTCGTACGTTATTTTCGGAACCGAAACCCGACCCGGGTACGAGAGCCACCTTCTCTTCCTCAAGGAGCGCTTCCACGAATGCATCTACGTCCCGGAAGCCGCAATTGGAAGCAGCTTCTTTGACGTTCGGAAATAAGTAGAAGGCTCCCTTCGGTTTTTCGCAACTGATGCCGGGAAGGTTTACGAGTCTTTCATAAAAAACGTCCAGACGTTCCCTGAAAGCGTCTCTCATTTTCATTACCTCGTCTTCACCGCCGGAATAGGCTGCCAGAGCAGCATGCTGGGCTATGGATGTTGGGTTCGAGGTTGAATGTGAAGCCAGACTTGTCATAGCTTTAATGATCTCCCCGGGTCCTGCTGCGTAACCGATTCTCCATCCGGTCATGGAGTGGGATTTGGATACCCCATTGATCACTATCGTACGTCCATACAAGTCATCCGACAACTGCGCCATGGAAACGTGAGGGTCCTCGGTATATACCAGTTTCTCATAAATTTCATCGGAGACGACGAGAAGATCTTTTTCCCGCACTACTTCTCCGAGTTTTTCCAGTTCTTCCCTTGTGTACATCATACCTGTAGGGTTGCTCGGGGAATTGATGATAACAGCTTTAGTTCTGGAAGTGACGGCATCTCTGAGCTGGTCGGGAGTGATTTTAAATTCGTTCTCCTCACCTGCTTTCACGAACACCGGTTTTCCACCCGCAAGCTTCACCTGTTCCGGATAGCTGACCCAGTATGGTGCCGGGATGACTACTTCATCTCCAGGATTAAGAAGTACCTGAAATAAAGTGAAAAGAGCGTGTTTTGCCCCCGTCGTTACAATTATCTGGTTTTCATTGTACTCGAGTTCCTGATCTTTTTTCAATTTGTCGGCTACCGCTTTTCTGAGTTCCGGAATCCCTCCGGAGGGGGTGTACTTCGTCAGCCCTTCATCCATGGCCTGTTTGGCCGCCTTAAGTATATACTCCGGCGTATTGAAATCAGGTTCTCCCGCCCCGAGACCTATCACGTCGTGTCCTTCCTGTTTCAAAGCTTTCGCTTTAGCCGTAATAGCCAGTGTGCTGGAAGGTGTCAACGTCTGTACTCTGTTTGCTAATTCCATAATCATACCCCTTTTCTACTCATTTTTTTTAAAAGCGAATCTCTGAAACTCTTCCCCGGTCTCTCCATTGAAATAAGCAAGACCATATCTTCCTTCCTGATCGGTAAAAGTGACCTCCCAGGAGGGGGTACCGTCTTTGTAAGCAGGCTGGATATGAGTAAATGTACAGTTACGGCAACTGTCCTCCCACCTGTTCACAATTTCTTCTCTCGGTACAAAATCTTCCCGATCTATCCGGTCAGCTATGGTGCCGCTTTTTTTGTTTACATAATAGATCATATCTTTATCGTTGCTCGTAGTAAAGAGTATCTCAAACGGCGCAGAGCTGTTGAAAGTATAATTTGCCATGACTTTTACATCCCCTGCCTTCTCCTGCACGGTTTTCAGTGCAGTGTCCGCTCCCTCGGTACGTCTCTCTTCAAGTATGTTATAGACACTGATATACAGTATCATCAAACCGAGGAGTATTGCTGCAAGAACTCCGGCAATCCACCACAGATGTTTACCCTTCATAAAATTTTATCACCGCTGTTCCGGACTCTTTCAGAGAAAGACCGATTATAATATTATTTTTCTTAAATTTCTTATTCAGATAATCGATAACTTTATACAGGTCCTCATTATAAACCGTTTCGATTCTTGCTACGAGGGTCTGTTTATTCATGATGTCCTTCCCCCTCCCCCGCTGTGGACCCGCGTCTGCTGTCCAATATCTTATTCCCCCGGTTCGGCGCCGGGTGTCGGAAGATAATCGTCGAACTTCTCCAACAGCTCTCTGGATTCGACTTCATGCACTCTTGTAACAGGCAACGCTTCTATGAAATAACGCCCGTAGTTCGCTTCAAGTATCCGCTTATCGAGAATGACCAGCAGGCCTCTGTCGTTTTCACTGCGGATAAGACGTCCCACTCCCTGTTTGAACCGGATAACCGCTTTCGGAAGGGTCAGATCCATAAACGGGTTCTCCCCTTCACAGCTCCAGAGCATCTCTTCCTTCTGCTGACCGGGGTGGGCAGGAGGATCGAAAGGCAGTCTCACCATCACGAGACAACTAAGATCTTCTCCGGGAATGTCCACTCCTTCCCAAAAAGTGTTCGTTCCAAGAAGTATAGAGGAATCAAGCGCCTGAAAATCCTTTTTAAGCCGGTCTCTGCTGCCACTCGTAATCCCCTGGGCGATCAGCTGATAACGGGAGGATTCCTGAAATTCCCTGAGCAGATAATAAACGTTTTTTAACATAGAGTAGGAAGTGAATAAAACGAGCATTCTGCCGTTCGTTTTCAAAGCCAGGGAAAAAATCATTTCACTGATGGCATAAAGGAACCCGTTTCCCTTCTTCTTAATGGAAGGTATATCAGTAGGGACGACCACCTTCATCTGGTGTTCGTAATCGTAGGGAGAAGGGATGATTTCTTCCTTTTCCACCGACTCCATACCAAGCTGTTTTTTCACAAATTGAAACGATCCCCGGGCCGCGAGAGTAGCACTTGTGAATATGATACTGTCCTTTTTGGTGTGCAGCCGTTCCGACAAAACGTGCGTATGCATATGGCTTTCACTTTCCAGCGTCAGCGTCCCCTGGGGATGTTTAAGATCGAATTCCGCCCATACCGGATTCTCCGTGTTTTTAAGGAAGATAGAATCGATCTCTTCAGTCAGTTCCTTATAGTATCCGATCTGATAATCAAGACGGGTAATAAGAATGACAAGATCCGGGTTCTCATGGGTCTGTAATTGCATAAGCAGCTCATTCATCAGTGTTTCTGTCCCCCGGATCAGCTGATTCAATTCTTTCAATAAACGCTCACACATATCAGAGATGATTCTCAAAAACTTTCCGGATCCGAGATTGTAAAAGTCGAAAATCACTTTGCCGGTATCCGATGAAACCGCAGGACGGTTCTTCACGGCGTAAGAAGAAAAATACGAAGACAGCTCTGCCCACTCAGATTTGGCATTATCAATATGAACAGTGCAATATTTTAAAAGTTCCTGCTTTTTTTCTTTGTTCATCGTCACATTCTGATAGTAGGACGGTTCGAAAATTTCTTTCCACTGGGAGAACAGCTGCTGCACGGACGGATAGTACAGACGTGAGCCGAAGTATTTAGCTGCCACGCTGTTTAAATGATGCGCTTCATCAATAATAGCATATCGGCACGAAGGAATAAATTCCTCTTCTTTCAGGAGATCATAACAGAACAGAGCATGCGTCGTTACGATAATATCGGCGTATGCGGCTTTCTCATAAGCTTTGTGATAATAGGAATAGTTTCCCATGGACAGCGCAATTTCTTTTCCTTTCTGATCTGCCGACACTTTGCGCCAGAATTTATAACCGTTGGAAGGCATCTGAATTTCCTCGATATCACCTGTTTCGGTTTCGAGCACCCATACGAGCAGCATCGCTTTCGTCAGTACATCGTCATAGTTATGGAGCGTCCCATATTCAAGTTCATACCGGAAATGGGCGAGGCTTAAATAATGCTCGCTCCCTTTCAGGGTGGCAAAGGTGAAAGGGACCGGACTGATCTTTGAAAGGAGCGGTAATTCTTTTTGAGCAAGCTGGGACTGGAGCGTATTTGTATGGGTGGAAATCAGTACCGGTTCCTTTTTTTCGACAGCTGTATGTACAGCGGCTGTTACATAGGCCATCGATTTTCCTATACCAGCACCGGCTTCTATAAAAGCGGATTCCTTCTCATGCAAAGACTGATGGATCGATTCGGCCATTTTCTTCTGTTCTTTCCGGGAACGGTATGACTTTATAATACTGTCAAGGCCCTCCGGCTCTTCAAAAAGAAACTGTAGCCACTCTTCCCATGCGGGAGCAAGACGTTTCCCTCGGTAATCCTTCTCCTGGGAGGACAGTTTAAGTACAGGAACGCCTTCCCACAGTTCATATTTATCATCGGCAGGACCGCTCCCCTCATACCTTCTTGCAGTCAGAAGATCTTCGAGTATGAGAGTTACATCACTTTTGAAAGCCGCTGAAAGCTTCAGCAGGTACAGAAGCGTCTTTTCCGGCAGACTCCTCATTTTAGCTTGAAGTACTTTCCACAGTTCCGCGGTCACACGTGCATCCGAAATGGCGCGGTGGGGTTGATCATGCGACAATTCAAGGGACTCCGAAAGTTCCGACAGTTTATGACCGGAAGCTTTGGGCATTAATACTCTCGAAAGCTCCACCGTGTCGATTACCTTCGCGGAAATCTGATCTTCTCCGAGCTGAGCCAGAGCATCGTTTATGAAAGTGAGATCGAAATCAATATTATGTGCTATTACGTAGTCCTGACGAAGAAGTCTCTTCAAATCGGGAACGATTTCCGAGAAGAGCGGGGCATCCATAACATGGTCATCTGTAATTCCGGTCAGATTACTGATAAACGGTGGAATTTCAGCTTCAGGGTATATAAAAGTCGAAAATTCCTCTGTTACCTTATCGCTCTCCATTACTACTATTCCTATTTCTATGATTTTATCTCCGCGACCCGAAGAATTGCCGGTGGTCTCCAGGTCAATAATCGCATAGGTACTCACGTTTACCACTTCTTTCCGGAAAAACTTAATAGTGTTTATTCCACAATATTTCAGCTGAATAAAGACGCTCTCTTTTTCCTGATTCATCTGTTACCGACAGCGCTCCGTCAGCTTCTATCTTATCAATTCTCGCAAGCCACGGCTCTTTCCACGTAGACACCTGCACCCACTCTCCCACTTTATAACCGATAGTTGAGAAGTCATTTTCAAAACAGGTGAACCCCTCTTCTATAAACCGCTCATATTCCTGTTCAAATTCATGAAGCACAGCAACAGCCACTTCGCCTATCGAAGTCTTTTTACCGGTTTCTCTTTGAATAGAAGTAGCTTTCTCCCGGAGATTTTCCGGAAGGTCTTCCTCCCTCTGGTTGATATTCACCCCGAGACCGAGAACGATATATTCGACGAAATCCTGTTCAGCTCTCATTTCAGTCAGAATACCACTTACTTTTCTGTCTCCTATCATAACATCATTCGGCCATTTGATCGTAGCACTGATACCAAAATTCCGTAGCGCTTTCACCAGGGCCGAAGCAGCCACGATCGTAACCTGGGGAGCTCGCTGCGGGGAAAATGAAGGTCTCAGCAGCAGACTCATCCAGACTCCGCTTCCCTTCGGAGAATCCCATGCCCTTTTGCGTCTCCCTTTCCCGGCTGTCTGTTCATCCGCTAATACGACAGTGCCATGAGGTTTCCCTTCTTTCGCTAAAGTATGTATCTTTTCCTGAGTGGAGGTGACTTCTTTAAAGTGAAACAGGGGATGGCCGATTTCTTCAGTAGTAAGAGCAGATTGAACGAAGGAAGGAGGCATGTCGTCTGCTTCGTCTTTCAGCCTGTATCCCTTTTTCTTAACAGCCTCGAAAGTAAACCCCTCTTTTTCCAGTTCTTTGATATTCTTCCATATAGCTGTTCTCGAGACGTTGAGCTCCCCGGCCAGCTTCTGACCTGATAAATACCCTCCACTTTCCTTCAACAGGCTTATCAGCCTTGTCTTTGTCGATCCAGTTCTATTATCCATTTTATCAACTCATCCTTCTCGTTTACACAATTTCCTTCCACCACACTCTGCACCAGAGCATTTAAATATTCGCCGATCCACTTTCCTTTCTTTCGTTCCGGGAACAGCTGCAGCAGTTCTTCCGTATCAAGATGGAGCTCCGACCGGGAATGGATCGGAAGCGACCGGTATCGTTCGACCGGGTCCGTCTCCAATTCATATCCCAGACTTCTCATTACGTTTACCCAGCTGCCCAAGTCGGCTTCCCCAAGAGTGTAAAGCAGATAATTCCCAAGCCCCCGCTCTTTATACATCTGAACCGCTCCGGAAATATTCTGGGCTTTCTTCTTCGTACGGTTTGAAAGTTTCCACTTCCTGCCCCAATCTTCTGCTGGTACCCCGGGGATCTGCTGATGGTAAAAACTGAGCATTTCGCTCCAATCCCGCAATCTTACCAAGGGGAACCGCCCGGCCGCATCCGTGTGGGCACAGAATACCGGAAGGTGTGCAAACACCCCCGTCCCGGCGAGATAATTCAACCCTTTACGATACCACGGGCCTGCAACCGTCTTTTCGAACTCCGCAGCTAATCTTTCCACGGACAGGTGCTGCAGCAAAGAGCTTTTTTCTTTTATCACTTCCAGCACGGAAGGACTGACTGTAAACCCGAGTTGGGAGGAAAACCGGAGAGCCCTCATCATTCGTAACGGGTCTTCTTCAAAACGATTCGAGGGGCTTCCCACCGTCTCGATCTGCTTTTCACTGATCGCTTTCTCCCCGGAGAAAGGATCGATCAGCCGGCCTCCGGAAGTCATAGCCATCGCATTCATAGTGAAATCCCTGCGTGACAGATCCTGTTCTATCGATGAAACGAAATACACCTGACTCGGGTGTCTGTAATCTTCGTAGTCCTCTTCCATTCTGTAAGTCGTCACTTCGAATGAAAGGGACCTTTGTCTTACAATTACGGTGCCATGCTCTATTCCGACAGGGATGACTTTATCGAATATGTTTATGATCTCTTCGGGGCGAAGGGAGGTTGCTATGTCTACATCTTTTACTTCCTGTCCCAGAAGGAAGTCTCTTACGCAGCCTCCCACCATAAAAGCTTCCCCCCCATGATCTTCAATGGCGGAAATCACTTCTATGGCCGGACCAAACAACACGTGCTGTTTAAAGTTCACTGTGCAACACCTGCTCATACAGTTTTTCGTACTGTTTAACGATTTTCTCTGCCGAAAACTTCTCACTTACCGCCCGGACGGCGTTTTCGGAAAACGAGCGACTGAGCTGAGCATCTTTCAGTATCCGAAGCGCTTTTTCCTTCACCTGTTCTATGTCCTGAACCTCTACGATATAGCCATCCACGCCATCGTCTATGACTTCGGGAATTCCTCCTATGTTCGTTCCTATGCAGGGAACTCCGCATGCCATAGCTTCAAGCAATACGAGACCGAAGCTCTCCTTCTCGCTTAACAAAAGCTTTACATCCGCAATCGATAAAAGTTCCTGTACACGTTCCTGTTTACCCACAAACAGTACTTTCTCTTCTATGCCGAGCTGCTCCACCAGGTTATACACCTTGTTGAATTCGGGACCGTCTCCGACCAGAACAAGTTTTGCAGTCACTTCCTGCTGTATCAGATGAAAAGAGCGGACTACGTCTTCCACCCGTTTCACCTTACGGAAATTAGAGACGTGGATAACGACCTTTTCGTCTTCCCTAATGTTAAACTGCTGTTTCAGGTTGCGCGAGTCTACGTGTTGGTATTCCCGCTCGTCCACGAAATTATGGACGACGTGCATGTCTTTTTCCGTATCCAGCATTCTTCTCGTCTGATCCACAAGACTGTTGGAAACGGCTGTTACCGCATCCGACTTCTCGATCCCGAATTTGATCAACTGTTTCAGGTTATCGTCAATGCCGAGTACGGTGATATCTGTTCCGTGAAGCGTAGTAATAACTTTAAGATCCAGTTCGCTGCACATCTGCTTAGCCAGAATAGCACATACTGCATGAGGCATAGCATAATGGACGTGCAGCAGATCGAGTTCCTCCCGTTTCGCTACCTCCGCCATTTTGTTGGCAAGAGCGAGATCGTAAGGGGGATGCTGGAAGACCGGATAGTTGTTCACTTCCACTTCATGGAAATAGATGTTCGGATATATTTTGTTCAACCGGAAAGGGATCTGCGTCGTTATAAAATGGACTTCGTGCCCCTTTTCAGCAAGGAACTTCCCGAGTTCCGTCGCCAATACCCCGGACCCGCCCACGGTCGGGTAACACGTAATACCTATTTTGGACATTTACGTCACCTTCAATTTCATTTAGACTCTTTCTTTATTTGCCGGTAATCAAGGTCGCCTCTGCTTATACCATGAACGAGCATTTCGGCTCCTGCCATGTTAGTGGAGAGAGGGATCTGGTGAACATCACACAGACGCAAAAGCGCACTGATGTCCGGCTCATGGGGCTGGGCAGTCAGTGGGTCCCGGAAGAAAATTACGACGTCCATCACTTCCTCTGCAATTTTTGCACCGATCTGCTGATCACCTCCGAGCGGTCCGGACTGGAACTTAACCAGATCAAGACCCGTAGCCTCTTCAATTCTTGCTCCGGTCGTCCCTGTGGCGTAAAGGTTGTGGTTCTCCAGCACAGGCAGATACGCCTGCACAAAATTTACCAGGTCATCCTTCTTTTTATCATGAGCTACAAGTGCAATGTGCATGTGGTTCCTCCCCTGTAATGATGTATTTGACGACGGGCCTTTTATTTTTCAGTTCTGTTCATTCCAGCAGATGCTCGAGGCCGTAAACGAGTGTGTCCAGTTCCATCACTTTTTCACACGAAAGTTTCACGCCGGACATAAAGGATGCGCGATTCATGGAGTCGTGCTGGATGGTAAGCGTCTGCCCGTCTCCACCGAACACTACTTCCTGATGGGCTACGAGACCCGGAAGTCTCATACTGTGAATTTTCATTCCGTCTACATCTGCGCCGCGGGCCCCTTCAATCGTCTCTTTTTCTTCCGGGTGCCCCTGGCTTTTCCTTTCTCTCTCTTCTTTTATCAGCTGGGCCGTTTTGACAGCCGTACCCGAGGGAGCATCGAGTTTCTGATCATGATGCTTTTCAATGATTTCCACATCCGGGAAATGTTTTGCTGCCCATTTAGCAAACTGCATCATAAGTACAGCACCGGTAGCAAAGTTGGGAGCGATGACGGCGCCCAGTTTTTTCTCTTCACTCAGTTTTGTGACTTCCTGAAGCTGCTCCTCTGTGAATCCGGTCGTACCGACTACAGGACGCACTCCATGCTCAAGGGATGCTTTCGTATGCTTATATCCGAATTCGGGAGTCGTCAAATCTATGAGCACGTCTGCATCCGTTTCCTTCAGGCATTGTTCGGCATCTTCATAAATTTTCGCTTCAAACGGGGGAAGTCCCTCAATATCTTTGACACGGGACTGGTCGTTTTTTCGATCGATGCATCCGACAAGCTGTAAATTATCTTCACCTTCGATCATATCAAGGGCGGCACTTCCCATCTTTCCTCTTGGTCCGGCTACTATTACATTTATCATCAGTCTTCCTCCTTCTTTGTCCATCTGTCTTTATCTCTCGTTTCGATTTTGCTCATAGACATATCAAAAGCTTCCGATATATCTATACCCAGGGAATTAGCAAAGCTTGTAAGAACAAACATCACGTCCCCCAGTTCTTCTTCCAGAGCCTTTTCCGCTTCCGAATCTTTCTTCGGTTTCTCTCCGTATACGTGGTTGATTTCCCTGGCAAGCTCCCCTACCTCTTCGGAGAGTCTTGCAAGCATGCTCAACGGGGAAAAATACCCCTCTTTGTATTGCGATATATAGCGGTCCACCCGTTCCTGCATTTCTTCAGTCGATATACTCAAAGCTCAGAACTCCTTTCGAAACATCTTCTTAAATGGTAGCTAAAACTCCTCTGTTTGACAAATCTTTCCCACTGTTATTGTAAGTCCTATACTCTTTCCTTATAATTAAACAGGAAAAGAAAAATATTACAGAGGTGATTTCTTGAAAAAAATTGGATTAAAATGGAAAAATATTATATTCATCATACTCGGATCTGCCATCTTCTCTTTCGGACTTGTACATTTCAACATCCAGAACGAGCTGGGCGAGGGTGGCTTCACCGGGATTACACTGCTCTTATTATACCTCTTCGATCTTGACCCCGGGGTTATGAACATCGTCCTTAACATTCCCATTCTGCTTATAGGATGGACCTCTCTCGGAAAGCAGACTTTCTATTACACCCTTCTCGGCATAGTCTCCGTTTCCGTGTTCATTTGGGTGGCACAGTCCTACATGATTGTAATCGATCTCTCCGCTGATCTTACACTGGCCTCGCTATTCGCCGGAGTGTTCATCGGAGTTGGTCTCGGCATCATTTTCCGCTACGGAGGAACGACAGGAGGCGTTGATATCATCGCCCGGCTCATCAATAAACATCTCGGTTGGAGTATGGGCAGAGCTATGTTCTTATTCGACACCGTCGTTATTTTCACTTCTATCGTTACGTACCTGAACCCGGTTCGCGGGATGTACACATTAGTAGCCGTGTTCATAAGCGCCCGGGTGATCGACTTTATTCAGGAAGGGGCTTATGCTGCAAGGGGCGTGACGATCATTTCCAACCACAGTGAACAGATTGCCAGTAAAATACTCGTTGAAATGGACCGCGGTGTTACTACCCTTGAAGGAAGGGGTACGTTCACCGGTGAAAAAAGGGATGTGTTGTACTGTATTATAGGCCGATTGGAAATTGTACGGATGAAACAGATTATAGAAACCATCGATCCTCATGCTTTCGTCGCCGTCAGCCACGTCCACGATGTAATCGGAGAAGGCTTCACACTCGATGAAAATAAGAATCCTATCGATCCATAATATAAAAAGAAAAGTAGCGGGCCTTAAAGCCTCCGCTACTTTTTTTAGTGCTTCTTTCCTTTAATCTTGATTCATACCGATAAACATGAATATGAACCGGAGAAGTTCCGCCAGAGCGACAAGAGCGCCCGCCACGTAAGTCATCGCAGCTGCATTGAGAACTTTTTTCGTACTTCTTTCTTCATCATTCTTAATGACCCCCGTGGAGATCATCTGGGTCATCGCCCGGTTGGACGCATCGAACTCCACCGGAAGCGTTACGAGCTGGAACAGCACGGCTGCTGCGAAAAAGATGATCCCGAACAGGAACAGCTGCTGCATGCCGAGCAGCAGTCCACCCATAATAAGGAATATGGATATGTTTGAACCGAACCCGGCTACCGGTACCAGAGCACTCCGGAACTTCAGGAACGCATACTCCTGATCATCCTGGATGGCATGTCCCACTTCGTGCGCAGCGACGGCCGCCCCTGCCTGGGAAGCATAGTGATAGTTATGGGAAGACAGACGGACCACTTTCTTCCGCGGATCATAGTGGTCTGTAAGCGTACCTTTGACTTCTTCCACACCGACGTCGTATAAACCGTTATCATCCAGAATTTTTCGTGCTACCTGAGCCCCGGACATCCCTGAGGATGTAGCGACTTTAGAGTATTTTTTATACGTACTCTTCACTTTTGACTGCGCCCATAAAGGCAGAATCAAAATTATTGCAATGTAAATAAGAAATTCCATCTTTTTTCTTTTCCCCCTGTCCTAGTAACTAAAGGTCTTCACAAATTTCCGGAGGTTGAATAGCGGAAGATATAACCGTTCCTCTTGCTCTTCCGTCTATAACTTTCCACTTATAATTTTACCTTTATTCTTCAAACGTGTCCATAACTTTGCATCAGTCAAAAAATCCCGCTGTATGTCACTTTACATCTCTTAGCGGCGATGCAGGAGTATTCTCCCTGAGCTTCCTGCCAGTTCCGGATTTGACCACCAACCAGGCCACTCCTATGCATCCTATACTGAGCCAGAATGTGCCGTAACCTATTTCGTCCATATACTGATTGATAGAAGGGTATACCGGCATCTGTCCGAACACGTAATCGATCACGTCATTGTGAAGCGTCCATACAGCTGCAATAGAGAGGTGAATGTAACTGAATTGGTATCTGCCGAGATAAAGCAGTGCCTGCAGGGCCATGGCACCGTGTGAAACGATCAACATATAACTCGTCCAGGGAAGCGTCCCCTCGACTGTCAGTGACAGCAGATTCATAGCTACTGCCCATACCCCGTATTTCACGAGTGTCACCAGAGCAAGAGCTTCAATTAATTTAAAGTGTTTGCCGAAAATCCAGCCCGCAACAGCTATAGTGAAAAACAGACTGGCCGTCGGACTATCGGGGACAAAAATAAGAAAAACCGGAGCGGTATCGACTAATTGAGGTATGTACCAAATATATCCATACAACGTTCCGAAAAGGTTCACAAGCAGCAACACGGTCAAAAACGCTCTTGAATGCATTATGTATCTTATCACCCTGTTCAGCCTCCCATTCAAAGAAACTATCATCATTTCGGAATTTTCTGCGACATTCCTTAAAAAAACAAGTCGTGCTTAATAAGCACGACTTGTAAAGATGTCTCTGTTCCAATGGAGTTACTCGCCAGAGCCGCCTCCACTGTTAGCTTTCGCAGTTTCTTTAATGAATTCGGCCAGTTGCTGACGTTCTTCATCAGAGCCGCTGAACATATCAGCAGGCATACTGCCTATACCATTAACAGCGATGTCTTTGATTTCCTCTACAGATTTCTCTGTTTCCAAGAGCGAAGGGTTATTGCCCGAACCCTGAAGCTGTTCGCCGTGACACTGCATACAGTTGGCTTCATATGCGGCATAACCTGCAGCTTCGGTGTCGATTTCCACCTCCGACTCCTGAGCTTCTACGTCCACGGCATATTTCTCGCCGCGTGCCTGGTAGTCAACTCCTGAGACCGACTCGTATGTAAGCCAGATGGTCGTAGCTACTCCGATCAGCATCAACCCAACAGCAATCGGACGCTTATTGACATTACGTCCCGGCGCACGATCGAGAAACGGTGCGAGAAGTAGAGCTGTAAAAGCCAGACCGGGTATGACGATAGCACCGATTACGATGTACTCACCGCCTGCGAACTGATATTTAAGCAACTGGTAAATAAAGAGAAAATACCAGTCGGGCAACGGGATGTACCCTGCGTTCGTCGGGTCGGCCTGCTGCTCGAGAGGTGAAGGGTGGGCAGCCACCAAAATAAGAAACCCTATAAGAAACACGGAGCCCGTCAACCACTCTCTAAGCAGGAAGTTAGGCCAGAAGGCTTCCGTCCGTCCGGGATATTCCGAATAATCCTTCGGGACGTTCCTCTCCTTGTTCGCCTTGATACGGGAATCTCCCACAAATTTCATTCCTTTTCCTCTATGCATGTCTTTCCCTCCTTTGTTTCGCTAAAGATTTATAGCGGTCCTGAAATACCTTGTCTTCTTATCAGAATAAAGTGTGCTCCAAGAAGTCCGAATAGTACAGCTGGAAGGAAGAACACATGAATCGCAAAGAATCTTGTAAGTGTCTGAGCTCCTACGATAGACTGATCACCTGCGAGTAACGTTCTCAGCATATCACCTATGACAGGTGTAGCTGCTGCAATTTCAAGACCTACCTGAGTAGCAAAATAAGCTTTGTTATCCCATGGAAGAAGGTATCCGGTAAAGCCCAGACCCAGGATTACGAAGAACAACAGAACTCCGACAATCCAGTTGAGTTCACGCGGTTTCTTGTAAGCTCCCTGGAAGAAAACCCTGAGTGTATGTAAAAATAACATGACCGTCACAACACTGGCTCCCCAGTGGTGCATCCCCCGGACGATTTGTCCATGAGCAACTTCCATTTGCAGATAGTAAACTGAATTCCAAGCATTTTCAATGTCAGGTACATAATACATCGTCAAAAACATACCTGATAAAATCTGAATTACGGTAACGAAAAACGTAAGACCACCGAAACAATAAACAAACGCCGAGAAGTGGTACGCCGGATTCACGTGTTCAGGTACTTCGTGATCCGCGATATCTCGCCATATCGGGTTGACGTCTACACGCTCATCGACCCAATCATATAATTTTTGCAGCATGAACTACGCCCCCTTTATCTAGCAATTTCTTCACCTAAGTACAACATGCCTTCTTCGACCTTCGTTTCAAAAACCGGTAGCGGTGCGGTCGGAGGCGTGCCCGGAACGTTAACTCCATCTTTCGTATAGCGTCCGCCGTGACATGGACAAAAGAACTGTTTTGGATATTCCTCATTCGAGGCCCAGTCCACCGTACAGCCCAGGTGTGTACAGATAGGTGATAGTGCGATGATTTCGTCATCTTCTTTGCGATACACCCATGCTGTTTTCTGGATAGTGGATTCATACCAGGCATCCACCTGCTCCACTTCCCACTCAAAACGCTGTGGTTCGTTCGTCACTTCTTTAACGTCGGCAACAGAATGGAAATCGCCTGCCGCAGCGGGCTTGAAAACAGGATCAATGGCAAATCTGACCATGGGAGCCATCATTCCTGCGGCCATAAAACCGCCGAGCCCTGTTAGTGTGTAGTTAAGAAATTGACGACGGGATACTTTTTTTGGTTCACTCATTCTTTTCCCCCCTCTATACTGACCCGATGTTTCATGGATATTAAAAATACTTTACTAAGACACTACCATGATAGCGTAAAAAGCCTGTTCGGTCAATAAATTATCAACTGTCGCGTAGGAATTATGTCTGCCAGCTTTCTTTAATAATCTCCACGATTTCTTTCGCCTGTTCTTTAACGAACGACTGGGTCTCCGTGGACTGTAAATCTCCGTTCCGCAGGCCGGGGAACCAGAGCAGTTCACCACGAAGGTCACTTTCCGATTTTCTCCAGTTTCTGTCAAAACTGAACAAGAATACGTAAGAGAAAGGTTTTTCGGTGAAGGAGTCTATCCAGTTGTTCACTCGTTCCACCTCGGCTTCCGCGTTCCCGGCTATATAATAATAATCCGGAGCCAGCACAATCCTTCCCCTGAACTGCTCTTCAATGATTCTTGAGAAGAGATTCGTCAGTTCCGCCTGAAAACCGGAACCGGTCATCTTTTCGTCAATAGAGGTATGAATTGGTATCAATGGAATAAAAAGGGTGTCGATATATTCTTTTTCTTTTACGAATTGTTCAAGATCTTTTTTTGCCCATTTCATCATTACACCCCCCTCCGAATAACATTGCCCACGTCCTGGCCGGACAGAAGTAAAAACAGGGGCGTGGATTAAGTCCCCTGTTTTTTAAACACTGTATTTATCAGTATACTTTCTGATTCACAGTTTGAAAAGTAATTCTATTTTTTTCCGGGTTCCCGGAATTAAGCTTCCAGCCTTTCGATGAATTCTTCAATTTCGGTGTTTGAAGGCTCAAGAACCAGAAACTCTTTAAATACAGACACAGCTTCTTCTTTCTGTCCGTTTTCAACAAGAAAATAGCCGTAGTCCTCAAGGAATTCCACATCTTCTTTAAAAGATAAATAAGCATTGGCATAATAACCGGAAGACTTCTCGAAGTTTTCCTCTTCCCTGCTTGCCTGGGCGAGTTCCCAGTCGTAGAGCGGGTCCACTTCTCCCGTCTTTTGAATATCTTCAAGAAGGAGTATGACGCTTTCATAATCTTCTTCTTCTTTATACCGTTCAAGAAGGAACAGCACCGCCTCTTTATAACCGGGATCTATGGCAACCGCTTCTCTCATCGCCCGATAAGCAGCTTCTTTATCTCCCTGTTTGTAGGACAGAAAACCGGTCATGTAGTATAGATCTTTATTATACTCATCTTTCGTAAGACCTTCCCGTGCTTTCTCCAGTGCTTCGGCAGCCATCCCTTCCTCTTCATAGACTCTGGCCAGAAGCGGATAAACGGATTGATAATATGGATCTTTTTTAAGAAGATCTTCCCATACCTGAATGGTTATGTCGCTTCTCCCTGCCTTGTTGGCTATGAATCCGTACCGGAACTGCACATCCGGGTTTTCCTCTTCCACTTCCTGAAAGTACTCGAGGGCTACTTCGAACCCGCCTGTAGCTGCATAGGCTTCTCCGAGCCGGGTTGCTACTTCGATATCTCCGATGACCCGGGAGTGTTCCATCGCATTTTCATAATAGGGGATACTTTTGTTATATTCACCGTTCGAAAAAGCAAGTTCCCCTAAAGCGAAGTCGATCACCGGTTCGTTCGGATCATAATGTTTCGCTGTCAGAAGTTTACTTTCCGCCACCTCAAACAGGCCCTGAGACTGATACAGATCAGCGACCTGCATGAGAGCCTGGAGATACATTTCGTCCTCGGGTTCTATTTTATTCAAAAGGTCGACCGCTTCCATGTCTTCCTCAAGGTCGATGTGGATCTCCGCCAGCATAACGATGATTTCCTGTTCCTTCGGATACTGCTGAAGAAATTCTTTCAAAATCATCTTCGCCTCTTCAAGCATCCCCCACTGTATATAGAGTTCAGCTATTGTGAATTTCTCTTCTTCATCAGCTTCCGGCAAATAATTCTGCAGTGTTTCTAGCGCATCCTGCGTTTTATTTTCCTCCATCTGATGGACTGCTTTCTGAATCTCTTCCATTAATTACACCCTTTCTGCACCGCGGGTTTCATTCTCCCTTAACAGAGCAATGATATACGAATGTCGCTTTGTATTCAAGTAAGGAAATTCCTGACCCATTAAAATATCTTCACCCGGGACCTTTCGTCCGGTGAAGATATTTTTCCTAACGATTATATAGCAAGTGCTCGAGGTCCGAAAAGAAGTCAGGATAGGAAATGTTTATGGCTTCCGGGCGGTGAATAGTGGTCTCCCCTTCGGCTAGAAGTGAAGCTACGGCTTCCATCATACCTATGCGATGGTCCCCTTTTGAAGATACTTCCGCACCCCGGAGAGCAGTTCCGCCTTTAATGATCATTCCATCTTCTGTAGGCGTAATATCCGCCCCCATTAAAGAAAGGTTGTCGCACACAGCCTGTATGCGGTCTGTCTCCTTCACTTTCAGTTCCCCGGCGTCTTTGATGACCGTCGTTCCCGCAGCTTGAGTTGCGGCCAGGGCAAGAACAGGGACTTCATCGATAAGATTGGCGATCAGTTCTCCTTCCACCGTAATACCCTCGAGTTCACTGCTTTTCACAGTAACATCTGCTACAGGTTCCTCCCCGATCCGGTCGGTGATTTCCACATTTATATCCGCGCCCATCTTTTTAAGAGCCTGAATAATGCCGTTACGCGTTTCATTGACACCCACTCTTCGAATAGTTACATCACTTCCGGGAACGACAGCAGCAGCAACTATAAAAAAGGCGGCTGAAGAAATATCTCCCGGGACATCTACATCCGAAGCTTTCATTTTCTGGCCGCCCCGGACGGATATAGCGCCGGAATCATTGGTAACTTCCACTCCGAATTCAGGAAGCATCGTTTCCGTATGGTTCCTCGTCTTCGCAGCTTCGATCACTGTTGTTACCCCTTCGGCAAAAAGTCCGGCAAGAAGAATGGCAGATTTAACCTGGGCACTCTTGACAGGCATTTCATAAGTTATTCCGCTCAGGCCGGTTCCGCTGAAAGCAAGAGGAAGTTTCTTTCCTTGTTCTCTCCCCTCGATGACGGCACCCATCTGACGGAGCGGCTGCACGACCCGGTCCATAGGGCGCACGCTGAGAGATTCGTCCCCGTACGCTGTCGTAAATAACGGAAGCCCGGCCAACACTCCGCTCATCAGTCTGGCAGTCGTTCCGGAGTTTCCAAAATATAGCGGGGCTTCCGGCTCCTTCAGTCCATCCGCTCCCTTGCCATGTACAGTCAGATCCCGTCCGTCCCGGTCGATCTGCAACCCCATTGCCCTGAACACCTCTACCGTCCTTAAACAATCTTCCGCGTCCAGGAAGCCGCTGATTCTGGAAGTCCCCTCCGCCAGAGATGCGAATATAACAGCACGATGTGAGATCGATTTGTCTCCGGGTACTGCAATCTCTCCCGATAAACCCGCTGATGCCGGATTTCTTTTCATATACATCTTCCCCCTTCATACTGCATATTTACTGTTCGATCACTACCTCATAATTCTTCCTTCTCAGAAGGAGAGCGCTCTCCTCCTGTTCTTTTCCGGTCGGAAAGCTGATGCGGAGTACTCCCGTTATGCCTTCACGTATTTCGAGTATTTCTATGTTCTTAATACTTATACCCGCTTCGGCAAGAACTTCGATCACTTTATGGATGGTTCCCGGCTGATCATAGATATCCACGAAGATGTCATAGAAACCGGGGATGGCTCCCTTCTCTTTGACAGGCAGACCATCCCTGAATGTTTTAGCTTCCGTCAAATAACGTAACGTCTCCTCCTGTGAGTCGTACTGCAAGTATTCTTTCAATCTGGTCATTTCCTGGATCCAGTCTTCAAGCATTGGCACGAGCTGCTGTTTATTTTGAAAAAAAATATCCTGCCACAGTGGAGGATTACTCGAAGCAATTCTTGTAATATCACGAAAGCCTCCGGCAGCAAGGTTTTTCAATTCCGGGTGTGTATGCTGCCATTTTTTTGCCTGCTGGACGAGGGAGGAGGCGATCAGGTGCGGAAAATGTGAAATTACGGCGGTCATCTCATCATGTTCCTGAGGCGAGAGAGTTACGAAGCGGGCTTTCGTCGCCTCCAGCAGCTCCCGCAGCTCTTTTGTTTTCTCATCCCGGTCGTTGACCGGAGAGAGGACGTAAATAGCATTTTCGAATAAATGAGGTTTGGCTGCTGTAAATCCGTTTTTGTGTGATCCGGACATCGGATGACCACCGATAAATGTTATCCGGTCGTTTGTGAGAAGAGAAGCTTCCTTCATCACTTCATTCTTCACTGAAGAGACATCGGTAACCAGCAGATCTTTGGTAAGAGTCACGTTGTTCAACTTCCGGATCACCTGAACGGTAGTAGTGATAGGCAGCGCGAGAAACAGAGCATCTGCCCGGGACAGCGCTTCATAGAGGTCCTCCGCCTTCTCATCAATGACGCCCTGGCGATAAGCCAGTTCAAGGCTCTGGACATCTTCATCATGCCCTAATATGAAGTGGCCTTCCTTTTTAATATTCATGGCCAGAGAGCCACCGATCAGACCGAGACCGGCGACTACTACAGTTTTATTCATATCTCTTCCTCCTGCTTCACCTTCTCTTCAATGTACCCCTGGATTTTTTTCATATCCTCTTTACTTCCAATGGTGAGACGAATGGATTCCGGGATACCGAGAGCTTCTCCGGAACGTACGATGAACCCTTTCGTCAGCAGGTATTCAAACATTTCATCTCCACTGATCGGTAAATGCAGCAGTACAAAGTTAGCTTCCGAGTCATCGTAGCGAAGATCGATAGAGTCACAGAAATCCATAAACGCTTTCTTGTTTTCCCTGGTCCGCGTCACCGTATCTTCTAAAAACTCCTGATCTTCAAGCGCCAGCACAGCCGCTTTCTGGGCTACGACCGAAGTATTGAACGGCTCACGTGCCGGTTCCATCGCGGAAATCGTTTCCGGATCGCCTACGCCGTACCCTATCCGCAGGCCGGCCAGCCCGTAAGCTTTGGAAAACGTCCGCAATACCATTACATTCTTGTGATTATTAACGAGTTCCAGTGAGGATGCCCGTTTTTCTTTATCTGCGTATTCATAATAAGCTTCATCTATAACGATCAATACGTGGGAGGGGGTACGATCTATAATCTCTTTCAGTTTTTCCTCCCCGAGCAGTACCCCTGTCGGGTTGTTGGGGGAACACAGCCAGAGAATCCTTGTGTGATCATCCACTTTATTCAGCATAGTTTCGGTGTCATGATGTCCATCTTCCGTAAGAACCACTTCGCGCACCTCCGCTCCTTCAAGAAGAGCGTTGTGTTTGTATTGAGGGAACGTAGGTACGGCCATCACCGTGTTCGTCAACGGTTCCAGGAAAGCACGACATAGAATCTGAACGATCTCATCCGACCCGTTCCCGAAAATAAGCTGGTCTTCCCCGATTTGATAAAAATCCGAGACCGCTCCCCTGATTTCTCTGGCATGACCATCCGGATAGTACTCTAAACTTTCGAGCATCCGCGGGAGTTCTTCCTTCACCTTTCCTGAGAACCCGAACGGATTCTCATTGGAAGCCAGTTTCACTATCTTTTCAAGTCCGTATTCCCTCTTCACTTCATCAATCTGTTTCCCCGGTTTATACGGAGTCATTTCATTTAATATCGGTTTCGTCTTCATTTGGCACCGCCTTCCTCTTTTAAATCAGGACGAAGCTTAATCGCTTCGTGATGATAAATATGGTTAATTTCTTTCTGTTCCGCAGTCGTATTGACCGTTACCATCACCCTTATACACCTGCTTAAACCTTCAGGTACATCGATTTCACGCATGCACATGACCGGCACGTATTTCCAGCCGTCCAGGTTCCGTAACGATTTTGCAGGAAAGGCAGCGTTCAGATCGGCCGTGGCGCTGAAAAGTACCTGGGTTACGTCCTCTGCCGAAATTCTGTTTTCCTCTACGATCTCTTTCATTAATTCATACGACCTGCTCACGATTTCAGTAGCGTCGTCTGTTTCAACTGTGGTCGCTCCACGGATTCCACGAATCATTCGATCACCTCATTTTTGAACTGCTTCAACGCATGGAGAAGCTCATCTTCTTCTACATGCGAAACGTAAGGACTGCCGACTGCCTGTAAAAGCACATAGTTGATTTTCCCTCTCTCGGCTTTTTTATCGCGCTTCATATGTTCCAGGAGTTTCCTTTCATCCAGTTCGCCGACTACTTCCAGTGGGTAACCGTTATTATCAGCCCAGACGAGAAGACGATTGCGTTCTTCTTCCATACCGCTGAGGGAAAGAGCAAATATAATTCCGATAACCACCGCTTCCCCGTGTGTAACGGATCCATAATCCAATTCTGTCTCGATGGCGTGAGCCAGTGTATGGCCGAGATTCAGGTACTTTCTAACACCGGCCTCTTTTTCATCCTGCTCGACGATGGAGGCTTTCAGCCGGACTCCACGAATAAGATCTCGGGCTGCCTTATGATTTTCAAGTTCTTTCAGTTCCCTCTCCATAATTTCATCGAACCAGCTTTTATCACTGAGCAGTGCATGCTTCACTACTTCGCCATATCCCGAGCGTTTCTCTTTCAAAGGTAAAGAATCAATCATTTCCGTATCGAAAAGAACTTTATCCGGATGATGGAAAGCACCGATCAGATTTTTTCCCGCTTTATGGTTGATTGCCACTTTCCCGCCGACGCTGCTGTCGTGGGCGAGAATACTCGTAGGCATTTGTATATAGGAGATACCACGAAGGTAAGTGGCAGCAACGAACCCGGCCAGATCTCCGGTCATTCCTCCGCCAAGGGCTATGATCAGCGATTTTCTATCCAGATTGCACGAGATACAATAGTCAAGAAGACGATCGTACCATTCCATGCTTTTCGTACCTTCCCCCGGCGGGATAACTTTACAAAAAATATTTCCTCTTGTCTTCAGGACATTTGTTATATCATCCATATATAGATCCGCCACATGCCTGTCCGCAATGATAAGAATGCTGCTGTAGCTGTCAGCAATATATTCATTCAGTTCGCGTCGCAGACCGTCTGCTATCATCACGTCATACGCTGTAGTCCCGGGGATATTCACCTGTAACCGTTCCATGTCAGAAATTCCTCACTTCCTCACGATAGTTATCCAGAGCCTCTTTCAGACGCGGGAAATAATCGGAAGGGAATTCTTCCGTAATCGCTTTTGCCACCTCGAAAGCCACTACGTGCTCCATCACTACAGATGCAGCCGGTACCGCACAGGAATCAGAACGTTCGATACTTGCAGAGAAAGGTTCTTTCGACTCGATGTCCACACTTTGAAGCGGTTTGTAGAGCGTAGGGATCGGCTTCATCACCCCTTTAACGACAATCGGCATTCCGGTAGTCATACCGCCTTCGAATCCTCCGAGTCTGTTCGTCTTTCTGAAATAGCCCCGGTCCTCTTCCCAGTCTATTTCATCGTGAACCTCACTTCCGTTTTTCCGTGCAGCTTCAAAACCGATTCCGAATTCGACACCTTTGAAAGCGTTGATGCTCATTACACTGAAGCCTATTTTCGCGTCCAGCTTCTTATCGTACTGGACGTAAGAGCCAAGACCGGCAGGTACACCTTCCACGTAAACTTCAGCTACACCGCCGATCGAATCACCTTCTTTTTTCGCATCGTCGATCGCCTTTTTCATTTCTTCGGTTGCACCGTCATCGAGGGTGTTGACAGGGGATTCCTCAGCTTTCTTCATTCTCTCATCGATCGGCATAGTCTCATCAAAAGGACTGACGATCCCTGCAATCTCCCTCACGTAGCCGGCTACCTTGATTCCGAGTTCTTCAAGGAGTACTTTAGCAACGGCACCTGCAGCAACTCTGGCAGCGGTTTCTCTGGCTGAAGACCTTTCCAGTACGTTTCTGAGGTCTCTGTGGCCATACTTCATCCCGCCGTTAAGATCGGCATGTCCCGGCCTGGGTCTCGTTACTGTGCGTCTAATCTTTTCACCTTCAGGAAAAGGGTCTTCTCCCATAATATCCGTCCAATGTTTGAAATCGTCGTTATGTATGACCAGAGAAATCGGTGAACCAAGCGTGTACCCATGACGGACACCGGAAGTGATATCAGCTGTATCTTTTTCGATCTGCATTCGTTTTCCGCGTCCGTGACCTCCCTGCCTTCTTCTCAAAGAACCATTGATCTGTTCCTGAGTAATGGGAAGATGGGAAGGAATCCCTTCAATAATTGTTGTCAGTTGTTTTCCATGAGATTCTCCAGCAGTCAAATAGCGCATATTCACCCCGACCTTTCTTGAATTTTACGTACTACTATACCACATACTTTCCGGGTTGTGTGATTTAAAATTCTAAATTGTAATACTATTAAAGATTATCCTTCGATTGAATAATAGTAACGGTGATCCCCGGCTGCGGAAATAGTACCTTCTCCACTTATAATAGATAAATATTTTTCTACTGTAAAGCGTAGAAGCACAAAAGTAAAACTAAACCGCTTTCAGTATGAAAGCGGTTTAGGTCTTCAGTAAATCCATTTGTCTTCGTCTTTTTCGTAGTCGACGAATGGCTTTCCGCCTGCGAATAGAGCGATCTCCCTTTCCGCACTTTCCTGGCTGTCGGACCCGTGAATCACGTTTTTTCCAACTGTCAGGCCGAAATCGCCTCTGATAGTGCCGGGCTCCGAGTCTTTCGGGTTTGTCGCACCCATCATTTTACGACCGATCGCAATCGCATTTTCACCTTCCCAAACCATGGCAAAAGAAGGATTGGATGTAATGAAACCTACGAGATCTTTAAAAAACGGCTTATCTTTATGTTCTGCGTAATGCTCTGATGCAAGTTGTTCCGTAACCTGCGTCATTTCCGCATATACGAGCTTGAGACCTTTCTTTTCAAATCGGGAAACGATTTCTCCCACAAGGTTACGCTGTACTCCGTCGGGTTTAACCATAATGAACGTTCTTTCCATTGTGAACCACCTCACTGTAAAATATGTAAGCGCTTATACGCCTTTTACATTGTAACAAGTTTGATCCACATAAGCAATTTCAGGAATTCCTTTTACCGATATATTTGGCGATGGCTTTTAATGCCTGCTTGGGTCTCCCTGTTGGCAGCTGCTGAAGGGACTGGAACGCTTCCTTCAGATAACGTTCACTGAGCTCTAACGACCTGTCGATGTAATCCCCTTCTTTCACTTTTCTGATGAACGGTTCCGCTTCCTCTTTTGTAAGAGTTGAAGTATGAGAGAAAGCTTTCCTCAGGTCTTCCCTGAATTCTTCATCTTCCTGTATGGCGTAAAGGACAGGGAGCGTTATATTCCCCTGCATCAGATCACTCCCCGCCGGTTTTCCCAGTTCTTCCTCGGATGAAGTGAAATCGAGAATGTCATCTATAATCTGATAACTCATACCCACATTATATCCGTACTTATACAGAGCTCTCTCTTTTTTCAGGGAAGCTTCTCCTGCTATGGCTCCAAGACGACAGCTTTCCGCAATTAAAATAGCGGTTTTCCTCTTGATTCTGCGCAAGTAAGTACGGAGGTTCTGATCCACTTCCCCTTTATCTTTAATCTGCTCAATTTCCCCTACACAAAGTTCCATCATCGTTTTTGACAGAACCTGATGAGCTCTCATATTGTCTATGCTGCCCATGGCTTCGAGCGCAAGCGCAAACATATAATCACCCGTGTACATGGCCACGTGGTTGTCGTACTGTTCTTTTACAGTAAGGTCACCGCGTCGCAGCTTGGCATCGTCGATCACATCATCGTGGACGAGAGAGCCGGTATGAATAAGTTCAAGGGCCTTGGCACAATTTTTCATTTTATCAAAATCGTACTTCCCGAATTTCCCTGCGAGCAGTACAAAAACAGGACGGATACGTTTCCCTCCTGCTTCAAGAAGCTGATTGGAAGCTTTTTGCAGCACTTTTTCCTCGGTAGAAACCGAATGCAGCACTTCCATTTCGACTGCGTCAAGGTCTTTATTTAAAAATGAATAAAGTTTAGTTAATTTCATATACTTTCATCCTTGGTGTATAAATTACTTTCTTCCCATGTGCATGGCCGCTACACCTGCTGAATAGGATTTCATCTCAACGTCGGAAAAGCCGGCATCTTCGAAAAGACGCTTAAGCTCGATTTTTCCGGGAAAACTTTTGGCAGATTCGTTCAGCCACTGATATTCTTTGAAACTCTCCGCAAACCACTTTCCGAGAAGCGGCATCACTTTCTCAAAATAAGTATAATACACATTCTTGAAAACCGGATTTTCCGGCTGGCTCGTCTCCAGACAGACGACCGTCCCGCCGGGCTTCAGCACCCGGTACATTTCGGACAGTGCCTGAAAATAATCAGGAACATTACGGAGGCCGAATCCTACGGTAACATAATCAAACGTATTATCTTCAAAAGGAAGAGCCATCGCATTTCCGTGCTGATATTCTATATTAATAAAGTGCGGCTGCTCGATTTTCTTTTTCACTGCTTCGGCTAACATATTGTAGCTGAAGTCCACGCCGATGACATGACCGCTGTTTCCTACCGCGTTACCCATCGCCATCGTCCAGTCCCCGGTACCGCAGCAGACGTCCAGTGCATGTGAGCCTTTTGCAACGTCCATCCGTTTCATTACATCCCTTCTCCACAGCTTGTGCTGCTGAAAAGATATAATTGAATTCATTTTATCGTAACGGGTGGATATGTTTTCAAATACGCGGTGTACCCGTTCTTCTTTTCTTTCCTCCATTAGAATCTCATCCCTCAGTTAAATTCTTGTGCTAAATCTTCGTCGAGTTTCCTGTACAATTTTTCCGGAACACTGCTTCCAGGACCCAGATTTTTAAATGAAGCGTAGGCTTCTTTCTTATACTTCTCTATGTTGTCAGCAATTTCATACGCATAGTTCTTCGACTGTTCAGGTTTAGAAAAAGCCTGGTTCTTTTCGAAACCCCAATTGTTGAGACCTTTAACGTACATACTTTCCACTACAGCGCCACAGTCGCCGGGAGGCATGAAATGACACCATACATTGTAGGCAAGCAGAGTTTCCACGTTTTTATATGTCTGAACATACGAAGTCAGAGAATCGTGCTTTCCGTAGTATAAACGGACTTTCTGCTCGTTTACTTCCCTTATCGTTTTGGCGAGAACCTGAATGAAATCAAGGTCATTTATAAGTGAGAGCAGATGATAATATAAACCGCTGTAAAAATCACCGGCAAGTACGGTTAATTGCCTTTTGCGTACTTCATCCACTTCTTTGTTACTGTTATCCACCGTAACGAAATCGTGAGTATCCAGAGCCATCTGTACGAACATCACAGATAACAGATAGTTATCGTGCATATCTTTCCGCTCAGGTAAATGATCAAACAAGTGTATGTAAGTTTTCATTTTTCTTTCATCTATAGCAGGTTCACCAATGTGCTTACTAAGGTAAGGATGATAAGCGTAGGATGAAATTTGCTCTTTATAGTAGGTGATGCGACTGTTCAAGTCATTCATTTCCATCAGAAATCCCTTTCTTTCTGTACATGCAGCCATCAGTACCATTCCCCGCAGGGTAAGTTATAAACTCATTTCGCTTTCATTTGTTATTTCTCCGTGGCTCGTCTGAATCACGGCTTTTCCGCGCACCTTAACTGCTGACGTATGGTCGGTGAACTGGGCGATCATGACTTCTCCTTTATCCAGCTTCTCTGAATGATGGAATCTCGTATCACTGCCTCTCGTGAGTCCGATCACGTTGACCCCGTCTTCCAATGCCTTTATTACAAAAAACTCATTTGAATCTTTCATCATCTGTCCTCCTCACCTTTCTTTATTTAACTATCGCTTATATAAACTACCATGTCAAAAAAAATATTTTTAATAGAAAAAGGGTGCTCTTATGGCACCCTTCTTCACGCCCTATGTAGCTTATTTTACAGCATCTTTAAGGGCTTTACCTGGTTTGAATGCAGGAACTTTACTTGCTGGAATTTCAATTTCCTCTCCAGTTTGCGGGTTACGTCCTTTACGGGCGGAACGTTCGCGTACTTCAAAGTTCCCGAATCCAATCAGTTGAACCTTTTCACCATCTTTAAGTGAATCCATGATAGATTCGAATACAGAGTCTACTGCTTTTGTAGCGTCTTTCTTAGAAAGATCCGCCTGCTCAGAAACTGCATTGATTAGATCTGTTTTGTTCATGATATTCACCTCCTCTCAAAGAAGGTTAACTCCTTCATCAGTCCCCGCAAATACGGGGTGACATGCTCAATACTAAACGACTTCTTTCCGTTTTTCAATAGCTAAACGTACGATAAACGTTGATATTACAGGGTTTTTTTAATAATAAGGCGTATTTGCACGTGTTAATTTACATATTTTTACTTTTAAATACAATTTATTGAAATTACTATGCTTGTATTTCGCTGATTCAAACTTAAGCATCCGGTTCATCAGTCATCAAAAAAGCCTGCGGACAGGCTGAGTCAGCTTTCCGCAAGCTTTTCTTCTGTTCAGGGGGCCTGCTGCATAAACACCGGCTCCCCGTTCTCGATTGTGTAAGGAGGGCTGTAAACCGGAGCTACAGCTGAATGCTGCGTTAACAGGTATCTTATATCCTCACCTGTGTCATAGGAATGGTCATATTCCTTAAGAAAGCTGTTCAAATCCTTCCGGTAATCGATTAATACATCACCGCTCCCGTTCACATACAGCGGCAACAGTTCACCGGAGTATGGACTTTTTACAGTCGGAGGTCCATCCAGATTCAACTTTTCGTGATCCAGGCTGTAGACACCCGGCGCAATCCTTTCTTTGTAGGGGGTGAACTGGTTTTTTTCTTCATAAAAATGAAGTTTCGTTTCTATTTCCCGAATCTTTTCGGTTATTCTGAGATCTACGACTTTCACTTTAGCTTCGGTCTCCGGTTTAATAATGATGTACTGATAATAGCCGCCGTTCTCAAAAGCTGTTCCGGGTATCTCCATCAGTAAACCGGCCTCTTTCAGACGGGTGAAGTCTATCTGGTATTTCTGAAAGACAGGAGTTTCCTCCGGTTTCGTTTTAATCGGCAGGCGTCCACTCTGCTGCTGCTTGAACTTATCGACAGCATTCTGTACCTGGGCCAGCTGGGCATCGTTCGGAAGACTGTTAGCTGCTTTCTCGGATTGAGGGAACATACAACCACTTAACAATACCAATACCAGAAGCATGATCGGGTATTTAACTGTGTTCATCTGTTTCTCTCCTTTACGGGGTAGGCCCGCTCAGTACTATGTACATAATGATAATTCCTCCTACAATCATACACAAATAAGCTATAACAGCTGTTATTACGGAGAAAACGCCTTTCAACTTATGTCTGCTCAGTAAAATCAGCCCTACAGCCAAAAACATCAGTATTATACCTGCAAAAGAAATCCACATTTTTATCAATGATAGTGACATATTGTCCAACTCCTACCTGGCTTTTCAGAAAAATCTTAGCATAAGCTTCTAAAAGGGTCAAAGTAAAAAACCGGTCCGCCTGGCAATGCGGGAATCCGGTTTTTCTATTCAGGGTGACCGTTATTTAAATGAAAGAACGTCTCTTACTTCTTCATCTTCTGATCAAGCACATCTACAAGATCTTCCATTTCATGACGTCTGACCCTGGTCATGAGCTGTTCCACTACTTCCCTCGGGTTGGCATCCTTGAAAAGAATATAGTAGATTCCCGAAGTGATGGGCATATTGATATTCTGCTCTTCAGCCATCTGGAAGGCAGCTTCGGTGGTCCGCACGCCTTCAACTACCATACCCATGTCAGCCAGAACGGTTTGAAGATTCTCTCCCTTACCGAGCTTGAAACCGGCTCTCCAGTTTCTGCTGTGAGAACTCGTACAGGTGACAATCAAATCACCGATTCCCGCAAGTCCGGAGAAGGTAAGAGGATTGGCTCCCATGGAAGTCCCGAGTCTCGCCACTTCGGCAAGTCCTCTTGTTATAAGAGCCGCCTTCGCATTATCCCCATACTCGAGACCATCGGAAATACCGGCACCAAGCGCAATAATGTTTTTCAAAGAACCACCGAGTTCCACTCCGACCAAATCGGGAGAGGTATATACGCGAAATTGGCTGTTGATAAAAAGACTTTGCACTTCTTCCGCGATTTCAAGGTTTTCAGAAGAGACAGTAACGGTTGTCGGCTGCCTTAACGCTACCTCCTCCGCATGCGAAGGGCCGGATAACACGATCACAGCCCGGCGTTTCTCTTCCGGGATTTCTTCTGTAATGACTTCCGAGACACGCTTGTATGTTTTCGGTTCGATTCCTTTGGAAGCGTGAATAACGGTTGCTGGTGAGTCAAGAGCCGTTATGAGAGAACGACAAACCTCTCTCACTGCTTTAGTCGGTACAGCCAGAAGTATATAATCAGAACCTTCCACGCTTTCTGTAAGATCATCGAATATCTGAATGTTATCAGGCAGGGAAGCATTTTCCAGATATCTCTTATTCTCTCTCGTCTTCCTCATTTCTTCCGCATGCTCGACTCTGTGGGCCCACAAACGGACCTGATGATCATTGTCAGCTAAAACGAGGGCAAGAGCTGTCCCCCAGCTCCCGGCACCAAGCACTGAAATGTTGGCCATTTATATCCCTCCCGTAAGTTTTTAAGTTCTCTTTCTAGCAATGATGTGTATCGGTGTCCCTACAAATCCGAATGCTTCTCTAATTCTGTTTTCCAGAAAACGTTCATACGTAAAATGCATCAGGTTCGGGTCATTTACGAAGACTACGAATGTCGGAGGTTTCACTGCTACCTGGGTGGAATAGAAAATCTTCAGCGTCTGTCCCTTGATCGATGGAGAAGGGTTCATTGCAAGCGCGTCCACAATAACTTCATTCAGCAGATTGGTCGACACTCTCTTGGCGTGATTCTCACTGGCCTGCACGACGGCAGGTAACAGCGTATGAATTCTCTTTTTAGTTTTTGCGGATAAGAAAACTACCGGAGCATAATCAAGGTATCTGAAAGCCGAACGGACCTCATCTTCGAATTCCTTGATCGAGGTCTCGTCCTTATCTATAGTATCCCACTTATTCACGACAATCACTACTGATTTACCTGCCTCATGCGCGTACCCGGCTATTTTTTTGTCCTGCTCCTGAATACCCGTATCCGCGTCAATCAGAGCCAGAACTACATCCGATCTTTCAATTGCTTTAAGGGCTCGCATAACACTGTATTTTTCCGTGGATTCGTACACTTTTCCGCGTTTCCTCATGCCAGCGGTATCGATGATAACGAAATCCTGGTCATCTCTCGTAAAAGATGTATCTACTGCATCTCTCGTAGTTCCGGCGATGTCGCTCACTATGACCCTTTCCTGACCGAGAAGGCTGTTAATCAGAGAAGATTTGCCCACGTTAGGACGTCCGATTACACTGAAACGTATAGTTTCGTCATCTTCCACCTCTTCCGGCAAGTCGGGGAAGTGAGTAATTGTTTCGTCCAGAAGATCCCCGAGGCCAAGACCATGGGAACCTGAAATCGGATAAGGATCACCGAAACCGAGAGAATAAAATTCGTATATGGTTTGCCTCATCTCAGGGTTATCCACTTTATTCACGGCAAGTACCACGGGTTTATTCGACTTGAACAGAAGCTTACTCACTTCTTCATCCGCTGCAGTAATCCCGTCCCGGCCGTTGACCATGAATATGATTACGTCCGATTCTTCTATCGCGATTTCGGCCTGTGCTCTCATCTGAACCAGAAGTGGTTCGTCCCCGAGTTCTATACCACCCGTATCTATGACGTGAAAAGTATGGTTCAGCCACTCTGCGTCAGCGTATATTCTGTCTCTTGTAACTCCGGGGGTATCTTCTACAATAGAGATCCGTTCCCCGACCAGTCTGTTAAATATGGTAGATTTTCCTACGTTTGGTCTTCCTACTATAGCTACTGTTGATTTCCTCATGAAAGGTACATCCTTTCTTTCTTCCTCTATAAATTACTTTACTACATCTTAACCTTATCATTTTAGCAGAAGGTCGGGAATATGACAATCTGTATTAATAACGGCGCAGCAGAAATATACCGAATAATATGGAATGGCGCAGCCGGACCATTTTAATCATATTACAGACACTTCTATATGTATGTTCCCCACAAAAAAAAGCCTGTATTCAGACTCCTTTTTGACTGATCCAATTTTTTGTTTCCCCATGCAGGATGTAAGGCTTTCCTTTCAGCTGTTCGACTGTTTCGCATCCGAGAATCATCATCACCGATTTCAGCTCGTGGTGGATCAGGTCTATTTTCCCACGCAGTGCCGGTTCACCATCTTCCATTAATGTTTTCAAAAGAGGACCCGCCATACCGAACGCCTTTGCTCCGAGTACCAGAGCTTTCGCTCCGTCCACGCCGGAACGTATACCTCCGGAAGCAATAATATGTTCCGCCTCCAAACTGTGTAATATGGAAACAGGTGTCGGGATGCCCCAGGAATGAAAGCTGTCCATACTATTATCCCTTCGTTCATTCTCCACTTTAGAGAAATTGGTACCTCCCTTGCCCCCTACATCGACGTAGCGGCATCCGAGTTCCTGCAGTTCTTTCACCGTTTCTCCGGACATCCCGAAGCCTACTTCTTTCACTATGACCGGGACGGGAGACTCCGAAATCACTCTTCTAATATTTTCTATGCGGAATGAGAAATCCCTGTCCCCTTCCGGCATGACGACTTCCTGTACAGTATTCAGATGAATCTGGAGGGCATCTGCACGTAACATCTCTATGGCGACTTCCGCTTCTTCCCACGTAGCTTCGCTTCCTACGTTTGCAAAAATGATGCCATCTGGATTCACTTCGCGGACCACTTCATATGTTTTACGTTCTTCCTTGTCTTTAATAGCGGCCATTTGAGAACCGACTGCCATGGCAATATTTTTTTCTCCGGCAATTTCAGCCAGCTTTCTGTTTATTTCTTTCGTCTTTTCACCACCGCCACCTGTCATCGCATTCACAAAAAGAGGGGAACTTACATTAAGTTCCCCCAGTTGAACAGAAATATCCAGTTGCTCCCAATCCAGTTTGGCCAGGCTCCGATGTACAATATCCACTTCATCAAAATAATGTACCGGCCCTTCGGAATGGTTAAGAGCATGGCGGATGTGATCCAACTTGCGCTCTGATCTCATCCTTCCACCTCCGGCTGCACACAAAGGAAAAAGGCAGGAAAAACAGTGCGTTAATAGACGCACGCTTCTCTTTCCTGCTTTTTTTCCGCTGATTATTTTTTATATTTATCCAGTTGATCACCAATCATGTCGCTTAATGAGAACCCACCGGAATCTTCCTCTTTTTGATAGGATTCAACTTCTTTTCTCTGGTTGTCTTCATCAAGTTCTTTGATACTCAATGAAAGGCGCTTCTGATTCTCGTCCACGTCAAGAACTTTAACGTTTACCGTCTCCCCTTCTTCCAGAACTTCCTGAGGGTTGGCGATATGACGGGTGGAAATTTGGGAAATGTGTACAAGTCCTTCTACGCCCGGCAGAACTTCCACGAAAGCTCCAAAGTTAACGAGACGCTGTACTGTACCTTCCAGTACATCACCCTGGCTCACTTTGTCTCCGATATTTTCCCAAGGTCCCGGCTGCGTTTCTTTCAGCGAGAGGGAAATCCTTTCGTTATCGCGATCTACCGAAAGAACTTTGACACTGATCTTCTGTCCTTCTTCGACCACGTCGGAAGCTTTGCTTACGTGTTCGTGGGAAAGCTGGGAGATGTGCACAAGTCCGTCGATGCCACCCAGGTTTACGAAAGCTCCAAAATCGGTAAGACGCTGCACTGTACCTTCAACCACCTGTCCGGATTCAAGGGACTGTAGAACATTCTGTTTCTGTTCTTTCTCTTCACCCTCGACTACCGCACGGTGGGAAAGGATGACCCTGTTCTGTTCACGGTCCAGCTCAACTACTTTCAGGCTGAGTTCTTTACCTTTATAGTCTTCGAAATCTTCCACGTAGTACGTTTCTACGAGTGAAGCAGGGATAAACCCTCGCAGGCCGATATCAACGACAAGGCCGCCTTTTACTACGTCCTGGACTTCCGCGTTGAAGATCTCTTCGTTTTCATATTTGGTCTCCAGATCCTCCCAGGCTTTATCTGCATCTACTGCACGCTTGGAAAGGACGATTTCGTCATCTTCCACTTTTTTGACTTTCAGTGTGATGTCGTCGCCTTCTTTTACGGCATCTGAAGCTGTTTCAATGTGCAGGCTGGACAGTTCACTTATAGGAACGATCCCTTCAACTTTATATCCTACGTCTACGAGGACCTGTTTGTCCTCTACTTTGACGACTTTCCCCGTTACAAGATCACCTTCGTTAAATTCTTTCATTCCAGAAATTTCTTGATTCATTTCATCCATACTGAGACTACCTCCTTCAAATTCCGACACAACTTTGTCATTATTAAAAATATCCTTTTGTCTAACTTCTAATATTTGCACGCTTTTGTCAAGCGATAGACGCTTATTGTTGATGAAATTTATACAATTGTCTGATTCTTTCCATGATATAATCCGTCACTTCTTTTGCACTTGACTTGTTTTCCCGGAAAGACGTCAGATCAATCGGCTCCCCGTAGGCTACTTTCAGTCTTCTTCCCGGTTTGTAAGGACCTATGATGGCGCAGGGGACCACTACCGCTTCCGAACGCAGCGCAAAGAATCCGAGACCGGTCAGACCCTCCCCGATTTCCCCTGTCCGCTGTCTTGATCCTTCCGGAAACAGACCGAGAACCTCTCCCTGGCTTAAAATATTAAGACCGTTCCGCAGAGCGTTTCTGTCTCTCATTCCTCTTTTTATAGGGAAAGCGTGAATATTATTCAATAGAGAACCGAGCACCTTCTTTTCGAACAATTCCTCCTTGGCCATGAAATGGATAGTACGGGGAGAAGTGATTCCCACTACCGGAGGATCGAAATTGGAAATGTGATTGGAACATATAATTACAGGACCCTCATTCGGAATGTTCCCTTTTCCCACGACTTTAATCCTGTATAAAGGGTAAAGAATGACGGAGACCAGGCTTCTGGCCAGTTTGTAAAGTTTCATCGGGAGTTCACCCTCTCGTTGACAAGGTCCAATATTTGCTCGACCACATTATCAATGGATAATGATGTAGTATCCACTTCCACAGCGTCTTTCGCTTTAACGAGGGGAGAAGCAGTCCTGGTGGAATCGATATCGTCTCTCCGCTTGATCTCCTCCATCAGCACCTCAAGATCGCTCTCGTATCCGGAACGGGTGTTTTCTTCATGCCTTCGTCTTGCTCTTTCTTCCACCGAGGCAACCATAAAAATCTTCAGGTCCGCCTCAGGGATAACCTTCGTCCCTATATCCCTTCCGTCCATCACTACATTCTGGCCGGCAATCATCTTCTGCTGTCTGTTGACCATTTCGATCCTCACTTCCGGATAACTGGAAACGGCCGAGACGTGTCTTGTAACCTCATCCGTACGTATTTCTTTCGTAATTTCTTCTCCGTTTATAAATACAAGCTGACCTTCATCCGTCTGCTCAAATTGAATGTCGCATTTCATCAGCACTTCCAGCACTTCTTCCTCGGATGAAAGGTCCGCCCCCTCCTTTATCGTTTTAAGCGTCAGCGCTCTGTACATGGCGCCGGTATCGACGTATATGTAGGTAAGAGCGTGAGCCACTTTCCTGGCCACTGTACTTTTTCCGGCGGCTGCCGGGCCATCGATAGCTATTGAAACTGTGTCACACATAAATCCTTCCTCCGTTCGCTTATATAGTACTGTGTCAGAATAACACAGAACTATCATCTATTCACTTGTACTCCATGTTTTTCATGTATCTTTGCTGTTCAAACCCATATTTTATAATTGTCTGTCTGTCTTTTTCGGCAAGTCCTTCAAACTTGACTGAAATAATTCCCGGAGTCGACCCTCTCGGTTCCGCCTGACGTATAATGACAGCTTCCGTCTCTACATAATTGTACCCGCCCGAATTCATCGGTAAAACCATCGTGACATATATGTGCTGCCCTTTGTTGAATTGAGCGTCGACAGGCTGTACGAAAGCTGCACCTCCTCCACTAAGATCAGCGGTTACCGTATGGTAGTTACGGTCTTTCGTATTGATGGCAACGTCTACGGAAGTTTTCGTCCTTACGTATCTTCGCCGCTGAATCCTTTTGAGGAACTCCTGTCCCGGGAAGGTAATCTCCAGAACAGGAATAGTCAGCTTCTTTCTGGAAACCACCTGTGTCTCGAACTGATAGACTGCAGCGTCCTTACCTACATAGCTGCCTTTAAATTCGGTCCCCTCCAGAAAAAAAGAGATTTTTCTCGTTTCGCTGTGGACAGGGTAGTCGACATAGAGCTTTTCTTTCTCCACTTCCTGCACTTTACAGTAAAACTCCTCATTTTCTTCTGCAGTCAAAACCAGTTCTGTCCCAACTTCAATCATTTATCTCCACCCTTTCTGAGCCCTTAGTACTAATATTATCGCAAATAAGTAGCATGAATAGAAGTTAAAAATGATAAAAAATTATTTTTCTAGTACAAAAAGGCTACTTTCCCTGGAGATGATGAGTATTTGCAAGCCTGATCAGCTGAAAGCCCACTACCCACAGGATCACCATGAAGGGGAGAAGGCTGTACAGCCATGCGGGTAAACTCACCATGTAGCCGTAGGACCCGTGGAGAAGAGCCGGGATAACGAGAGCGAAAGCTATACACCATTTTTTTCTGTCGGTACGGAATTTCGCTTTTCCCATGTAATAGCCCATGATCAAACCGAACAGGGCGTGGGAGGACACCGGGAAGACCGCACGCAGAAATGCTATTTCTATACCGTTTGAAAAGATATAAATTATGTTTTCCACAGTGGCGAACCCGAGACTCAAAGATACGCCGTAAATGATTCCATCATAGTGGTGATCGAAATTTTCGTGTTTGAAAACTATAAATAAAAAAAAGAACCATTTAAAAAATTCTTCAAGAAATCCTGCCGACAGGAAAGGTTTCCATACCGTTCCCGTCAAATGCTGTTCCTGTTCGATTCCGTACTGAATAAACATGATAGGGAAAACTAACAGACACCCGACGATAAACACGCGGATAATAAGAGAGAGCGGCTCCAGTTCCATTTTTTTATTTAAATATATATATGTCATAAGCGCTATTATCGGCGCGACTGCAGTAATCAGTAATGCCAAATTCAATGCCCCGCTTTCCATTCCTTCCATTTCATATTATCATGAGATAACAGGAAAAGGTAGAGACTATGGGAGATGGAGGTACACAGATGAAAAACATACTGATTATCCATACAGGCGGTACCATTTCGATGGAGGAAAACACCAGTACCGGTGAAGTGAATACTACTTCGGAACACCCGTTATCCGAAGCGACGAAACACTTGAAACACATCGCCAACATCACCGATGAAGCTGCGTTTCACGTTCCTTCCCCTCACATGAGGCCCCGCCACATGCTTCAGCTTGGACAGCTGATTCATGAACGGTTCATCGAGAAAAAGTTCGATGGAATAGTCGTTACCCACGGGACGGATACGCTTGAAGAAACTGCATATTTCCTTGACTTGTTTCTGCAGACGAGAAAGCCCGTCATTGTTACGGGAGCTATGCGAAGCGCCAATGAGATAGGTGCGGACGGACTGTACAACCTGATCACTGCCGTCCGGGTAGCAAGCAGCGATGAAGCATACGAAAAAGGAACGCTCGTCGTTATGAACGACGAGATACATACTGCTAAAAGTGTAACCAAAACTTCCACAAGTAACGTTGCTACGTTTCAGAGCCCCCAGTACGGCCCGATAGGTATTACAACTAAACAGGAAGTTTTCTTTCACCATAAAATCACTTACAGAGAAGCTTATCCTGTACAACAGCTGTCTAAAGACGTCGTTCTGCTGAAAGTATACGCCGGGATGGACGGCTCCATTATCGATTCCCTGCTGGACTCTAACGTGGACGGTCTCGTAATTGAAGCTTTAGGGCAGGGGAATGTCCCTCCTTCCATGATCGGTTCACTGACGGCAGCAGTGGAAGCAGGGGTGCCCGTACTGGTTGTATCCCGTTGTTACCAGGGATTCGTTCAGCCCACTTACGCTTACGAAGGCGGCGGGAAACACCTTGAAGATATCGGTTTGATTTTCGCAAATGGATTGAATGGACCTAAAGCAAGAATAAAATTAATGCTGGCCCTTGAAATGACGAATAACCGGGCAGAAATCATTTCCATGTTCCAGTAAATCCCGGCATGATACTCTTTGAAGAAAACCTTGGAGAAACATTAAAAAACCCCCTCGGTAACCGGGATTTGGTAGTGACCCCTAAAAGTTAGATTTTTTACTCTAACTTCCGGGGTGCACTACCTCTCCGCTTTCCGAGGGGTGCTGTTTATGGCGGGATAAAAGCAGAAGTCTCCGCATCGTGCTGTTATCCGACCTGTTCCGGTTTCTTTACGGATCAGGTGAGAGGTTCTTTTTCCGTACATATATCTGCAGCGATCTTTCCTCCGTGCCATCTTCCATTCTCGATAAAGATCTCGTTATTGTTATAACCTGCAGCGATGACCCCGGCTACGTACACGCCGGATACGTTCGTTTCCATAGTCTCTTCGTTAAATACCGGCCGACCCGTCTCTTCATTGATTTCAACACCTATACTTTTGATAAACGGGTGATCAGGCTTATAACCGGTCATGGCGAAAGTAAAGTCGTTGGCCCTGGACTTCCTTTCCCCGTTCACCTCATAAACGATTTCGTCATCTGTTATTTCTACAATCTCCGCACCAAATTCCATATTCACAATCCCCTTATCCACAAGGGCAGAGAACTGCGGAAGGATCCATGGTTTAATACTTGGGGAATAGTCACCTCCCCGATAAAGCACTGTTACTCTGGCTCCTGCCTTGACAAGTTCCAAAGCTGCATCCGCTGCCGAGTTCTTTCCCCCGATAACAGCCACTTCTTTATCGAAAAATGGGTGGGCTTCTTTAAAATAATGACTGACTTTATCTTTATCCTCACCCGGCACTTTCATATAATTAGGCTGGTCATAATACCCGGTAGCCACCACAAGGTAATCAGCCTGATATTTTCTCTTTTGATCCGTCATCTCTCTGTGAGTCTCCAGAACGAAACCATCTTCCGTCTTCTCTACGTGTACCACTTTCTCAAACGTGTTTATTCTGAGTTTTTTTCTCTTCGACACGCCCCGATAATAAGTCAGCGCTTCGTTTCTGACAGGTTTCTGTCTTTCGGATATGAAGGGTACATCCCCGATTTCCAGTTTTTCACTCGAACTGAAAAACGTCTGGTGAGTCGGGTAATGGTAAATGGAATGCACTATGTTCCCTTTTTCTAAAATGAGAGGTTCGATCCCTTTTTTCTGCATCTCTATTGCAGTGCTCATGCCGCAAGGGCCTCCTCCGATAATTATCACTCGTTCCCGTTGCAAAATCGTCACTCCCTGTCTGTTATAACTTAGCTGGTTGCACCCGGTACCTGTCTGCATAAATGAACAAGCTCCGGATTATAAAATCACCTAAAAAATCTCCTATCAAAATAATGATAGGAGATTTCCGTTCCAATATCAACTTAAACCCATCCACGGAACCGGGCGGCTTCTGCCATCTTGCGTACCCCGACCATGTAGGCAGCAAGGCGCATGTCCACTCTTCTGGTTTCTGCCGTATTGTAGATGTTGTCAAAACCTTTAATTATGACTTTGTGTAATTTCTCTTCCACTTCCTCTTCTGTCCAGTAATATCCCTGATTGTTCTGTACCCATTCAAAATACGATACAGTCACACCACCTGCTGAAGCCAGCACGTCAGGGACCAGCAGAATCCCTCTGTCCGAGAGGATTTTCGTACCACCGAGAGTAGTCGGTCCGTTAGCTGCTTCTACCACTATGCTCGCCTTAACGTTATGTGCATTTTCTTCGGTGATCTGGTTTTGCACAGCTGCAGGCACCAGCACATCACAGTCGAGCTCAAGAAGCTCTTTATTAGTGATAGTGTCATCGAACAGGTTCGTTACCGTACCAAAACTGTCCCTGCGGTCAAGAAGATAATCGATATCAAGTCCTTCCGGATCATAAAGACCACCGAGGGCATCAGAAATACCTACAATTTTCGCACCTTTGTCGTACATGAATTTGGCCAGAAAACTGCCGGCGTTCCCGAAACCCTGAACTACGACGCGTGCTCCTTCGATATCTATCCCTTTTTTCTTCGCAGCTTCGTCGATGCATATCGTTACACCTTTGGCCGTAGCTGTCTCCCTGCCGTGTGAACCCCCCAGTACAATCGGCTTGCCCGTAATGAAACCGGGATTGTTGAATTCATCAATCCGGCTGTACTCATCCATCATCCAGGCCATAATCTGGGAGTTTGTGAATACGTCAGGAGCCGGTATATCTTTCGTCGGACCTACGATTTGACTTATGGCACGGACATATCCACGACTTACCCCTTCAAGTTCGCGGAAGGACATTTCTCTCGGATCACAAATAATACCGCCTTTACCTCCCCCATAAGGAAGATCAACGATACCTGCTTTAAGACTCATCCAGATAGAGAGGGCTTTGACCTCCGTTTCATTGACATCCGGATGAAAGCGCACTCCGCCCTTCGTAGGACCGATGGCATCGTTGTGTTGCGATCGGTACCCTGTGAATATCTTAATTGAACCGTCATCCATCCGGACAGGTATGCGGACTGTCATCATACGAACAGGTTCTTTCAGTAATTCATACACTTCTTCCGGATACCCGAGTTTATCAAGGGCATTCTGAATTATAGTTCTCGTGGAAGTCAACACATTCATATTTTTATCTTCCGGTTTATCGGCTGCCATCACTAAACCCCCTATATGAAAATCATCACGTCATCAGTGAATAGTATACACTCATTCCCCGGGATTGAAAAGGAACCTTTTCTTTCCTTGTATAAGAACTCCCATCCAGAGTAAGCGTTTTCAAAATTCGGAAAAAGTTCTGCACTCAGAAGAATGCAGAAAATTTATTTACAGCGGTACCGTCCGTAATCTTCACTCCATATTCTTCCAGCCATACAGACGTCATCGCAGTGGCGCTTCCGAATTCCGAAAGTACCGCTACGAGATCTTCCTTGTTCACGTTCTCCACTTCATGTTCTTCCAGCAGCAGATAATAGCCATCCCTTTCCTTAAACAGGGTGCCTCCCGTTAATCCCATACGCCGCAACGGTTCAGTAGCCTGTATAACATCTTCCACATCTTCAAAGTGATATAAAAGTTCCTTATACTCATCCAGTGTGACCTTCATTTCAAGAAAATCATCGTCTCCTGCTGCATCTTCCGATTTTGTAACGATTACCAGTAAGCCCTGAGCCTGGAGCATATATATCTGAACCGTCAACACTCCGATCAATTCCTCTTCCAGTTCTTCCTGGGCATCGAGTATCATATCGCTGAAAATCTGATGGACCTTCGGAAGGTCTTTCCAGATTTCTTTCGTCTCAAGACCTCTTTCCGTAAGATCATCTGTCGTCAGGAACATTTTGAATTTATGAGTTGATAAACGCTCAATCCGCATAATTTTCCCCCTCCCCCTTTATATAATAAATCGTACCACCATCTAATCCAGTTTCTGCAGTTCAAATAAGTGGTATTCGGAATTGGTTTCCAGCCGCAGAGGTAATAAAGAAGTTCCGTATCCTTCGCTTACAAAGACCCTGGTATTCTCAAAAAGCTTCCAGCCACCCTGTTCATAGGGGCCGTACCCCATGAATCTGATCTGTCCGCCATGAGTATGACCCGAAAGTATTAAATCGAAATCTTCGGCGAAGGAAGCTATCTGTTGCATTTGAAAAGGGTCATGCATGACAAGTATAGAAGGACGGACATCCGATTTCACAGGTTTTTCAACCTCCTCCACGGAATAAGGATCGATACCTGTAATGCTGTAGTCGTTTTCTTCGAGCGTTTCGTTGGAGAGCACCCGCACGTTAAACTTCTGAAGCAGTTCGAAAGTAGTTTCTTTTTCTCTATCGTTATTGCCAGGAATAAAATAGATTGGTTTTCCGATTTTCGTCAGTAAGTTGAGATTATATTCCATAGATTTGTCAGAGACGCGTCTGTCAACAAAATCCCCGCCAATCACAATTAAATCGACGTTTTCCTCAGCTATACGCTCGGCAATGCGATTGTTGTGTACATCCGAAATAAACAACAGCCGCAGCATTCCTTCCATATCGCTGACAGTCAACATGTGCACTTTCCTTACCGGTCTCACTGCTTTTCTACCCATGTACCGGATAATTGCTATTACCAACAGGAAGACGGTCCAGATTTTGTTCAATTAACTCACCTCTACTTCCAATGACTCTTCTCATCTTGAATACTAGTTCATCATATCAGAAAACAGAAAAAAGAAAAATTGAATCCACTTGCCGCTTTTTTGCCGGAGTACATGTATGTAGCAGATAACCGACGAACGGACCCGGTACAGGAGAAACTGAATCATTAGCCGCTTTTACTCTTCAATAGGAGTACCAGAGTAAAATCCACGATAAAGTGAGCTGAAACGACATACGTCAACGTTTGAGTCTGTTCATAAATAAAACCGAACAGGAAACTGATTGTTAGCACACCCGTAAAAAGCAGCGGCTTGCTCAAATAACGGAAATGGACAAACGCAAAAAGGAGACTCGCCGGTACGAAACCGGTCAGCGGCTGGAGTACTCCCCGAAACAGCATTTCTTCACTGAACGCAATAACTGCAGTCAGGAGGAGTATCGCCGGTACCGGAAGTCCTTCGAATAATTTCCTGTTGATCCCGCCGTCATCATAGTGTTGCTCCGGTACGGTCTTCATCGTTATCCCATCGAACCCTACTATCAAAATCGCAGGTACAATCGCATACACTACCCAGTCCTTAATGTTGAATCCCCACTGAGCAGTCCAGTGTTCCCGGAAATCCAGAAAAACAGAACTGACCGCTAAAGCGATGACCATCAGCAATCCTTGAGTGAAGAGGACATGTTTCATCAATTCTTTTGAAGACATCTGTCTGATTATCTTATTATTGTCCATATGAACTCCTGGCATGGAATATGTTGTAGAGGCGTTCTTCCCAGAGAGGAAGACCCTGCCGTTCTTTTACGCTTTCGTAGGTCACCTGAAAGATTTCCGGGTGACAGTGGTCGCAGCATTTTTGGTGCGGAGTCTGGAAGCCTTCCTGAAAATGCCTGTACAGGTCTTTTCTTCGGCAGCCGGGCGTGTTTATTACCTCCATCATATGAATGAGGTGATTCTGTTTCTGTTCGGTCCTGAGAAGCTGCCGTTCTTTCAGCTTATCAGCAGTTTCCCTTGCAGTCGCCTGCAGAGAAAAGTCTTTGTCGCCGGCATTTGCAATAAGAAAATTGTACTGGGACTCCGATAATTCAAGATGCATACAATCCTCATAGGAAGGAGTCTTTTCATTCGCGTAGCAGAACCGGAGAAAAGCATCTATCTGTTCATGGGAAGGAAGCTCGGACTGTATGAACATTTGAGGCAGTCTCTCATCTCCCGGCGCATACAGCAGCAAACTCGTACATTCTCCTCCGTCTCTCCCTGCCCTTCCGATTTCCTGGATAAACGATTCTATCCTTGGAGGTAAATGATAATGGATAACGATGCGTATGTCAGGTTTATCAATTCCCATTCCGAAAGCGCTCGTGCAGCAGACGATGTCCAGTTCGTTATTCATGAACTGCTGCTGGACGAGCTGCCTGTCCACGGGGTCCATCCCGCCATGATAATAGGCGATACGCCCGAGACTGTTAGCTTTCAATTCCAGCGAAACTTTTTCGGCCATCTGCCTGCTTGAAAAATAAATCATCGCGGGCGCTTTTTGACGACTCAAAAAATCGATGAGAAATCTCCTTTTTTCCTGTTCATTTTCAATTTCCGCTACACCCAGCTGGATATTCGGCTTATCCATCGGGTATATAAGTTTACAAGCCCCCGTCCGGCCAAGCTGAAACAGAATGTCCTCCTGCACTTCAGGCGTCGCCGTTGCGCTCAAAGCCAGCACGGGAGGTTCCCCCAGATCACTGATCACCTGATGAAGTTTCAAGTAATCCGTCCGGAATTCATGTCCCCATTGAGAGATGCAGTGAGCTTCATCCACCACGAACAGGGAAATGGTCTCCCGCTTCAGAAGTGATTTCATTTTCGGCATCTGAAGCATCTCCGGAGAAATGTAAATAAGATCCAGTTTCCGTAAATTACCGCTTATCTTTCTCTTCTGTTGGGGGGAAAGGAAACTGTGCAGGGCAGCCACCCGTTTCATCCCTTTCGCTTTCACCTGTTTAACCTGATCGATCATGAGCGATATCAGCGGGGAAACGACGATCGTCAGTCCCGGAAGGATAAGGGACGGTAGCTGATAGCACAAAGACTTTCCACTGCCGGTAGGTAAAATGGCCAGGGTGTCCACACCACGCAGTGCATTCTCGATAACATTTTCCTGTCCCGGTCGAAACTCACTGAATTTAAATTGGTCTTCCAGCACTTTTTTAACATTGATCGGTTCCATTATCCCTGTCCTTTCTGGAGCTTAGCGAGTACTATTCTTATCTGAAAATATGAATAGTCTCCGTTCAGTTGTTCCCGGATTACCTTCAGACGTTTGGTACTCGTCTTTCGGACTGCGGCCGAAATATCCCGGGCCCCTTCCCGGCTTATAAAAGCGTCGATGTTACGGGCCGGATCAACAAGCACCGCTTCAACGAGGTGGTCCTCGATTGTACTCGGTTGCAATTGTCTTATCTTCGCAACTTTTTCTATCGATCCGAATTTGTTATACAACGCAATGGACTTTCCCGAGGAGGAAGTGAACGCCTCTTTTTTCACGAGATCTTCTGTCAATTTATACAGGTAGCTGGAAGAATCCGAAGAAACCTCCGAAAACATGTAATAATACATATTCGTTAAGTAAAGAGGAATGTCCCATGCAGGTTCGCCACTTTCTTCCGCTAACTGGCTATATGTCCAGCCGCTCCTGTCCCCACCTGTAAGTCGTCTTACGAACATCTCTTTCTCCGTATCGGAAAATGGGGTGAGCAGCGCACGCAATTCTTTGTATAGAATCGGCGCTTCCTCGTCCAGTACCGCTTTTCGCTCACTGTAAAATTTTCTTGCCCAGGTCTGTACCGGGCCTTTATCTACAATCGGCAAGTAACCGGCGTGTCTGTACACAGCATTGCTGATGATTTGAATCCATAGCATCAGCCTGTTCTTGAACTCTTCCACCGCTTCGGAATACTCCAGTCCGGAAAAGTACAGAGGCATGTGCGTTTCTTCCATTGATCCTTGACCGTAAGCAGTGACACTCATCCTTCCATGGTCGTGCCAGACTGTTTTACCTTCTTTGCACAACTCGTGGAGTACATGATCCAGAGTCTCTCTTTGCAGACCGGGATAGATTCCATAGTATCCTTCTATACGATATACTTTTGCGTCCTGAAATGTCTGGGAAGATTTCTTCCCCCGCAACAGATGGTAGACGCCCGAAACGGTGCGTTCAGCATTCATTTTACTAAGACAATCTAACAGTATATATGTAAACATAAGGAATTCCTTTCGAATGATATAGTTGAATTCGATACGGATAGAACGTAGACTTGAAGGAGAGATACTATAGAAAGAAGGTATTACTTATGAAGCTTTATTCAATCGTGGATAAAGATACATGTATCGCCTGCGGTGCGTGCGGAATGGCCGCCCCGGAACTCTACAATTATGACGATGAAGGGCTTGCCTATTTCCTGCCGGACGATAATCAGGGAAACACACCTATTGCGGAGGAATTGGAACTTGATGCCGAAGATGCTTACGAGGGATGCCCGACCGGGTCCATCAAACTTGCAAACTCCAATTTTAATGGAAGTATACCAGAGGAAGACTGATAAACAAAAGAAGGTGCTCCCGGCACCTTCTTTTATTATACCATGTATTATTTTCAGCAGGCGAGCTGCGCACGCCGATCATATTTGACAAATAACTTTTCGAATACGGAATAGAAAACCAGAATAAACACGAAATTCGAGGCAGCATGCATCAGGTCAAAAGGAATTCCGGCAAGATAGTAACCCCAGAACGTCTGGGAGATCGCGCGCATTGTAAATGCCATCACCAGTCCAAAAAACAGCCCTGACAATAAGCCGTAAATACTTAATCCTAATACAGGGAGTCTCGGTAAGAATTTACCGAGCAGCCCGGCTCCTATACCTATAAGTCCCCAGGCTGTCACCTGCCACACTGTCCATATCCCCATACCAAGCACCATATTCGTCAAAAAAGTAGTCAGAAAAGCAGTGATCACTGCCGCCAGCGGTCCAAGCCAGAAGCCGGTCAGAATAATTATAGCTGTTACCGGCTGGGCATTCGGAATAGCGGCAAAAGCTATCCTTCCCACCACGGCCACTGCTGCAAGCATGGTTATCAAAGTTAATTTATAAGTATTCCACTGCATTTATGATCATTCCCAGGACTGGAAATCAAAATGTATTTCGTCCCCGTCCTCGATTTCATACTCAGCAGCGCCGACTTTTGCTTCTTCGCCGTTCACGTCATAGACCCAGGCCTTTTTCTCTCCTTCTTCAGCGGATATGCCTTCAATGCCATTAATGAATCCGTCTTTTTCTTCCACCTCAAAATTTTCTTCCATAGCATCCATCAGTACCGTACCTTCTTCAACTGTTATATCTTTTTCTTTCACCTGTTCTTCACCCTGGTTTTTTGTCAGCTCCACGGTAGCTTCAATTTCCTGGGAAGACTGGCTGCCCTCCTCTTGACTTTCCGATGTTTCACTTTCCGCCTGACATCCTGTAAGCAATACGAGTGTCAAAGCTACTACTCCTGCATAATTCCTCAATTTTTCCATGCGACTTCACCCTTTCTTCAAGTTTTAGAAGAAAAAGCATTGGAACAACCTGCCATAAAAAAGCCCGTCCATAAAGGACGGGCTTGAGATATCGACATACATTGATAGTCCAGGTCATCTCAAACGCTCAATCCTCGAAGCAATGAATCCTTCACAGACAGGTTTACTGGCTTATGTCATCCTACTCCGATACCTTCCCGTGACGAACTTTCATCACAGTGGATCTTATCGTTTCGTTACATTTACAGTTGCGAGGACAGCTCCGGATTCACACCGGATTCCCTAAAACCTGTGAAATTTATTCAATTAATTATAACATTACATGAATCGTTCTATTTTGGCAAGTTCTCTACAGGTAAATATATATAGAACGTAGTTCCTTCCCCTTCTTTACTCTGGACGGAGATTTTCCCTTTATGGGCCTCTACGATATTCTTCGCAATAGCAAGACCCAGTCCCGTTCCCTGCTTCTCTTCGGAAGGAGCCCGTTTCCTGGACTTATCTCCTTTATAGAAGCGTTCAAAGATGAACGGAAGATCCTCCTCCGGAATACCTGCGCCTGTATCTTCCACTTTTATTTCAAAGTGGTCCTCCCCTCCGTGAAGGTGAACATGTACAGAACCGTTCTCCGGTGTATGACGGATAGCGTTATCCAGAAGGTTCGTTACCACCTGCTCTATACGGTCAGAATCTATGGACACTGTACCTGCCGGAAGGCCGGATCTTTCATGAAGGAGTTTTACACCGGTTTCCTCTGCCACTCCCTGGAATTTATTCACTATACGATCAAGAAAAAGATTCACGTCCACTGGCTCTTTATGCAACTGAATGTTCCCGGATTCCATTCTGGCAAGGTCAAGCAGTTCGTTTACAAGACGACCCATCCGCTCGGATTCTTCCAGAATAATCTGAGCCAGCTCATTTTTCTCTTCTTTCGTAGTTGCTACTTCATCGACGATCGCTTCGCTGTATCCACGCATCATGGAAATAGGAGTGCGGAGTTCATGAGAAACGTTTGCAAGGAAATCCTTGCGCAGTTTATCGAGCCTTCGTTCTTCCGTCATATCCCTGAGTACAGCCACTACTCCTCTGATGGTAGTGTTGCTATAAAGAGGAGTCATGATAATCACCCAGTTTCTCCCCTGGACAGTGACTTCCGTCATGGCTTCCCTCTCTTCGGTGATGACAGATTCGAACAGTTCATGCAGGGGCGAAGGCAATTCTTCCTCCTCCAGCTCCTCTTCATATCTCCACGACTGTAACAGCTGTTTCGCAGGAGGGTTGGTTACCAGTATTTTTCTTTTATGATTTAAGGTGATTACTCCGTCGGCCATGGATTTCAAAACGCCCGATAGCTGCTCTTTCTCCTGATTCAGCGCATCAATATTCTGCTTAAGCTGACGACCCATCCGGTTGAATGCAATTGCCAGTTCTCCTATTTCGTCATGAGTAATAATTGGTATCTTAGTATGAAACTCGCCTTCCGACAGCTCAAACGCCCCTTTACGCATTTTCATAAGAGGTGCTGTAATCCGTGTCGATAAGAAAAAAGCGAAAATCGTAGTCAATACTATAGCTATACCGGCACCGAGAAAGACAGTTTTAGTCGTCTGCTGAGTCGTTTCTTCCACAGAATCGAGGGGTTTGTAGACGAATACAGCGCCGTTGTCTCCCGACAGGGGAGAACCGACGGCCAAAAACTTCCTCCCGTCAGCCGAAGCTACTTTTTTCACTTCCGTTCCCCCGGTTATTACCCGCGCCAGCTCTTCATCCTGTTCAAACCACTGTTTCTGAAGTTCTTTGAATTCACCGCTATTGCTTTCCGCTTTCCAGGACTGCCCGTTTCCACGAACGACAAGAACGTGGCTCGAAGCTGATTTCACGGTGTCTGTAGTACTTCGGATAATGTCCTGGCGTTGTTCACTGTCTATAAGCGTCGACACTACCGTAGCGGTACGGAGCATTTCTTCTTCAGCTTTATTCACATGAAAGTTTTCGAAAAATTGAAGCAGCAGTACCGTCAGAATTATAAGAACGAAACAGACAAGGAGCAAAATGGTGAACCACAGTTTTACTACTACACTGCGCCAGAACATCAATCGTTATTTACCACGAACTTGTATCCTACACCCCATACCGTGGCAATCATACCGGCCGATTCTGCCGATACTTTACTCAGTTTTTCCCTGAGTCTTTTTACGTGGGTGTCCACAGTTCTCAGATCCCCGAAAAATTCGTATTTCCACACTTCCTTCAACAACTGTTCCCGGTCGAAAACTTTATTAGGACGTTCAGCCATATACAGCAGCAGCTCATATTCTTTAGGCGTAAGCGGAACTTCTTTTCCTTGCGCCGTCACTTTATGAGCATCATTGTCAATGGTGAGGTGAGGAAAGACGATAATATCTCTCGCCTCAGTATCCGTATTCAGAAACTTCGTACTTGATGCTCTGCGCAGCAGAGCTTTAACTCTCAACACGACTTCGCGCGGGCTGAAGGGTTTTACTATGTAGTCGTCCGCTCCCGTTTCAAAACCTTCCACGCGATTAGCTTCCTCTCCTTTGGCCGTGAGCATGATAACCGGTGTCGCTTTCTTCTCACGCAGGGCTTTACAGACCTCGATACCGTCCATACCCGGAAGCATCAGATCCAGTAAAATCACGTCGTAATTATTCTCCAAAGCTTTTTGAAGAGCGCGTTCCCCGTCCTCGGCTTCTTCAATAGTGTAATCTTCTCTTTCAAGATACATTTTCACAAGTCTTCTAATCCGTTCTTCATCATCTACCACTAAAATTCTGGCTCCCTGATCCATCGAAATCCCTCCTGAAATTGAATTAGAATCGCTACAGAGCACCCGGGCTTCTGCCGAATGAATGCAGCATTTTCTTAAAAATCCGTATACTCGTCCCCATATCTAATCATAATAAAAAGAATTTTAAAAGAAAAGACAGGAGTTTGTCCCCTGTCTAAACGTTATGCGTAAGAATGTAGGCCGGAAATTATCAGGTTGACCGCCAGCAAGTTGAACATAATGATGGCGAAACCTATTACGGCGAGCCATGCAGAACGTTCTCCTTCCCAGCCCCGCGTAAGCCTCAAATGCAGAAAAGCTGCATAGAAAAGCCAGGTTATCAGGGCCCACACTTCTTTCGGGTCCCATCCCCAGAATCTGTCCCAGGCTTCCTGAGCCCAAATAGAAGCGAATATGATTGCTCCCAGGGTAAATACAGGAAAACCTATGGCGACGGACCGGTAGGAAACTTCATCAACCAGCCTTGGACTCGCACTTTTCAGTAAAGGCTGAATGGATTTAGCAATCCTTTTTCTCAATATTAACCTTAAGAGACCGTAAATCACAAATCCTGCCATGAGTGACCAGATAATCGTGTTGAATTTAACCGGAGCATTCACTCCCTGCATCCAGCCGGGAGTCTCGAACAACGGTCCGAAAGCACCTTCTGTAACCAGCTCTCCATCGTTCGGCCCGGCTATCGCGGGCATTTCATAAGTAATTTCCGTCATCTGTTCATTGACAGGTGCTTCGAATACCGTTTTATAGTCTGCAGCACCAAAACCGGAAGCCACCACTATGTACCCGAGTGCACTCATAAGTGCGAACAGGACGAACTCCAGCCACCTTGTCCGTTTCGTAGCTTTTTCCTGATTGACCTGACGAATGAGATAAATCAGGCCGGCAGCAAAACTGATGGCAAGGATTGCCTGCCCGAGAGCTGCAGTCGTCACGTGGATATATAGCCAGTGAGACTTGAGCGAAGGGACGAGAGGACTGATTTCAGTCGGGAACATGCTGGCATATGCAATGACCAGAAGAGCCACCGGCAAAGCGAAAAGTCCGAGCAGCGTAATTCTGTAAATAAGAAACAGAACTATGAAGCCGAACACAAGCATCATGCCGAAAAACGTCATGAATTCGAAAAGGTTACTGACCGGCGCGTGACCGGCTGCGATCCAGCGGGTTATGAAATAACCTATCTGGGTAAGAAATCCAACGATCGTCAGTCCGATCCCCGCATTCCCAAGTTTTTTGTTCGTTTTTTCATTCGTCATTTTCACTGTAGCACCGAAAATGAAAGTGGCTATCAAATAAATGAAGAATGAGGCATAAAGTAAATTACTGCTAATCGCTGATAATTCCATCATCCTTCCTCCTTTCTTCCGCATCTTTCTCTTCCTGTTGATCTACCGGGAAATCTATACCCGTTCCTTCAAGGGTTCTGTCGATATCTTTTTTAAGAGCGAACCAGTTTTTATTGGTGTGACCGGCTACCCAGACTCCGGCACCTTTCGGCTGAATCCAGATCCGACGATGGTTCCAGTACATTCCCTGGATGACGCCTATCATGAAGATAGCCGCTCCGACGGCAATGATCGGCAGCGTATAGTCTTTTTTGACCGTCAGCCCCGTTACGTCCCTCGTTTCAAAGTTGGTAAGTCCGAGTTTATAATCATTGTTTCCGGATGCATCTATGTTCACACCGATACCGGCAAAACTTACTTCCGGTTCCTCTCCAGGAGCATCCACTTCAAAGATGAACGCCGGATTTCTCGGGAATTTCGAAACCTGCTTCGGTTCTCCATCTTCAAGTTCAAATTCCGGGAAGTATCTTTCAAGTTTGACGGTAGTACCGTTATCAAGTTCGTACTCATCTTTAGGTTCGATCAAGTCTACCGTAAACTCTCCGTAGTTTGACTCCTCATCACCTTTATCATGAAGTTTGAAGGTCATGGAAGAGAATTCGTTCAGTTGATAACTGGCCTGATAAAGAGAAATACCGTTTTCGAGCGGAATCGGATGATTCACTCTCGCCTCTGCTTCTTTCACTTTTTTAAGTTCGGGTTCTTTACCCGGAACGACAGGCAAATCCGTCCGTTTATATATTACAGCGTTCGTCTGATAGTTTTCAGGAACCGGAGCGCTCTGCTTCTGCAGCGATTCACGGAACTGGGAATTTCCTTCATCTTCCATATCGTAATTTTCCAAAATGAAATCTTTGTTTTTCATATAGTAGATTCCATCGGTACCTACAATCTGTTTTGTCTCTCCTTCTCGCACCCAGAGAAACTCGTCCATATACATAGCAGGAACGAATCTCAGCATAGCACCCAGAAGAACGATAATCAGACCTATGTGGTTAACATACGGGCCCCATCTGGAAAAACGATTTTTTTCAGCCAGTATGTTTCCGTCTTCTTCGTACAAATTATATCTTTTGGATTTCAGATTGGCTTTCAGTTTTTTGTAATCGATGTTGCCCGAGTCGGTCTCACCGAAGATACGCTGCTTTTTCATAAAGTTCGGATGACGTTTCGGCTTCTGTTTCCTAAGCGTTTTATACAGGGGTACGAAACGGTCGATACTTGCAATTACGATGGAAATCCCGAGCATAGCCAGGAGAAGCAGGTACCACCATGAGCTGTAAAGATTATGAAACCCGAGCTGATAATATATCTGTCCGAGTATACCGTACTGATCTTTGTAGTGGGTAGAGGGGTCCGATCCCGGAGGTAAATACATCTCCTGCGGAAAAATTGTTCCCAACGCGGAAGCTATCACGATTACTATAATAATGGATACTCCTATTTTTACAGAAGAAAAGAAGTTCCATGTTTTATCTATAAATGTCCTCTGATACGTTTGTGACCTTCTCGCACTGCCATCGTATCTCATATTCAGCAACTGCTCGGGTTTATTATTGTTCAAGTGCTGGTTTGCTTCGAACGGTTTCCCGCAGGCTTCACAAAGCACCGTTCCTTCCGGGTTCACATGCCCGCATTCGCATGTAATTTTACTCATATAAATACCCCACATTTTTATTCATATTTAAGAAGAAGGAGTTATATCCTGAAGGTGACCTTCCAGTTTATCCAAGGTCAGCGGCCCGATGACCGTTTCCTCGATTTTTCCATCAGGACCGATGAATAGTGTCGAAGGGATTGGGCCGATGTTATACAGATTCATCACCTGTCCATCCTTATCCTGTAGTATAGGAAACGTTAACTGGTATTCTCTCATAAACTGCTCGACTACTATATCGGTAGTATCCAAATTAATCGCGAGAATCTCTACGCCTTTTTTCTTGTATTTCGGATACAGTTTTTCCATGTAAGGCATTTCGTCTTTACATGGTTCGCAATATGTAGCCCAGAAGTTAATCATAACGCCTTTCCCGCGGTAATCCTTAAGCTCTACTGTCTCGTCAGTCCCGAATTTTTTAAGGGCGAAATTCGGAGCTGTTTCGCCTTCCTCTACAGAGACGCCGTCTTCCTGAAATGCGGACGCTACGGCAAAGACTACGAGACTTAGCATAATTACCAGTAGAGTTGAACGGAAAATAAGTCGCTTTTTCTTTTTCTTGATTGTTTTTCCACTCATACCACTCACCCCCCGACATTATAACATGAGTGTTTTTAAAATTTGTTGAACATTATTTAACATTTTCCTCGGCAAGCTGACGTAGCTGCTTGACTTCGTGAGGTTTGAGTGGGCGAAAGTCTCCGGCATTCAGTCCGTGAAGATTCAGGAATCCGTATTGTTCTCTTTTTAGTTTATCCACAGGTACTCCGAGTGCATCAAACATTTTTCTTACCTGTCTGTTTTTTCCCTGATGAAGAGTCATTTGAATGATGGCAGTGTTCTTTTTCCCATCGGTCGAAGTAATTCTCACATCTTCCGCTTTAAAAAATTCGCCTTCGATTTCCATTCCCTGCTTCAGCTGTTTCATCTGTTCACGGGTCGGTATGCCACGGGACTTGATGATATATACTTTATCTATTTTATGTTTCGGGTGCATCAGTTTATTTGCGAATTCCCCGTCATTCGTAAGAAGTATCAGCCCTGACGTATCGTAATCCAGCCGCCCTACCGGAAACAGTCGTTGTTCGATATCCGGAATGTAGTCGGTCACGACTTTCCGGCCACGGTCGTCTTTGGCACTCGAGATGACTCCTCTCGGTTTGTATAATAAAAAATAAACGGGGGCTTCCCTTTGAAGGGGTACTCCGTCAACTTCCACTTCATCCTGAGAGGACACTTTGGTTCCCAGTTCCTTAATTGTTTCATTATTTACCTTCACTCGCCCTGCTTTGATAAGTTCTTCAGATTTTCTTCTCGATGCGACGCCGGCCTGGGCCATTACTTTCTGCAATCTTTCCATTTTACCTACTCCCTCTTTTCTCCACTTAAGAGACCACGCTGCGAACACAACGCGGTCATTTATCGAAAACGTTCAATTTATATTCCTGATGTTACTTCCGTAACCATTATACCAACAATCTTTAAGTGCAGTCCAACATTGAGAATTTTTCTTTATCTATTGTGACCAAACAGTGAAAACCTTTATGTGGTAAGTTATGTATTTGTCGAATCTGTAGTTGTTTCTGTACATGATAATCTCTATGAACCGGGATACACCGGCTATTCACCCTTCTTCCAGGGAATCGAAGAAATTCTCTGCCGCTGAATAATCCTCCTGGAATGCTTCCCTCAATTCAGGAAGATCTTCCAGTGACTGTAAACCGAAGTAAGTGAGAAAATGTTCGGTCGTTCTATAAAGAATAGGTCTGCCTACCGTTTCCTTTCTACCTGCTTCTTCCACAAGCTGCCTTTCGGCAAGTGTCTGCAGTGCCTGATCACTCTTCACTCCGCGGATGTAATCCACTTCGACTCGGGTAATCGGCTGCCTGTAAGCTATAATAGCCAGAGCTTCCAGCGAAGCCTGGGATAGACGTGTATGATTTTTTTTGTATCCCCATCTCTTATAGACTGCCGCGTACTCCGGTTTCGTCGTCAGGCTGTACGTTCCTCTCGATTCCATCAGACGGATACCTCTCCCGGGGCTCTGCAGCTCTTTCTTCCAGTCTTTAAGTAATTCTTCCACGTCATTTTCCCTGATCTCGAGTATTTCTGAAAGCTGTTTCTTATGCATCCCTTCTTCTCCGGCAGCAAACAGCAGCCCCTCGAGAATTGCAAGCTTACTCTCTCCCATGATTATCCCCCTGTTTAAAAATATATAAATCTTCAAAATGTTTATCTTGCCTGCATGAAACCTGTTTATCTTTCACCAGTTCCAACAGGGCGAGAAATGTAGTCACCATCTCAGTTCTGGTACGGGCGGAGAAAAGTTTTTCAAATGTTATACCGGAAGGGAATTTCTGTATTTTTTGCAGTATATGATCCATCGTTAGTTGAATGGGCATCTCATCTCTTTTTACCCCTGTCTCCATTTCTGGAGACGGAGATGCAGTTTTATTAAACATGCGCTGCAAAGCTCCAATCATATCAAAGACGGTAGCCTGCTGGTCATCGCCGGCCCCCTCCTCTATACTCACCGGAGGTCTGGAATAGACTTCATTATCCTCTGCTTCCCTGTCTTTCAGCTGACCCGCCGCATACTTAAACTTCCTGTATTCTTTAAGTCTTTCCATAAGCTCTTCTCTCGGATCCTCTTCGCTTTCAAACTCTTCCGGATCGACCGGTTCTTCCGGTAGCAGTGTGCTGCTTTTCATTGCAAGAAGCGTAGCAGCCATCACGAGATACTCACTTGCTATATCGAGCTCCAGCTCATTCATAGTATGAATATATTCCATATACTGGTCAGTGATTTCAGCTACAGGAATATCGTGGATGTCTATTTCAAGTCTCTGGATGAGGTGAAGGAGCAAATCCATCGGCCCTTCAAAACCTTCTACTTTTATATGGTACTCGCTTTTCACGGACATCAGCCTTTTCTCTATAAAGTTCTAATTCATTATAACATGAGGCTGCAAACACTTCCGCACGGACGACAACCCTTGTTGCACCCCACAAAAAAAAGCGCGGAGTCCGCGCTCTTTCATTTTGTCCTATTGCATTTTTCTATAAACGCTTCTGTTTCTTCAGTGGCACAGACAGAGTAGGAACCCTGATATTTATCTCTTACTTTTCCAACCATTTTTCGACCGATGCCACTATTGCGATGTGACGGGTTAACGGAGACATGCTGAATAATCGCTTCGCGCTCGTTCACACGAACACCTGCGGCACCTATAATGTCTTCGCCCTCTTTCCACAAATATAAATGCCAGTCCTCATTATTCTCATATTCCTTAATAATGTCCTGCAGTTTCTTAACATCTTTTGCTTCCGGCATAAAGGACAGCAGTCCCATAGCAATTTTCTCAAAAGATTTTTTAAACCTGATTAACATAGTGACCCCTCAATCATCTTAGAAATTGATGTAAAGCCGGTCTACTGAACGACTACCCCAAACCAGTAGTACAGTCCGAAAACCAGACAAAATATCAATAATATTATTAGTAACCTTATATTGCGTTTACGCATTGAATTCCTCCCGGAATGACCCAGATAATAGCATACTCCATTCTCAAAAATTATTCAAGCGGTTATAGCTTTACCGGCAGTCATTCGGAAACTCTGACCTCTTTCATTACGTCACCCTTATTAATGCGATCGACGAGCTCCACTCCTTCAACTACCTGACCGAAAACCGTGTGTTTTCCGTCGAGATGAGGCTGAGGACTATGACAGACGAAAAACTGACTGCCTCCTGTATCCTTTCCTGCGTGAGCCATGGACAGCGTGCCTCTCTGGTGCCGGTGAGGGTTGTCGTCTGTTTCACATTTGATAGTGTAACCAGGTCCGCCAGTTCCGTCTCCTCTCGGGCACCCTCCCTGGACTACGAAGTCAGGAATGACCCTGTGGAAAGTCAGACCGTCGTAGAACTTACTGTTTGCAAGGCTTTTGAAATTCTCCACTGTACCGGGAGCATCTTCTTCATAAAGTTCCAGAACCATGCGTTCGCCATTTTCAAATTCAATATAACCGTTTTTCATCAGTATCTCCTCCTGTTTTAAAATTCAGATCAAATCTCGTAACCTCATCGAAGGACTCCCGTCTGATCACCAGCTGATGAGAGCCGTTCTCTACGAATACGACAGCCGCTTTCGGAAATCGATTGTAGTTATTCGACATAGAATAGCCGTAAGCCCCGGTACTGAATACTGCCAACGTGTCACCGGGCGTAATATCAGGAAGTGTCGCATCCCATATCAGCATGTCCCCGGACTCACAGCACTTACCCGCTATGGCATACGTACGCCTCTCTTCCTCATTCATCCGTTCTGCTGCTTTAATGTCGTACCTGGCATCATAAAGAGCGGGGCGTATATTATCGGTCATACCTCCATCCACCGACAGATAGGTACGCACACCTTCGATTTCTTTTACTGAACCTGCTTCGTAAAGTGTTAATCCGGCATCACCCACTATCGCTCTTCCGGGTTCAATCCAGATCTCGGGCATGGGATAATTCTGTTTCTCCGATTGAAACTTCACTTCGCTCATAAGAGCCCGGGCATACTCATTGAGGCTAAGCGGATCATCCTCCTCCGTATAGCGGATTCCGAATCCTCCCCCCAGATTAAGCACTTTCGCTTCAAAGCTATATTCTTCTTTCCACTTCTTCATTATATCAAACAGTTTCCTTGTGGCCATCAAAAACCCGCTCGTTTCAAAAATTTGCGAACCGATGTGGCAATGCAGGCCGATGACATTCATTCCGGGTGATTCCAGGAGAGAGGCAAAGGCCCGGTCCGCCTGCCCACTCGTTAAATCAAAACCGAATTTGGAATCTTCCTGTCCTGTTAAAATGTAATCGTGCGTGTGCGCTTCTATACCTGGTGTCACTCTGAGGAGTACGTCCATCGTTGTATTTTCTTCCTCAAGAATTTCTTCAAGCAAAGCTATCTCATAGAAGTTATCTACTACAATACACCCAATTTTAGCGTCCACGGCCATTTTTAATTCTGCTCTGCTTTTATTATTCCCGTGCATGTGTATTTTTTTCACCGGAAAACCTGCTTCGAGAGCAGTATAAAGCTCCCCCTCGGAAACTACATCCAGACTCAGCTTTTCTTCATCCGCCACCTGGATCATGGCGACGGATGAGAATGCTTTGCTGGCATAAGCTACCTGGGCCGGGATACCTTCCTGTTCAAACGTTTCTACAAAAGCTCTTGCATTCTGTCTTATCCTTCCTACGTCATAAACATAAAGAGGGGTCCCGTATTCCTTTTTCAACGTGGAAACATCCACCCCTCCTATTTCAAGTATTCCTGCCGTATTTGTGGAATGTTCCAATTACACCCGTCCTTCCGTTAAGTACACCTGCAATTTCTCAGACAGAGCTGCACCTTCAAAAAATATAAGGAATGCTGCAACCAAGTTATTTCAATACAAATAATATTGTAAATTTATCATAATCTTTTTACACCTACAACATATTAAGTCCGGTACCGGAGGCCAGGAGTTTACAAAATCTGATAAAAATCGTCGCCTTCACCGCTGATTATATTGGGTCATAAAAAGCGGATAATGATAAGGAAAGGCTGCCGAAATAGTTTTCGACAGCCTTTCCGGGCAGCATTCACCCACATAACCGTACTACTTGATGATATTATGAAGAAGGGTTGGAGCTTCTTTTTTGTCGGAAGTAATGGTGTAAGCTTTCTTCACTTTCTCCACTGAATCTTCCGGTTCTTTCATATTACTGTGGAGAACAACGAGAGGCTCTCCTTCTTCCACTTTATCGCCGATTTTCTTCTTGAGGGTGATGCCGACACTGTGATCGATCTTATCGTCTTTCGTCTGACGGCCTGCGCCGAGATACATCGCTGCTACTCCGATGGATTCCGCATCAATCTCATTTACATACCCGCCAGTTTCAGCCGGTACCTCCACATGATATTCAGCCTGTGGTAACTTACTCAAATCATCAATCATTTCCCCGGCCCCGTGCTGGGCTTCGATGAATTCTTTCAGTTTTGCGTGCGCTTTTCCGTTTGATATGTTTTCCTCAAGCGCCTCTCTTGCAGCTTCCGGTTTATCGAAAGCCCCTGCCAGGACACTCATCTGGGAAGCAATCTCAAGCGAAAGTTCACGAAGGTCCTTCACATCGCTCCCCTTAAGAATTTCAGCCGCTTCTTTTATCTCATTTGCGTTTCCGACCTCAAAACCCAGTGGCTGGTTCATGTCACTGATAACAGCTACTGTATTTTTACCGAGTTCATTACCGATGGTGACCATTTCTCTGGCAAGCGCTTCAGAGTCTTCCAGTGTTTTCATAAATGCACCGGAACCCGTTTTCACATCAAGTACAATACTGTCCGCGCCCGAAGCCAGCTTTTTACTCATGATGGAACTTGCAATCAGGGAAAGGGCGTTCACCGTACCGGTCACATCCCTCAGGGCGTACAATTTCTTGTCCGCCGGAGCCAGATTCCCCGTCTGGCCGGCCACCGCCAGCTTATGGGTGTTTACATTTCTGACAAATTCCTCTTTGGTTATTTCAGTAGTGAATCCCTCTATCGCTTCTAACTTGTCAATTGTTCCTCCGGTATGACCGAGACCACGACCGGACATTTTTGCTACAGGAATTCCGAGGGAAGCGACCAGCGGGCCTATAATAAAAGTGACTTTATCTCCCACTCCGCCTGTGGAGTGTTTATCGACAATGTGACCTTCAATGTCGCTCAGGTCTATTTTTTCGCCTGAATCTACCATTGCCTGGGTCAATGCCGCCGTTTCTTTTCCGTTCATTCCCTGAAAATAAATCGCCATAGCCAGAGCCGAAGCCTGGTAATCAGGGATTTCTCCGTTCGTGTACCCGTTTATGAAAAATCTGATTTCCTCTTCATTCAGAATATTACCTTCTCTTTTTTTCACGATAATGTCATACATTCTCATTAAGAGTCACCTTCCTGTGGGTCACTTCTCCGCACGTGTAGCCGAGAAATTATATTTTCATTTTTTGCTTCCGAAAGGGAATTATTATACAGCTTTCACGACCGCCTTAACGAAACTGAGAAAGTCTTCCCTCACTCTTGCAGTCGTCTCTATCACTTCATCGTGAGTCAGGGGCTGATCCAGAATGCCTGCAGCCATATTTGATATACACGAAATACCGAGAACTCTGAGACCTGCGTGGTTCGCTGCTATAACTTCCGGCACAGTCGACATGCCGACCGCATCCCCGCCGAGCGTTCTGAGCATACGTATTTCGGCAGCCGTTTCGTACACGGGACCGGTATTGCCGACATATACCCCCTGCTCCACTTTCAGTCCAAGGGCGTCCGCCTTATTTTGTGCCGTCTCAATAAGGGTTCTGTTATAGGCTTCCGACATGTCCGGAAATCTGACCCCCATCGAATCATCGTTCGGACCTATTAGCGGGTTGTCCCCCATCTGGTTGATGTGATCTTTTATGATCATGAGCTGCCCCGGTTCATAACTTTCGTTGATACCACCGGCGGCGTTCGTAACGAACAGATCCGAAATACCGAGTGATTTCATGACCCTTACAGGGAACGTCACTTCTTTCATCGTATAACCTTCATAATAGTGGAAACGTCCCTGCATGGCGATCACCTGTTTACCTTCAAGTTCACCGATAACCAATTGGCCTTTATGACCGGAGACGGTCGATTCCGGGAAATGTGGTACGTCTTTATAAGGAATAGTAACAGGATTCGTGATTTCATCGGCAAGCACTCCGAGGCCGGAACCGAGAATCAGACCGACCGCCGGTGTCTTATCCAGCTTCCCTTCAATAAAAGCTGCCGCTTCTTTAACTGCTTCAGTATTCATTAAATTACCTCCATATTTTAAAGAATGTTTTTCAGGAAACTTTTTCCGTACTCCGGCATTTTCACAGAGAAGTTCTCAGCTACCGTTGCTCCGATATCAGCAAAAGTCTGGCGCTGATCCATCTCCTGACCGTTTTTCACATTATTGTGATAAACGATAAGAGGAACCAATTCTCTCGTATGGTCAGTGCCGTGATGGACAGGGTCATTTCCGTGATCCGCTGTAATTATAAGAAGATCGTCATCGTTCATTTTTTCAAGTACTGTCGGCAGGCGCTCATCGAACGCTTCAAGCGCTTTGCCGTAACCGACAGGATCTCTGCGGTGACCGAATTTTGCATCGAAGTCCACGAGGTTAAGGAAATTAAGACCTTCAAAATCTTCATCCATAGATTTTATGAACTTGTCCATTCCATCATCATTGTCGTCGGTCCGGATCGCTTCTGTGACACCTTCTCCGTCGTAAATATCCGAAATTTTACCCAGAGCCACGACGTCATAATCTTCATCCTTCAAGTGGTTCATCACTGTGCGTCCGAAGGGTTTCAATGCGTAATCGTGACGATTTGACGTCCTTTCAAATTCCCCGGGTTTCCCTACGAACGGACGGGCAATCACTCTTCCTACCATGTACTTTTCATCACGTGTGATTTCCCTTGTGAATTCACAGATTTCATAAAGTTCTTCCGGAGGAATGACATCTTCATGGGCAGCTATCTGGATAACGGAATCCGCAGACGTGTACACAATCAAATCACCGGTTTCCATATGGTGCTCTCCCAGCTCTTTAATTATTTCCGTTCCGGAAGCAGGTTTATTCCCTACAATTCCACGACCCGTTTTCTCTTTAATCTGATCCAGAAGTTCATCCGGGAAGCCCTCAGGGAAAGTACGGAAAGGTTTATCAATATAGAGCCCCATTATCTCCCAGTGGCCTGTCATCGTATCTTTTCCATTGGAAGCTTCCATCATCGTCGTATAATGAGCTTTAGGCTGATCAGCTTTATCTATACCCGGTATTTCTCTGATGTTACTTAATCCGAGCTGACCGATATTAGGCATTTTCAGTCCGTTCATTTTTTCGGCTATATGACCGAGCGTATCTGCACCTTCATCATTGAACTGAGGAGCATCCGGCGCCTCTCCAATACCTACTGAATCCATTACTATTAAAAACACTCTTTTGAATTTATTCATAATTGATACCTCCTGCTAATTTTGTTTCCCGTCTTTTCCGGAGAATAAGCATAAATATGTTGTAAGATGTCAGACAACAGAACCTGTAAGTTAATTGTATCAGTTAAGCCCTGGGATGGAAAGTACGGTACACGTCCTGTAGTCTCGTTTTCGTAACGTGAGTATATATTTGCGTCGTGGAAATGTCTGCATGCCCAAGCATCTCCTGAACCGCACGAAGATCCGCACCATTCTCCAGCAGATGAGTAGCGAACGAATGCCGTAATGTGTGAGGAGTAATCTCATTGTTCACCCCTACGTCCTTAGCAACCGCTTTCAATATTTTCCAGAAGCCCTGCCGAGAAAGTGCGTTTCCGTGGTGGTTAACAAACAATTCTTCCGTTTTCTTCTTTTTAACGAGCGCCTGACGTGGTCCCTGTAAGTATTCTTCCACAGCTTCCCGGGCCATATCCCCAAGCGGGACAATCCTCTCTTTTTCACCTTTCCCGAGACAGCGGACGAATCCCATGGTCAAATGAAGATCGGAGACCTTCAGGGAAACAAGCTCCGAGACCCGCAACCCTGTAGCATAAAGCATTTCGAGCATAGCTTTATTTCTGGCATCGAGAGAATTAGTCACCGTCAGGTTCAATAATTTTTCTACATCTTGATTGGAAAGTATTTTGGGAAGTTTTCTTTCTTTCTTCGGTGTTTCTATATGTAAACTTGGATCTTTATCCACTTTCTTTTCACGGACAAGAAACTGATGGTACAGACGTATGGAAGAGAGAAGTCTGGCAATGGTGGAGGGACTTCTCCCTTTATCATTCAGCGTATAAAGGTACTGCATGATATGATGCCTCGTAACCTGATTGAAATCAGTGACCGCCTCTCTTTCCTTCAAATAGGAGAGGTACTGTTTCAAATCTCTTTTGTAGGACTGCACTGTGTTGTCAGACAGCCCCCTTTCAACTGTTAAGTAATGGAGAAAATCGTTGAAATCGTCCCACATGGCTGAAACTCCTCTTCCGATTTATAGTGCAATGCCCTCAATTGGACACGCTGTTAGTAACAGTGATTTCCTGACAAACTTTACATATACCATGAAAAGTGAGGCGATGATCCTTCACCTGGAACTTCCAGTCACTCTCCACGACTTTCTCGACTTCTTCAAGTAAGTCCTCTTCGATTTCCTCGACAGAACCGCACTCGGTACAGACAAGGTGGTGGTGGAAATGTTCCGCTCCTTCTTTTCTTAAATCATATCTCGAAACTCCATCACCAAAGTTGATTTTATCAACCACTTTCAATTCCGAAAGTAACTCCAGAGTCCGGTATACGGTGGCCAGCCCTATTTCGGGGGCTTTCTCTTTCACGAGCAGATAAACATCCTCAGCACTCAGATGATCCGCTTCGTTCTCCAGCAGAACACGGACGGTAGCTTCACGTTGAGGCGTCAATTTATAACTTTGGGAGTGTAATTGTTTTTTGATTCTTTCTAATCGATGTTCCATACAACCGCCCCTCTTTCTTATTTCAATTTAATTATAGCAAAGTCGTTCTCAGTGTCAAATTAAAATAATTCTTATCTGTTATTGATAATCATTTTAATATAACAGATACTGATTATCACGCATTCTCACTGAGCACGTAAGGCCGGGGCAAAAGATCACAGAGGACGTGAACCGTCATACGACCCATCTTCATCTTTACTCTGAAAGATTCAGTCCCCTTCAGGAAACAGAAAGAGCTTGGCATAGAGTAAAGCATAAGAGGTTTTGGCATCGTGGATGATTTTCTCTTCTTCCTGCCGGAATGCCTCCCCAAGAGTCAACTCTTCCACGGTTACGAATTCATCGTCATCTCCCTCTACATTATCGGACAATTTCCAGGGATCCTCGGCCAGATAAAGATAAACCAGTTCGTCCGCGAAACCCGGGGATGTATAGAAGGAATTGATCAATTTCAGATTCCCGCTGGAATACCCCGTTTCCTCCTCCAGTTCACGGATTGCCGTATGTTCGGGATCTTCCCCTTTTTCAAGCTTGCCCGCAGGAATCTCAAGCAGGGATTTCTCAAGCGGTTTCCTGTACTGTTTAACCATGACTATTTTCCCCTCTCCGGTAACCGCCAGAACTGCCACCGCCCCCGGATGATTGACAATCTCACGTTTTGATTGGTTACCGTCGGGTAATTGTACCGTGTCCACCTTTACATCAATTATTTTTCCTTTGTATATTTCTTCTGTGGAGATCGTATTCTCTTTGAAATCTTCCTTCATCATTTATCACCTCTAAGTTTTCAGCTATTATAAGTTTAGGGGAAATCTACTATACAGGAAAGGATGAAATTCATGCAGAAAAGACAAATCGGTTCGTCCGATCTTCATATTTCAGAATTGGGACTCGGATGTATGTCCATCGGTACCGAAGAGAATAAAGCGAAAGACATTATCACTGCAGCTCTTGATAACGGAGTGAATTATCTCGACACGGCAGACTTATACTCCTTCGGGGAAAACGAAAAGATGGTAGGTAAGGCCGTTCAGGGTAAAAGAGATCAGGTCGTAATCGGATCGAAAGTCGGCAACGATTTCGACAAGGAAAAAGGTACGTGGGAATGGAATCCTTCCCCACAGCACATTAAAGAAGGGCTGAAAGACAGTCTTCACCGTATGAACCTCGAATACATCGATTTGTATCAGCTCCATGGTGGAACGATCGACGATTCCGCAGATGAAATCATCGATACATTTGAAGATTTAAAACAGGAAGGACTTATCCGGGAATACGGCATATCCTCTATCCGTCCGAATGTAATCAAGCAGTATTTGGAGCGTTCCTCCATCGTGTCCGTTATGATGCAGTACAGTCTTCTGGACCGCAGACCTGAAGAATTATTTCCACTGTTAGATGAGTATAACGTTTCCGTGCTGGCGCGCGGTCCTCTGGCAAAAGGAATGCTTTCCGGCAGCGCCGGAGAAGTTGTGCAAAGTAAAGGGAAAGAAGGCTTTCTCGAGTACAGCTATGAAGAGCTGAAACAGTTCACGGAACAATGGAGTCAACTGGCCGGTACTGAGGAAAATGCTAAAAGCTTTCAGTATATACTGAATAACAGAACAGTAGCCAGCTGTATCTTCGGAGCGAGCACTCCCGCTCAGGTGGAAGAAAATATACAGTCGTATGAAAAGGCGGATCCGCTGCAGGAATATCTGTACCAACAGATGCAGTCGATCAGTAAACCGCTCCAATATAAAAATCACAGATACTAAAAAGAGCTGCCGCACTGCGGCAGCTTTCTTATTCTCACATTCCGGCCGCGAGCCGGCTCTGATACCCCGAAGCTGATTTATTAGAGAACTTCCGCTTTTTCTTTTACCTGTTTTACAGAAATGACAGGATTCAGTATTCCTTCATCACTTTTAAGACGAAATGCTCCCTTGAATACTTCCACAGTCATATTCTTCCGGAAAAACAAAGACTGTTCTCTGTTCATAACGACAGTGTATCTGTCGCTTTCCACGTGCATATCCGCAGGGTCAGTTTTATCATCCAGTCTCATCAGCGGCACTCCATTTACCCCACATCCGCAATCGTCCGTATCATACTCGAGTCTGAGGACTGATCTTCCCGAATCTTCTATTAATCCATCAAGAAGCTTCCCGGCTTCATCCGTGAATTGAATATGCATAACATCCTCCCCTTTCCCTTCAATTATAATATGCTGCCCGCGTTTTGTAATGTTTTTCAACTTCAGGTGTGCACTACCCCGGGGCATCAGGAGAACATTATCATCACTTTTTATGGAACTGGGCGGAGAACACTTTTTCTATAGTAGAAGGCATAAGCTGATAAAGTTTACTTGCTCCTTCCATCCATCCCGGGGCGTTAATCTCTCTCCTGTAAGAGATGAAAGTATGCACCATTTTAGCGGCGATTCTGTTAGGGTTGAGCATAATTTTCCCGACAGAAATGCGATAATCTCCGGTCGGATCGGCCCGGTCGAAAAAGCTGGTGTCCACTGGTCCCGGATTCACTCCGGTTACACTAATGCCATCGACTTCCATACGCAGAGAATTAGTGAAACCCACAACTGCATGCTTCGTCGCTGTATAAACTGCGGCTTTCGGCGTAGCTATCTTTCCGGACTGCGAAGCGACATTAACAATATGACCGGCGTTACTTTCGAGTAAGGGTAAAAGTTCTTTAGTTATATGAATCAGAGCAGTTACATTCAGCTGGATCATCATATCGCTTTTCGACCAGGGCTCGGACTGAAGCTGTTCAAAACTTCCGAAACCCGCATTGTTTATGAGACCGGATAAATCTTTGTGGTTTTCTTTAACATATTCGATGAGTTCCTTTCTGTCAGCTTCCCGGCCCAGGTCCCCCGTGTGAATGTAAGGTTTTATTCCATAAGACTCTTCTATAAATCGGGAGATCAATTCGAGTCTCCGACCGTCCCTGGCCGCAAGGATGGGAATCGCCCCCTCCTCAGCAAGATGCAGTGCAGTAAACATGCCGATCCCTCTGGAAGCTCCGGTTACTAATACTTTTCTGTTGTTAAGACTTTTCACTGATGAAATAAAAATCCACTCCTTTTGAACTTTCCCTGTAGATTTTCCCACGTTCTTCGAGAAAATCCAACTGTCCGACAGTTTCCGACATAGTCAGCGGGTACTGCTTTTTGTATTGTCGCGGAAACAGCTTCCGGCTTATATCAAAAGAATGCGAAGGTTGTTCCTCTATAATGGAGTAGACTTTGTCTGCGCGTTCCTCCTGCTGGGAAAGTCTTTTCCCTATGATTTCTTCAACATTGTTAAAACGGGGTCCATGGCCGGGCATTACTTCCTTTACATTGTAACGGAATAACTTCTTAAGAGAGTCCCGGTACTGAATCAGAGGTCTGGCCCTTTCGTTCCCGTGGAAAGGAGGCTCAATGATAGGGTTCGGCGAAATGTGATACAGGAGATGGTCTCCACCTATCATTACCCCGTCCTCCTTGCTGAATAAAGAAATGTGACTTTGGGCGTGGCCTGGGGTCTCTATCACTTCCCAGTCAGAATGGCCGGGAATCGTCTCGCCTTCTTTCAAAGTACCGGTAAGGGTGAACACCGGAAACTCCTTCAGCTTTTCAGGAGCTTCCCCGAGCTTATCAATCAGTGATTCCGGTACTCCGTTCTTCCGATAGAATTCTTCGAAAAAAGATACGTACCTGGAAGAGAACCGGTCGTCCCTGTCTATCCAGGGGAATGCCGCCCGATGCGCAAGACATTGTTTCACGTTAGGAAGATACTCCACGAGCCCGACATGATCGGGATGGTGGTGAGTGAGAACTACCTGACGGATATCTTCAGGTCGCAGATTATAGACGGCAAGCTGGTTTTTGAAAGCTTCCCACGCTTCATCGGAACGGACGCCGGCATCGATCAGGGTAATGGGCTCCCCTTTCAGGACGTATAAATGTACGTCTCCTACAGCGTAGGGGGTAGGTACGGTAATCGTATATAGACTGTCTTTTATAGTTTTCAATATGTAACCTCCGATACGTAATGAATGGTTATTCATTATTATAGCACGTCTTACAAATTATTTTTCAATTTTCTTTGTTTTGATAATAATCTTCCTAGTTAGACTTTTAGCAAAAGACTTTCTTTCGGACCACTCGTTTACTATACTTTCTCAAGTATATACAGCATTACAGTAAAGAAAGGAAGTCAGCTATGGAAAGAACTTCTAAAAAAGGGTTTTTGATGAAAACTCTTGACTGGATTGAAAAAATAGGGAACAAATTGCCGCATCCCATTACATTGTTTGCAATATTCGCTTTGCTTGTAGTGGTGCTTTCAGCAATATTATCTGCTATAAACGTACAGGTACAGGACCCGGCCACCGGAGAAAATCTGGAAGTGGTCAACCTTCTCTCCGCTTCGGGTGTCCAGTACATGTTCGAATCAATGGTAGAAAACTTCGTCGGTTTCGCTCCGCTCGGAACCGTCCTGGTAACAATGCTCGGTATTGGTGTCGCGGAACGCTCCGGACTTATAAGTGCTATGCTGCGGGGTCTCGTGACTTCGGTTCCGCAGTCCCTTCTTACGGCGGCTCTCGTTTTCGCCGGAATTATGTCCAGTATGGCCTCCGACGCCGGTTACGTTGTTTTGACGCCACTCGGAGCCGTTCTATTCGCAGGGCTCGGCAGACATCCGTTAGCCGGTCTCGCTGCTGCATTCGCAGGTGTGTCTGCCGGTTACAGTGCCAATCTGTTTCTGACTTCCCTCGACCCGTTACTCGCCGACCTGACGATTCAGGCGGCCCAGACGATCGATCCGGCTTATGCAGAATCCATTTTATATACGATGAACTACTACTTTATGATCGCTTCTGTATTTGTGCTTACCATAGTAGGTACTCTCATTACCGATAAACTGGTCGAGCCGCGCCTTGGGTCTTTTTCCGGGCCTTCGGATGATGAAATAAACTATTTGACGAACAATGAGAAAAAAGGATTGTGGGGAGCACTCGCTGCTCTAATTATTACGGTCGGGCTCTTATCTCTGCTCATTCTCCCGAGCTGGGGACCGCTGCGTAACCCTGACGAATTTCTTGCTTCTCCATTTTTCCAAAGTCTCGTTCCTGTCATTCTCATCTTGTTTTTTATTCCGGGATTTGTTTACGGAAAAATGACGGGCGCAATTAAAAACGATAAAGATGTGGCCAATCAGCTTTCGGAAACGATGGCTACGATGGGAATGTACATCGTCCTTGCATTTACGGCAGGACAGTTCGTAGCTTACTTTAACCATACAAACATGGGTAAAGTGCTCGCTGTAACAGGAGCTGACTTCCTTGATTCCATCGGTTTCACAGGTTTAGGACTGATCGTCGCCTTCATCATCGTTGCGGCTGTCATCAACCTGTTCATCGGTAGCTCTTCCGCCAAATGGGCGATTATGGCACCGGTATTCGTGCCGTTGATGATGCAGCTCGGTTATTCACCGGAATTGACTACTCTTGCCTACCGTATAGCGGATTCGACAACTAATATCATTTCACCGCTGATGCCGTATTTTGCCATTGTTATCGCTTTTGCCCAAAAATACGACAAAAATGTAGGAATCGGTACGTTGATCGCCACTATGCTTCCTTATTCTATCGGTTTTTTCATCATCTGGATTATCATGCTTTTCGTATGGATGGCGTTCGGATGGCCGATCGGTCCGGGAGCCGGTTTCTTTTATCAATAGTACTGCAGATAAGCTGCCTCTTATATGGAAGAGGCAGCTTTTTCTTTTATGTAAAATAGGAACGTGGTAAGATTCTAGTATTGAGATTACTGGAATAGGAGTGGACGTTATGCAGACACAGATTTTCGCGCATCGGGGAGCCAGCAGGTATGCTCCCGAGAACACGATGCCCGCTTTCAGACTCGCACTGCATATGCAGGCTGAGGGAGTGGAGACGGATGTGCAGTTGACCAGGGATCAGATTCCTGTGTTAATTCATGATGAGAACGTAAAGCGCACTACGGACGGTTCAGGTTTCGTCCAGGACTATACCTTCCAGGAACTGCGTTCACTTGATGCCGGAAGCTGGTTCTCCAAAGAATACGAAGGGACGCACATCCCCTCTCTTGAAGAACTTCTTCAGTGGGTCGCACCACGTCCATTATTTCTTCACCTAGAATTAAAAACGGATAAAATCTCTTACAAACATATAGAAAAAATCGTCTATGATCTTTTGCAGAAATATAACGTAATGGAGAGAACCACTCTTTCAAGCTTCAACGAAGACACTCTGAAGAATGTCAAAGAGCTCAACTCTTCAATCGACACAGCTTTTCTTACATCAACGAAAATGAGGAAGATGCTTTCATATCTCTCCTCCATCCCGGCAGACGGGTTACACGTAAAACATACGATACTGAACAGAAAACTGGCTTCCCGTTGCATAAAAAACCAGATACCACTCAGAGTATACACGGTGAACAGACCCGCTCATTTAAGGAAATGTTATCATCTGAAATGTTCCGGTATCTTCACCGACGTCCCTGATATCGCATGGAGCATAAGAAAAGCTGTAGAGGAGAGTTGATAGGATGGAACTATATTTTCTCGGTACCGGGAGCGGCGTCCCCTCCAAAGAAAGAAATGTCTCCTCCCTGGTGCTCCGTCTGATCGAAGAGACGGGGAAAAGCTGGATGTTCGACTGCGGCGAAGGGACTCAGCATCAAATATTGGACTCGCCTGTAAAAGCACGGAGAATCGAAAAAGTTTTTATTACACACCTGCATGGAGATCATATTTACGGGCTGCCCGGATTTCTCAGCAGCAGATCTTTCCAGGGAGGCACAGAACCTCTTACCGTCTACGGCCCGGAAGGATTACAGGAATTCGTCGAATCCGCTCTGCGCATCAGCGGAACCCACCTGACTTACGACCTGCATTTCCGGACGATAGAAGAGGGTTTCAGAGAAGAAAATGAGCAGTTTGAAATCAGTGCCCATCTGCTTGAGCACGGCTTACCCTCGTATGGATTTTTCATAAAAGAAAAACCGAAACCGGGAGCATTACAGAAAGAAAAACTTGAAGCGATGGGGATTCGGCCGGGTCCGGTTTACCAGACCATCAAAAATCAGGAAACGACTATACTGGAAAACGGCACAGTCGTTCAGAGATCAGACGTACTCAGTGCCCCAAAGCCTGGAAGGTCCGTCGCCATCCTTGGCGACACGCGATTCAGAGAGCGTCACATGGAATGGATCAAAGGAGCGGATGTTCTTATTCATGAAGGGACATTCGAAGGAAAAGAAAGCCGGATGGCTTATGATTATTATCACTCTACTGTCGTCCAGGCAGCTGAAACAGCTGCTCAGTCAGGGGTGGATACGCTATATATCAACCATCTCTCCTCCCGTTACCAGAGAGAGGATATAGTCAGGTTACTTACGGAAGCCCGCGAAGTGTTCCCGGATACATTCATCGTCCATGATCACTTCCACACGAGTGTGGTAAGAAAAGAAAGACAATAGTGTAACTGCTGCTTATTCAGGGAAAAGAAACGGAACCGTATTTACTAAGGAGGAAACCTTATGGAAATCGTCACCCGTCAGAAACAGTGGTTCAAAAACGGATACACCCAAAGCTATGATTTCAGAAAACAGCAGCTGCTGAAAATGAAAAGAATGCTTCAAACTTTTGAAGCACCTCTATTGAAAGCTTTGCAGTACGATCTCAATAAATCGGAATTCGAAGCTTACACTACGGAAATAGCTTTTCTTAATGCAGAAATACAGGAACAGCTGTCTCATTTAAAAAAACGCATGACTCCGGAAAAAGTGAAGGCTCCCCTGTCTCATACAGGCACACAAAACTATATCAGAAAAGAGCCCTACGGCAGCGTCCTGATTATAGCACCATGGAACTACCCGCTCCAGCTTGCTATAGCTCCAGCTATCGGTGCAATAGCCGCCGGAAATACGGCCGTTCTCAAACCATCGGAAATGACACCCACGGTTTCCTGGGTAATTAGACGTATGATCGAGGAATTCTTCCCTGAACACGTGCTTAAGGTGGTCGAAGGCGGTAAGGAGATCACCCAGCAGCTATTATCCGAGCCGTTCGATTACATCTTTTTTACCGGAAGCGAACATGTGGGTAAAATTGTTATGCAGAAAGCATCCGAACAGCTTATTCCGGTAACGCTTGAGCTTGGTGGCAAAAGTCCGGCAATCGTCCACAAAGATGCGAACGTTCCGGTAGCAGCAAGGAGAATCGCCTGGGGGAAACTGATCAACGCCGGCCAGACTTGTATCGCCCCGGATCACGTATATGTTCACGAGGACATAAAAGAAGCCTTCATCAGGGAATATAAAGCGGCCGTTCAACTTCTCTATGGTAAAGAACCTTTAAAAAACGATGATTTCGTTAAAATCGTAAGCAAGGATCACTTCGACCGTATTAAGAGCTATCTGCCCGACGGGAACATTGCATTAGGTGGCGAAACTGACGAGAAAAATAATAAAATCGCCCCTGCCGTCCTGACAGAAGTAACAGAGAAGGATCCGGTTATGCAGGAAGAGATATTCGGTCCCATACTGCCGGTTCTTGGATACAGGGAGTTGAAGGAAGCAGTGGAAACGATCAGCGAAAAACCGGATCCGCTTGCTTTGTATTATTTCGGCGAGGACGAAAAGTCCCAGGAATTTGTCACAACCTCTCTTTCTTTCGGAGGAGGCTGCATCAATGATACGCTTTATCATATCATTAATCCTCATCTCCCGTTCGGCGGTGTCGGTACCAGCGGGATGGGCAGCTATCACGGCAAATTCAGCTTTGAAACATTCACTCACAAGAAGTCGATTACGAAACAGAACACGAAGTTCGACCCGTCATTCAGGTACAAGCGGGATAAAAACAGCCTTAAAATTATAAAACGTATTCTTTAATCACCATCCAGAAAGTCCTTTTGAAAACTTGTTCGGATGGAGGGGAGCGGCATTTTTGAACTTTTGAAAACGTCGCTCCCGTATTTTTCTTTAAGTTCTTCAATCGTTTTATATAAAGGTTCCTTCTCCGCCACCCGTTCATAAGTGAACAGGTTGAGCTGTTCGACCGCTTCATTCGTTTCAACCAGCTCGGACATGGTAATTCCAAGAAGGCGTATCGGCTGCTGAGTCCAGTGTTCCTCAAATAAATCGACAGCTTCCCGGGATATGATTTCCCGGCTGTTCGTATTGTTATGAAGGAGCCTCGTCCTCGTTACTGTCTTCCTGTTGTTATAACGGATCATTATCTGCAGCTGCTGTCCTACCACTTCTTTTCTCTTCATCCTTCCTTCCACTTTTTCGGCGAGTTCCCTGAACGTACGGTAAACCTCCGTTTCCTCCGCCGTGTCCTCTGCAAGTGTCGTCGAAGCACCTATACTTTTAAATGAATGAATCGCTTCAGGATCCACTTCCCTTTCGTCAAACCCGTTAGCCCGCTGATGAAGCTTGCTTCCGTTAACACCAAGAAGATTTTTCAGTTCGTATTCTTTCCGGTTGGCCAGGTCACCGATCGTGCGTACGTCGATCTTTTTCAGTTTTTCTGCCGTTTTCTCCCCTACTCCATGCATGTCACGTACGGGCAGAGGCCAGAGTTTCTTCGGGATATCCCGTTTTCTCAGAATTGTACACCCCATCGGTTTTTTCATGTCGGAAGCCATCTTGGCGAGAAACTTATTGGGGGCGATCCCGATACTGCAGGGTACCTTAAGATCTGCGAATATTCTCTTCTGAAGTTCTTCCGCAAGTTCCGGAGGATGGCGGTCAGCCAGGTCCGATATATCCATATACCCTTCATCAATTGATACAGGCTGCACCAGTTCCGTAACTTCTCTCAATATGGCAAATAACTGTTTCGACACTTCTCTGTAGCGGTCAAAATTCGGCCTGCGAATGAGAAGAGAAGGACACAGTTTTCTTGCTTCTCCTACGAGCATCGTCGTCTTCACGCCATATTTCCTGGCTTCATAACTGCTTGTGACGATCACCCCTTTTCTTTCTTCGGGGTTTCCGGCGATAGCTAAAGGCTTTCCCTGAAGTTCCGGGTAATCCGCCATCTCTACCGAAGCATAGAAGCTGTTCATATCAATGTGTAGAATAACTCTCGGTTGCCGGTTTTTGTTATCCATTCGGAATCACCTTTCGAACGCTTGTTTCCCTATATTATATCAATGATCATTTCAAAAAAGAAGAGCCGTGCTTTATGCACGGCTCATATCTCTTCCATAATTGCCAGGACAAATTCCGATACCTTAACGAGATCTTCCACAGCAATTCTTTCATTCGTCGTATGAATATTTTCATAGCCTACTGCCAGGTTTACTGTAGGAATACCGTAACTTGAGATTACGTTAGCATCACTGCCGCCTCCGCTTTTAAGCAGCCGGCTTTCGCGCCCGATTTTTTCAGCTGCACTTCTGGCGACCTCCACTACCTGATCCCCTTCTTTCTGTTTGTATCCCGGATACATGACTTGTACTTCGCAAACTGCTTCTCCGCCCAGCTCAGCGGCAGCCTGATCGAAAGCCTCCGTCATCCGTTTTACCTGCTCCTGCATTTTGTCAGGATTCAATGACCGTGCTTCAGCCAGGACTGCCACGTGGTCACACACCACATTCGTCTGCTGTCCGCCTTCGAAACTGCCGATATTGGCCGTCGTCTCCTCATCGATTCTTCCAAGGGGCATATTCGCTATAGCTTTTGATGCAATCGTAATTGCGGAGACACCCTCCTCGGGTGCTACGCCGGCATGGGCCTTTTTCCCTTTTACGGTAGCCGAAATCTTGGCCTGAGTCGGAGCTGCAACGATGATATCTCCTACTGTACCGTCGCTGTCCACAGCATAACCGTATGCAGCCTTCAGTTTGGAGTGATCGAGATGTCTCGCACCGACGAGTCCGCTTTCTTCTCCGGCAGTGATAACGAATTGGATCGTGCCATGCGGAACACCGGATGCTTTGAAAACGCGGGCTGCTTCAAATATCGCTGCCACTCCTGCCTTATCATCGGCTCCAAGAATGGTCTCCTCCCCCGAAACGATGTAGCCGTCCTCTACCCTCGGCTGAATGTTCTTTCCGGGCAGTACCGTGTCCATGTGTACGGTGAAATAGACCGGATCTTTCGAAGGATCATTTCCTTCAAGAGTAGCAATAAGATTGCCTGCTCCGTGTCCCGTCGCTGCCTTCGAATCATCTTCCTCCACGTTAAACCCTATTTCCTGAAGTTTCGTTGTCAGTACTCTGGATATTTCTTCTTCATTCTTAGTCTCGGAATCGATTTGCACAAGTTCCATAAACTCTTCCAGAAGACGTTCTCTATTCACTGAACTCAATTTATTTTCCTCCTTGCTTTCCTGCAGTGATTCTGTCTATACGATAAACATCCCTAACTTCACAGAGGTATGTTCCCGTGTTTCTTATCCGGTCGTTTTTCTTCTTTGTTACGAAGCATTCTGAGTGACTGTTTCAGCTTTATACGCGTTTCTCTCGGATCTATTACGTCATCTACCATACCGAGGCCGGCAGCGACATAAGGGTTGGCGAACCGTTCCCTATACTCATCAATTTTCTCCTGACGGGTCTGCTCCGGATTATCACTCTGGTTGATTTCTTTAGCGTATATAATATTCGCAGCGCCCTCCGGCCCCATTACTGCTATCTCGGCATTAGGCCAGGCAAAAACGATGTCGGCACCGATGGATTTACTGTTAAGTGCTACATACGCCCCGCCGTAAGCTTTTCTTGTAATTACCGTCAGTTTCGGCACCGTCGCTTCCGAATAGGCATATAATATTTTAGCCCCGTGACGGATTATCCCTCCATGCTCCTGTTTGATACCCGGGAAAAATCCGGTAACGTCCTCGAAAGTAACGAGAGGGATATTAAAGGAGTCACACATCCGGATAAACCTTGCTGCCTTATCACTGGAATCGATATCCAGCCCGCCGGCCATGTACTTCGGCTGGTTTGCAATAATACCTGCAGTCTGTCCATCGATTCTTGCGAAACCGACTACTACGTTTTTCGCGAAACTGGCATGGATTTCGAAAAATGATTCTTCGTCAACGATATGGTCAATCAATTTTCTCACGTCATAAGGACGGGAGGAATTGAAAGGCACAAAATCTGTAATGTCCGGAAGGAAATCTTCTTTTTCCTCTTTTTCATTTTCAATAAAAGGCGGCTTCTCTTTATAGTTGTCCGGAAGATATAGAAGCAGATTTCTTACAGCATCAAGAGCTTCTTCTTCGGTGGAAGCTTGCACATGGGCGTTTCCGCTGGTAGAGTTATGTACCCGGGCACCTCCCAGATCTTCCGGAGAAATCTTTTCGCCAGTGACGGTTTCGATAACTTTCGGCCCCGTTATAAACATCTGGGAACTCTCTTCGACCATAACGACAAAGTCCGTAATTGCCGGAGAATATACAGCTCCGCCGGCACATGGCCCGAGAATGACAGAAATCTGAGGAATGACTCCCGAATAGATGGAGTTCCGGTAAAATACATGACCGTACCCATCCAGCGATGAAACACCCTCCTGTATTCTGGCTCCCCCGGAATCGTTAAGACCGATGAACGGAACTCCGTTTTTAGCAGCCAGGTCCATTACTGACGCGATCTTTTTCCCGTGCATTTCACCGAGTGCTCCTCCGTAAACAGTGAAATCCTGAGCGAACAGATATATGCCCCGGCCATTGATTGTGCCATACCCGGTAACTACACCTTCTCCGGGCGCATCTTTCACTCCTGCATCGTGATGACGGTGCTGTATGAAAGGGTTGAGTTCCATGAACGACCCTTCATCCACAAGGTAGTCGATACGCTCGCGCGCTGTTTTCTTGCCCTTATCATGCTGCTTGGCTATTTTTTCATCTCCGCCTCCGAGTTCCGTCTCCCGCCTTTTATCATAAAGTTCATTGATTTTATCGAACATATCCATAACAACTAACCCTCCTGTTTTTCTTCGCAAAGTTCATATAGTACACCCTGCCCTGCTTTTGGATGAAGGAAGGCGATACGACTGTCGTGCGCACCCTGTTTCGGAGTTTCATTCAGCATACTTATTCCCTGTTCCTTAAATAAACTGATTCTTTTCTCGATATCGTCAACGTCAAGAGCGATATGGTGGATTCCTTCTCCTTTTTTATCTATAAATTTCTGGATCGGAGAATCCTCATCCATCGGCTCCAGCAGTTCAATCCTTGTATCGCCGATCGGGAAAAACGCTACTTTCACTTTTTCCTCCTCCACCGTTTCCACCGATTCAAGGGGAAGCCCGAGGCTGTGCTGATAGAATGGGATTGCCTGCTCCAGATGCTGAACCGCTATTCCGATATGCGATATTTTGTTTGGAGGCGGCGTCTCTTTCCCCTGTACCAGCTGTTTAATGAAAGTAGCAGTATCAGACATAGCTGTACCGCTGGTGAATATCTTCCTTACTCCTTTTTCTTCCAGGTAAGGGATATCTTCTGTCGGAATAACTCCTCCGCCAATCACAGGTATATCTTCCGCATTATTCGCTCTCAACGCTTCCACTACTTTCGGAAACAGGGTTTTATGTGCTCCGGAAAGAGAGGAAAGACCAATAACGTTAACGTCCTCCTGGATGGCAGCCTGTGCTATCTGTTCCGGCGACTGGCGTAATCCGGTGTAAATCACCTCCATGCCTGCATCTCTAAGTCCCTGTGCAATAATAAGTGCTCCACGATCGTGGCCGTCAAGACCGGGCTTGGCAATCAATACTCTGATAGGTTCCATCTCAGTTCATCCTTCCTACATTACTGTATATTCCCCAAATTCATCTCTCAGTACGTTAGCTATTTCTCCGACGGTCGCATACACTTTCACGGCCTCCACTATAAAAGGCATCAAATTCTCATTATTTACAGCCGCTTCTCTCAATTTCTTAAGAGAGTCAGTAACAGCGTCAGCGTCCCGGTTCTCTCTGATCCGCTGTGTTGCTTCCACCTGATTTTTCTCGAGCTTCTCATCTACACGCAGAAGCTCCGGCTCCACTTCTTCATCAATCGTAAACTCATTCACCCCTACGATGACATCTTCGCCTTTTTCGATATCTTTCTGTGTTTCATAAGCGGTCTGATGGATTTCTCTTTGCATATAACCTGCTTCCACCGCCTTTACGGCTCCTCCGAATTCATCAATCCGTTTAATATACTCGTTCGCTTTCTCTTCTATCTCATCAGTAAGGGACTCCACAAAATACGAACCTGCGAGTGGGTCCACCGTTTCGGTAACGCCGCTTTCATGAGCCAGAATCTGCTGGGTCCGGAGAGCGATTCTCGCAGAATCCTCGGTAGGAAGTGCGAGAGCCTCATCTTTCGAGTTCGTGTGCAGACTCTGTGTTCCTCCCATTATGGCGGCAAGAGCCTGTACAGTAACTCTTACTATGTTGTTATCCGGCTGCTGGGCCGTCAGCGTGCTTCCTCCGGTCTGCGTATGGAAACGCATCTTCCAGCTTTTCGGATCCTGGGCGTTATATTTTTCTTTCATGATTTTCGCCCACATTCTTCTGGCAGCTCTGTATTTTGCAGCCTCTTCGAAAAACTGGTTATGGGCATTAAAGAAAAATGCGAGCCTTGGAGCAAACTGGTCTATTTCCAGCCCCGCTGCAAGTGCGGCATCTACGTAAGCCATTCCGTTAGCAAGTGTAAATGCCACTTCCTGTACTGCTGTAGCTCCGGCTTCTCTTATATGGTAGCCCGATATACTGATCGTGTTGAATTTAGGCAGGTTCTCCTGACAATAGGAAAATATATCCGTTATAATTCGCATGGATGATTCGGGAGGATAAATATATGTCCCTCTTGCTATGTATTCTTTAAGTATATCATTCTGAATAGTTCCTGTAAGTTTTTCCTTGGCAACTCCCTGTTTCTCGCCTACTGCAATATACATCGCCAGGAGGATGGAGGCGGGAGCGTTAATAGTCATAGAAGTACTCACTTTGTTCAGCGGTATTTCGGCGAATAACTGTTCCATATCCTCGAGGGAATCTATGGCGACCCCCACCTTCCCGACCTCGCCTTCTGCCATGGGATCGTCCGAATCATAACCTATCTGGGTAGGCAGGTCGAAAGCGACGGAGAGTCCGGTCTGCCCCTGATCAAGAAGATATCTGAAACGTTCATTTGTTTCCTTCGCAGAACCGAATCCGGCGTATTGACGCATGGTCCAGTGCCTGCTGCGGTACATCGTCGGCTGTATCCCTCTCGTATAGGGATAGGCACCCGGAAAGCCCAGTTTCTCCAGATAGCCGTCTTCGGGTTTTTCGGGTTCATACAGTCTATGTACAGGAATGCCCGAACTGGTTTCAAAAGGTTCTTTTCTTTCTGGAAACTTCTGCAGAGTTTTATCGACATTCTGCTTCCATTTATTCTTTTGATTCTCATAGGACCCACTCATAATATTCCTCCTTAATAACTTACTATATTAACATAATAACAATAAAGCGCTTACTTTGTACAAGTTTTATTACCCGGGTTTTCCACTCCCTTGTCTTCTTTCAAAATCTTGTGTAAAATACGATTAGCATATGTAAGTGAAGGAGGTACCGCACTTGGCCGAGCACAGAAAACCGTCGAAACGGGAGAAGCGTATGAAAGTCGTTATATATCTTATGATTTTTTCCATGCTGTTGTCTTCCCTATTAATGGGAGCCAGTTATTTTTTATAATCAGCAGAGAAAGCAGTCGTCCGAAACGACTGCTTTTTTAAATGTCGCTTCTCTTGAAGGAACGTTTAATGATCAGGTAATCCTCGAGTTCGTTCAACAGTTGATAGAGACTCGCCCTGCTTTCGAATTCTTCGCGTGACTCGGGCAGCGGCTCCTCTTTAAAGTAGTTACGTAATTCCTCCAGCTTTCTCAAGTACAGGACAGCCGTATTCCCGGGATGGACTGCTCCCGATAAATCTTCAAAAAGATCCCCGATTTTACTTGCATATTCATCGTACTGGGAAATTCTCGTTACAAGCGGGAGCATCTGCTCCAGCAGTTCAAACTGTTTCGTCCTCATATGGAAATAATGATAATAAGGGTGGTGCGGTTTAAGCAGACGATTCTCCACCTGTTTGTAGGCCAGCGCCTTCGCTTCCTCCAGCAATTCGGCAGTTCTGGTCAGTTCTTCTCCCGCCCAGGCATATTTCTCCTCCTTCAGATAAAGGGAAATTTCCTTCAGTATCGAAGAGAAACAGTCTTCCACATCCATCTGATATTCCTCAAGGCTGCGTTCAAGGTTCGGCATATATATATTAAGTATTAAAGCTATTCCTATACCGATTACAATCAGTAAAAATTCATTCCACACGATTGAGAGATCGATTTTCCCGAACGTATACAAATGGAGAACGATTACAGAACTCGTAATAATCCCGGGTGTTATCTTCAGCCGAACCGTAGTAGGTATAAACACGAGGAGCATAACTCCGATAGCAAGTGGAGTGAAGCCCATCAGCCCTTCGAAAAATATAAATGAGTAAAGAATCGCAAGCATACAGGCAGCAAACCTGTGCCATGCAGATAGAAGAGATCTTTTCCTCGTAACCTGAATACATAAAATCGTCACGATACCTGCCGAAGCGAAATTATCCAGCTCCAGCAACTGCGCCATCCATATGGCCAAAGGTGTACCAAGAGCAGTTTTAATAGTTCTGGATCCTATCCTCATATTGTTAAACCCTTTCATAGAAAAAGAGTCTTTGCAGCCAAAGACTCTTTTTCTTTCCGATTACATTTCTTCACAGTAAGTATCGAAATCTTTCTGAAGTTTGTTGATAACCTCCATCGGTTCAAACCCTTCGATGTCATGACGCTCCACCATGGTCTGGATTTTTCCATCTTTTAAAAGGGCAAAAGACGGCGAGGAAGGCGGGTACCCTTCAAAGTATTCTCTGGCTTTCTCTGTAGCTTCTCTGTCCTGTCCTGCGAAAACCGTCACAAGCTGGTCCGGTCGTTTATCATAATGAATCGCATTTCTCGCAGCAGGTCTTGCAATACCTCCGGCACAGCCGCAGACCGAATTAACCATAACAAGCGTCGTTCCGTTCTTTTTCAGAGCTTCGTCCACTTCTTCCGGGGTCGTAAGTTCTTCGTATCCGGATTCTACAATTTCGTTTCTTGCTTTTGTTACTACATCATCCATATATAAATTGAAATCCATATCAATCGCTCCTTTACGTAGTGTTAAACACATTCTACCAACCAGAGCAGTAACTTTCAATTAAGAGATAGTTTACATAACATTGCTACGGTTAATAAACTGAATCATTTTCATCCATATTTTCAAGTATCTCTTTTACTTTTTGCAGGAAGTTCCCCGCAATCAGTCCGTCCAGAACGCGGTGATCCAGAGATAAACAGAGGTTCACCATATCTCTCGGTCCGAACATTCCATCCATGTACACAGGTTTTTTAACAATCGATTCCACCTGAAGAATGGCTGCCTGAGGATGATTAATTACCCCCATGGACTGTACGGAACCGAAAGAACCGGTGTTATTGACGGTGAATGTGCCGCCCTGCATATCTTCTGTAGTCAGCTTACCTTTTCTTGCTTTTGCTGCAAGGTCGGTAATGTTTCTTGCGATACCTTTCACACTCAGTTCGTCCGCATGTTTGATGACAGGTACGAACAGCTCATTTTCCTTAGCAACCGCAATGTTCAGGTTGATATTTTTTTTCTGGATAATTTTATCTCCGGCCCACTGGCTGTTCAGTTCGGGATATTCCTTGAGTGCCTGAGCAACCGCCTTTACGAAGAAGGAGAAATAAGTAAGGCTGTATCCTTCCTGTTTTTTGAAGGCCTCTTTGTTCTTCTCCCTGAGTTTCACGAGATTCGTCACGTCCACTTCGACCATCATCCAGGCATGTGGTATTTCAGTAGTGGAAGTGACCATATTGGACGCGATAGCTTTGCGGACCCCTGTAACAGGAATTTCTTTATCGCCCGCATCGGAAGAGACTTCGGTCACTGGGGCTTTTTTCTTACGGCTTTCCGTTGCTTTCGCCTCCCCGGCCGGCTGTTTCGTTTCTTTTTGTGCCTTGGAAGCTCCGCCTTCAGTCTGGTATTTCTCTACGTCTTTTCTTGTAATACGGCCGTCTTTACCGCTTCCCGGCACGTCTTCAAGGTCGATACCATATTGGGATGCAAGAGTAAGCACCGCCGGTGAGTACCTCGGTTTAGCCGCAGCTGTTTCTTTATTAGACTCTGCTTCCGCTTTCCCGGAAGCTGTTTCTTCCTGTTTGTCTGATTCATCCGTCCCGGAATCAGCTTCAGAGCCGTTCCCGGATGCATCTTCTGTTTCTATATAACAAATGAGCTCTCCGACTTCTATAGTCTCTCCCTCATCAGCCTGTAATTCCGTAATGGTACCTGTAAAAGAAGAAGGGACTTCCGCGTTGACCTTGTCCGTCATAACTTCTGCAATCGGATCGTATTTCTCCACTGTATCCCCGGGCTTTACAAGCCACGTACTGATTGTACCTTCCGTTACGCTTTCCCCAAGCTGGGGCATGTTTATCTTTTCAATTGCCATATGAATATTCCTCCCTAAAACTCTGCGAGGTTTCGCATAGCTTTTTCTACTTTGTCCGGATTCATCATAAATGCTTTTTCCATGGTAGGTGCATAAGGCATAGCAGGAACATCGGGACCGGCCAGACGTTCAACGGGACTGTCCAGATCAAACAGACAGTTTTCGCTGATGATAGCGGAAACTTCGGAGATGATTCCACCCTCTTTGTTATCTTCACTGATCAAAAGAACTTTCCCTGTCTTTTTCGCTGCCTCGATGATACTTTCTTTATCCAGCGGGTAGACGGTACGCAAATCAAGAATGTGCACGTCGACTCCTTCTTTTTCCAGTTTTTCCGCGGCCTGGAGGGCGAAGTGTACGCACAGACCATACGTAATCACGGTAATGTCCGAACCTTCCCTTTTCACATCCGCCTCACCGATAGGGAGTGTATAATCCTCTTCGGGTACCTCGCCCTTTATCAGTCGATAAGCGCGCTTATGTTCAAAGAAAAGCACGGGATCGTTACTCCTTATAGAGGCTTTCAGCAGCCCTTTAACGTCATAAGGAGTAGAAGGCATAACAATCTTCAGTCCGGGTGTTCCTGCAAACAGTGCCTCCACGGACTGGGAATGGTACAGCGCTCCGTGTACGCCGCCACCGTAAGGGGCTCTGATAGTCATCGGTACGTTCCAGTCGTTGTTCGAACGGTAACGAATTTTGGCTGCTTCCGATACAATCTGGTTCACTGCAGGCATAATGAAATCGGCGAACTGCATTTCGGCCACCGGGCGCATACCATACATCGCTGCTCCTATCCCCACTCCGGCGATAGCTGATTCAGCAAGCGGAGTATCAATGACCCGCTGTTCGCCGAACTCTTCATACAAGCCGTCGGTCGCACGGAAAACTCCTCCGCGGACGCCGACGTCTTCCCCTAATACAAACACCTTATCGTCTCTTCTCATTTCTTCTTTTAAAGCCTGGGTTACAGACTGAATATAAGAAATCACTGGCATTTCCCATCCTCCTCACTCTTCATATACAAAATCCATCAACGATTCAGGAGAAGCGTACGGAGCTTCTTCGGCATAGTCAGTAGCATCATTGATTATGTCTTTCAATTCCTGTTCCAGATCCTTTTCCCTCTCGGTTGTAAGGATTCCCGTTTCGCGCAGATAATTACCGAATGTAATAAGTGAATCTTTCTTTTTCGCCTCATCCACTTCATCCTTCTCGCGATACGTACGGTCGTCATCGTCACTGGAATGGGGGGTGAGCCGATAGGAAACCGCTTCGATGAGAGATGGTCCCTCACCATTCCGCCCTCTGTCTGCCGCTTTTTTAACAGCTTCGAATACTGCAAGAGGATCATTTCCGTCCACAGTTTCCCCCGGCATGCCGTAACCGATAGCGCGGTCTGAGACTTTTTCGCAGGCAATCTGCTTCTCTACAGGAACTGAAATTGCATATTTATTGTTTTCCACCATAAAAATCACCGGAAGTTTATGGACACCTGCAAAGTTCGCCCCTTCGTGAAAATCTCCCTGGTTGGAAGACCCTTCGCCGAATGTAACGAGACTTACGATATCTTTATTTTCCATTTTAGCTGCCAACCCGATACCGACTGCGTGAGGTACCTGTGTCGTGACAGGAGAAGAGCCGGTTACTATTCTGTTTTTCTTCTGGCCGAAATGCCCGGGCATCTGGCGTCCGCCGCTGTTCGGGTCTTCCGCTTTGGCGAATGCGGACAGCATAAGTTCTCTCGGTGTCATTCCGAAAGAAAGAACGACACCCATATCACGATAGTAAGGTAGGGCATAGTCCTCTTCCAGATTAAGCGCGTACGAAGCGCCCACCTGAGCGGCTTCCTGACCCTGACAGGAAATGACGAAAGGTATTTTACCGGAGCGGTTCAACAGCCACATTCTTTCATCTATTTTCCTTGCCAGTAACATAGTGCGGTACATATCCAAAACCTGTTCATCGCTGAGTCCCAACTTTTTGTGTCTATTCTTACTCATCCTGTTTCTTCCTCCTTTGTCAGCCGTGAATTTGTTTACCGTCTACCGCCATAGCAGCCTCTCCCATTGCCTCCGAGAGTGTAGGATGAGGATGTATGCTCGAAGCGACTTCCCACGGAGTGGCATCGAGTACTTTCGCAAGTCCGGCTTCGGAGATGAGATTCGTAACGTCCGGGCCAATCATATGGACACCGAGAATATCGTTTGTGTTTTTATCCGCTATAATCTTTACGAACCCATCGCTTTCCCCTTCTACAAGAGCTTTTCCTACCCCCTGGAAAGGGAATTTACCCGTTTTAATGTCGAATCCCGCTTCTACGGCTTCCTCTTCCGTCCAGCCTACTCTGGCTGATTCGGGACTGGAGTATATGCAGGAAGGAATCAGTTTATCATCCACGGGGTCCGGCGTTCCGTCGTTCATATGTTCCACGGCTGTCATCCCTTCGTGTGAAGCTACGTGAGCGAGCTGCAGTCCGCCTATCACGTCTCCGATAGCATAAATATGGCTTTCCTTCGTCTGATACATGTCATTTGTGTCTATAACATCATTTTTAATTTCAATATCAGTATTTTCGAGTCCGATATCTTTGACGTTCGCATTACGTCCAATAGAAACGAGAATTTTTTCGGCTTGAAGTTCCAGCTCCTCTTCCTTCTTCAAAGCTGAAACTGTCAGTGTTTCACCGGTATTCAGCGTTTCGGACTGAAGCTTCGTGCCCGTGTGGATAGTAATTCCTTTTTGCTTTAGAAGGCGCTCCATTTCTTTCGAGACGTCTTTGTCCTCCTGAGGAAGGATTCTATCGGCGAATTCAACCACTGTTACATCCACTTCAAAATCAGCCAGCATCGAAGCCCATTCGATCCCGATGACCCCGCCTCCGACGATAATGATTGACGCCGGCAGTTCCTTCATTTCCAACGCCTCATCCGAGGTCATAATCTGCTCGCCGTCCACCTCGAGTCCCGGAAGAGTTCTCGGGGCCGAACCGGTGGCCACAAGCACGTTTTTAGGAAGCAGCATTACATTCTCTTCGCCGGTCGTCATTTCTACGGAAATCGTTCCGGCTGAAGGCGAGAAGATTGATGGGCCGAGTATTCGCCCATGTCCTTCATATACATCGATCTTGCCTTTCTTCATGAGGGATTGAACTCCGTTGTACAATTTGGTAACCACCGACTGCTTTCTTTCCTGTACTTTCCCGAAGTCAAGCTTCACCCCTTCAGAGGCCACTCCATACTCCATCGAGTTCTTGGTCTGCGAAAAAACTTCCGCACTTTTTAACAGTGCTTTGGAGGGTATGCAGCCCCTATGCAGACACGTACCTCCGAGAGCCCCTTTTTCAACGATAGCCACTTTCTTCCCAAGCTGAGAAGCTCTTATGGCCGCGACATAACCGCCGGTCCCTCCTCCTAAAACTACCAGATCATATTCATTCGCCACTATTAATCATCCCCTATCTTCAAGAATACACTTTTGCTTCTTCTTCCCCTTTAAGTACGCGAAGAGCGCCTTCGTTTAACGCCGACATCTCATCTTCACCGGGAAAAACCATCACTTTGCCGATCCAGGAAACTTTCTCCTCGATCCAGCCGGTAAATTCTTTACCGTAAGCGAGCCCTCCCGTAAGTATTACTGCATCAATCGTCCCGCCGAAAAGTACGCTGAGACTTCCAATTTCTTTAGCTACCTGATAGGCCATACCTTCGTAAACAAGTCTGGCCTCCCTGTCGCCTTTTCCTATCCTGTCCTCTATTTCCACTGCATCACTCGTACCAAGATAAGCCGTGAGTCCTCCTTTGCCGATAAGTTTCCTCATGACCTCATCGAGAAAATAATCGCCGGAGAGACTCAACTGAACCAGGTCCCCTGCCGGTACTGTCCCGGCTCTTTCAGGAGAATATGGTCCTTCCCCGTGAAGACCGTTATTGACATCCACCACTTTACCGCCGCGGTGAGCCCCTACCGTTATCCCGCCCCCCATGTGGGCGACTATAAGGTTGGCTTCTTCATATGTCAGATTTAATTCCCTGCAGGCGCGTCTGGCTACGGCTTTCTGATTCAAAGCGTGGAAAATGCTCTTCCTCGGTAACTCGGGAACTCCCGAAAGACGGGCTTTTTCATCCAGTTCATCAACTACTACCGGATCAACGATAAATGCTTTCGCTTCCACCTCCACTGCAATATCATGAGCTATGAGACCGCCCAGATTGGAGGCGTGCTCCCCGTTGTATCCCTTTCTCAAATCATCTCGCATAGAATCATTAACTTCATAAGTGCCGCCGGGAATGGGCTTTAACAGCCCGCCCCGGCCACATACGGCATCTAACTTATCTGCCCGGAACCCTTTTTCTTCTAATAGTCCAAGGATCAGCTGCTTTCTGAACAGATACTGATCCATCAGGCGTCTGAACTGTTTCAGTTCATCCTGCCCGTGCCGGATGGTCTCTTCCCATTCCGGGGTACTGTTTTTGAAAAGAGCAGCTTTTGTCGAGGTGGACCCCGGGTTTATTACCAGTGTATGAAACTCCATAAGCGCTCTCCTCTTAGATACGGTTTTTCAGTATATGTTTTTCGCTATGAAGGAACTGACTTCTGGAATGTCTCATTCTTTCGATCCGCTCTTCGGCAAGCCGGTCCGCAGCTTCGTTCGTCGGTATGTTATCTCTTCTCGATATTTCGAATACCTGACTGACGTTATCATAAATAGTTTCCACTTTCTTCATAGCCCGGTCTTTATTGTAGCCGTTCAGTTCATCAGCCACGTTAATGACTCCGCCGGCATTCAATACATAGTCCGGAGTGTAGATAACACCTTTTTTATGCAGCGTTTCTCCATGACTTGAATCTTTGAGCTGGTTGTTGGCAGCACCCGCGATCACTTTCGCTTTGATTCTTGGAATCGTGTCATCGTTCAAGGTAGCTCCAAGGGCACAAGGGGCGTAAATATCGCAATCCACGTCATAGATTTCATCAGGTTCGACGACGCGCGCCCCAAATTCGTCGCGGGCTCTTGCTACTGCTTCTTTATTAATATCGGTAACAATCAGGTTCGCGCCTTCCTCGTGCAGATAACGGCAGAGATTGTATGCTACGTTACCCACTCCCTGAACAGCTACTGTTCGGCCATTAAGATCATCAGTACCGAAGCCTTCTTTGGCAGCCGCTTTCATTCCTCTGTAGACTCCATAGGCAGTAATCGGGGAAGGGTTACCGGAAGCTCCGGAGGTGGAAGAAATTCCGGTCACAAAATTAGTTTCCTGATAAATAAGATCCATATCCTGCACGGTCGTACCTACATCTTCCGCAGTAATATAACGTCCGCCAAGCCCCTGGATATAACGGCCGAACGCCCGGAACATTTCTTCGTTTTTCTCGGTTTTAGGATCCCCGATAATTACTGTTTTACCTCCTCCGAGATTCAGTCCTGCTGCTGCGTTTTTGTAAGTCATTCCTTTAGCAAGTCTTAAGGCATCTTCCACTGCTTCTTCCTCGGTTTTATACGTCCACATCCTTGTTCCACCCAGTGCAGGGCCAAGAGTAGTGTCGTGAATAGCAATGATCGCTTTCAGACCCGAAGTCTTATCGTGACAGAATACAAGTTGCTCATAATCGTACGTTTCCATGTAGTTAAAGATTTCCATTATTATTCCTCCTCATTTATGGCAAGTGCCAGTGAAAACAGCTTATTCTCGGTACTGTCGGATCTCGAAGTCAAAACTATCGGCGCCCGAGCTCCTGCAATAATCCCCGCTACCCTTGCCTGTCCAAAAAATACAAAAGATTTATATAATACATTAGCCACCTCAATATCAGGTGCTACTAATATATCAGCATGACCCGCTACCCTGGAAGTAATACCTTTCTTCCTGGCAGCCTCTTCGTTGATCGCGTTGTCGAAAGCCAGCGGGCCGTCGACGATACATCCAGCTATTTGTCCCCGAGCATTCATTTGACTGAGCAGTGCTGCGTCGGTAGTAGCTTCCATCGATGTATTCACCGTTTCAATAGCAGCCAGCGGAGCTATGAGAGGTTCATCAATACCCGTCCTGCGGGCAATGTGTGCGGCATTTTCGATTATCTGTTTCTTCTCGTGGAGATCCGGACTGATATTCATTGCGGAATCGGTAAGGAACAGGACTTTTTCGTATTCCGGGAAATCGAAAAGCGCAACGTGAGAAAGTATTTTGTTCCCTTTCAGCCCATAGTCCCTGTGGAGGGCCTGTTTCATAAGTGTGCCCGTGTCTACGTGGCCCTTCATAAGAACATCTGCCGCATTTTCGCTCACCGCTTTTACAGCCATCTCTGAAGCGCTGCGGGAAGAAACATTCTCTATAGTTACTCTCTGTTTAAGAGAGATACCGTTTTCCGAAGCGATGCTCTCAATTTTCTCCTTGTCTCCGAACAGGCGGAAATTACACAACTCCTCTTCCACTGCACGAGCCACTGTTTTTAAAATCCCTGGTTCATCCGCCTGAGCTACGGCTACCGTGCGCCTGTTGACATTCGATTTATGCAGCAGCTGATCCAATCGTTTCATTGCCCCACCTCCTACTCTTTATTATCGTTCTTGCTTAACCCGTATTTATCAAGCTTGTAGTAGAGATTCCGGAGAGACACCCCTAATGCTTTGGCCGTTCTTGTCTTATTGAAATTATGAGTGCGATACGCCTGTACGAGCACCTGTTTTTCATACTGTTCGACCACTTCCTGAAGCTGGAAGTCCTCCCATTCTGCTCTTTTATTGAATTCGGCAGTAATATCACTGCTCAAAGCGGGGATATGGTGAGTTCTTATAACCGTACCGGAGTGTTCCATATTTATAAATGCTCTTCCAAGAATGTTTTCGAGTTCCCTAATATTTCCCGGCCACTCATAATTCATCAGCCTTTCGAAGGCTCCCCTGTCGACTTCCTCCACTTTGCGTCCGTAGGCATCATTCAACTTTTCCAGAAGAAAAGGGATGAGTTCGACGAGATCTTCTTTCCTTTCCCGGAGAGGGGGGATATGTATCGGAAGTTTGTTCAGACGGTAATAGAGGTCTTCCCTGAAGAACTCGTTACCGATAGCTTTTTCCAGGTTCATGTTCGTAGCTGCTATGATCCTTACATCAATTTTGCTGGCGCGGCTGCTCCCGAGTCTTTTCACTTCTTTTTCCTGCAGTACCCTCAACAGTTTAGCCTGTATTTTAACGGGCAGTTCCCCAATTTCATCCAAAAACAGAGTGCCTTTATGAGCTTCTTCGAAGTAACCTTCTCTGCCGGGGGAGCCTGCCACCCCGAATAACTCTTCCTCTATATAATCATGTGCCATAGTGGCGCAGTTGATTCTAATGAATTTACGTTCGGAACGTTCACTTTCATGATGTATGGCATGAGCCAGAAGTTCTTTCCCCGTTCCGGACTCCCCACGCAGAAGAACGGTCACGGAAGTATTGGCAGCTATTTTGGCCTGGTCGATGACTAATTGAAGCGCTTCCGATTTACCCAACAAATCTTTGAAGGTGTAGGAAGCTTTCAAACTTCTGATGAGCTGTTTCGCTTTGGACAACTCTTCATTCAACTGATAAAGTTCCGAAACGTCATGCAGAACTCCCACACTGCCTTTAATTACATCTTCCACGATTATCGGAGCTACGTTTACAAGGACATCCCTCTTTTTAGGACCGACTTTCATCTGTACTCCTCTTACGGGTTCTCCAGTACGCAACACCTGCATATGCATACTTTCACCTTCTGAGATGTCGGCAGTGGCCGGTTTGCCTATCACCTGCGGTTCTGTGAGACCGGTGATTTTAGTGTATGCAGGATTGATCATCAGGCCATTTCCTTTTTCATCCACTACGGAGATAGCTTCTTCCGATGAATTGATGATAGCTTCCAGCATGGTCGTTACTTCTTTAATGTCCGTCAGTTCTTCGGCGAGTGCCACCGCTTCTGTGATGTCTTTGAATATAGCGTATGCCCCTATGATGTTGCCCGAAGCATCAACCATCGGAATTCTTGTGGATAGAAGTTTTTTACCATTCGGTAGGGATACTTCTTTATTTATCTGTTTCTCTTTCGTCGTAAGTAACTCAGGAAGTTTTGTAAGCGGTATCACATCTGTTACAGGAAGACCCACCACCTGCTCTTTGGTGGTATGTAGTATTCTTTCGGAACTCTGATTGATAAAAACCACTTTGTTGTGAGAATCTATGACGATCATTCCATCGTGGATACTGTTCAGAATCAAATCCTGATTATGCGCCTGTTCACTTTTTTCGGAGATAAGTGAATTCTTCTCTTCAAGCAGCGCGGATATAACGTAAGCAATCGCTCCGGGAACGACAACTATATCTTTAGAGGTCCTTCTTTGCAGCTCTTTGAAGACTTCTTCTTCCCCGGTCGCCTCGAAAATTATATCAACCGATTCGTCCATCCAGTGTTCCCAGTTCTCCCCGAACGGAATGCCGAATTCCGCAGCTTTTTGCAGACCTATAGCCCCGGGATTTATATCGGTAATCGCTACAATCTCTATCTGATCCGTTTCTTTCAGCAGATTCAATAGAGCACTTCCCCCGGTTCCGGCACCTACTATAATTACACGTTTCATTTTCATCACACCCTGCAACTTTTTGCACACTTAAATCATAAATGATTATGCACACTTTAGCAATAGTGAAACTTTTCCCTAGTTACATAATTTTTGCTATACTGAGAATAATGTTAAGAAAAAAGGAGTACAGCATATGCGTTTAGTTGCACTGCTTATATTAGTGGCACCCGGGGTTCTTGCAGTCTATGGAATTAAACTTATCAGGGATTCCTTATTCGGCGAGCTACAACCAATCTTTCTCCACCTGTTCCTCCAGGGTGTGGCAGGAGTTATATTTGTAATCGGCGGCCTCTTTTTCATCGGAGGATTCATTCTGCATCGCGACAGAAAAAGAAACAAAACGAAAGGCCGTTTTGAAAACAGGTAGAGCTTGAAAAGCTCTACTTTTTTGTTCCCGTGCAGTATCTTTAATTTTTCTTCAGAAAGGGAGTTATCTATGGAAGTGAATATAGACGTTTGGAGACATCAATATCCGTTCGAACTGCTGGACGAAGAAGAGTTTTCGGAGCTCTTCAGAGAGTCAACCCGAGAAGAGTACTCAAAAAATGAATTCGTCATCCACGAAGATCAGAGCGAAACGGACGTACACATACTGATCGAAGGCCTGGCCGACAGCATTATGCATCGTGCAGACGGGACACAGCATTCGATCCGTTATTTTTACCCCGGTGATCTCATCGGCCTCATGGTTCTATTGACAAGTGAAAAAATGCGTTTCTCGGTCAGATGCCTTGAACCCGTCCAGACTTTAAAGCTTAAACGTGCTTCCTTCCTGAAAATAATGAAAGACAATCCGACATTTTCGAATGTTATTCTCGATAGGCTAAGCGGTTTGACGAAAAGTCTTTACGATGAAGTCAAGTATAAAAGTTCTGACGAAGAAGAAGAAAATGAAAACGGTCTTTTCAAAGAACGCATCAAGAAATACATGGAGAAACCGGTATTCATCCAGCCGTCCTGCACTATAGCCGAAGCCGCCCAGGTGCTGCGCGAGGAAGAGGTGGAAGGTCTTCTCGTATCGGAAAACAGACAAAATTTCAAAGGTATGATCAGTTACCACGAAATCGTGGAAGCTTTTATGAATGGCGAGTCTTACTCTTCCGTCAGTAAGTATATGAAGGATGAAAACTTCAGTGTAGGTGAGCAGGATTTCATTTTTGATGCACTAAGCTTTTTAAAACACCACCCTGCCACCGTTATTCCTGTTATGCACAAAGATCAGGTAGCCGGAATTTTAAGGCAATCTTCGTTCATTCAGATTAATCAGTCTGTCTACTTCGACCTGACGTACAGAATTTCAAATGCCAAAACACTGGAAGAATTAGTGAAACTTTCTCCCGTGTACAACAAAAGATTTCAGGAGTTTGTACGAAGTCTTATCGATGATCAGATGCTTGCTTATCACATCGCTGAATTAATAACCAACTATAACGATCGCATCCACAAGCAGATCATCCAGCTTGCAGAAGATGAAATGGTTAGTCTCGGCTACGGTGCACCTCCTATCAACTACTGTTTTTTAATTATGGGAAGCGGCGGGCGGAAAGAGCAGACGTTTTCCACCGATCAGGATAATGGCATCATTCTCGCCGATTATGAATCCTCCAGAAACAAAGAGAAGATTGAAGCCTACTTTTCCCGCTTCACGAAGAGAATCAATGACATGCTGGATGAGTGCGGTTTTCCCTACTGCAGCGGCGGGATTATGGCTAAAGAAAGAAAATGGAGAAAAAACGAACAGGAGTGGAGAACAAGCGTGGATGAATGGATAAAAAAACTGGATGCCGAAGAAATAAGGGATTTTACGATTTTCATGGATTTCCGCCCTGTGTTCGGTGACTACACGCTTGCCTATGAGTTGAAAAAATACGTATCCAATAAAGTGAAAAATTCTCTCGGACTCCACCAGCTGCTTATGAAAGATACTTTGAGATTCCGCGTTCCGGTACAGCCGTTCGGACGTATAAACGGCTTTGGGAAGAAACGTTTACTTGATTTAAAGAAATCAGCCACTATGCAGATCGTTAATGCTGTTCGTATTTACAGTATGAAGTACGGGGTGGAAGTGAATAATACAGTACAGCGTCTGACTTTATTGGCCGAAGAAAATCACTTTCATCCCCGGGATGTGGAAAATGCGAAACTGTCCCTTCACAGACTTATGCTGTTCCGACTGACGTTAAATCTTGAGCAACTCAAAAACGGTTCTCCCCTCAGTAACTATGTCTCTCTTGTGAAGTTCCAAAAACAGGAAAGACGGTCTTTGAAAGAAGCATTGAATGTAGCGAAGCGTCTTCAGCAGGTGCTTGAGTTAAGCTATAATCGGAATCGGGTGATGTAATGCTGCCGGTAGACCTTCAAATTTTAAAATACATTTTTATAGAAAAACCTATATATTATTTCAAAATGAAACCTTACTTTGAAACCGAGGAATATAACAACCTGTGTACCTATATGGAGAACAGAGGGGAAAGTAATAGTTCGGATTTCTTAAAAGAAAGGGAGTATACGGTGTTCGACCTTGAAACGACTGGATTCCTCCCGGAAATAGGGCATGAAGTACTTTCTATCGGGGCTGTGAGAATAGATGGGGAAGGACAGAAGTCCGGGGAAATGCATCAGCTGATCAGACCGATCAGACCCGTACCGAATCATATCCTCTCTCTTACCAATTTATCGAGAGAAGACCTTGAGGGTGCCGAATCTTTTATTACAGGCTTCCAAAAATTTCTCTCCTTCTCTGAAAACAGTACGCTTGTGGCTCATCCGGCCCATTTCGACGTACGGTTCCTGAGAGCTATGGTGAAGCGCTGGAAATTACCGGAATACTCTCCTGCATGTATCGATTCGCAACTGATGGCGAAATATACCCTTCCAGGTGTAAGCCACCGGCTGGATCCGTTACTCAACCATTTCAACATTCACAATTTGGAACGACACCATGCTTTAAACGACGCAACGATGACAGCCCGTCTCTTTACGGAGCTTCTTCGTATAGCGGAAAAGGATTATTTTATCACTTCCTACAGTGTGCTTCAGCAAAAAATAAACGAGCAGTAAATCTGCTCGTTTAAAAACAATAACTTTATTTTCACGAAAAATACATTTTATACAGTTCCTGTACAGATTTCTCCATCCCATCTTCATGAATGCCGAACATCATCGAAACTTCGGAGGAGCCCTGGTTGATCATCTCAAGGTTTACACCAGCCTTTTCAAACGCCCTGGTAGCTTTGCTGGCAACTCCCACTCTCTGATTCATCCCTTCCCCGACAATCATAATCATCGCCATGTTACGTTCGATTTCCACCGTATCCACCTGCAATTCTTCCCTGATCCTTTTTACTACGGTTTCTTCTTTGTGAGAAGGAAGAACATCTTCCCTGAGAATAATGGACATGTCATCTATACCGGAAGGAGCGTGTTCAAAAGAGACTTCTTCATCTTCAAGTATATGCAAAAGACGACGCCCGAACCCGATTTCGCGGTTCATCAGATACTTACTTACATAAATCGTCACGAATCCGTCATCGCTCGCTATGCCGACCACATCCCCGCATGTATCTTCTCTTTCCGCAACAATCATAGTCCCCGGTGCTTCCGGATTGTTAGTATTTTTTATACACACGGGTATTTTCTCCTTGAAAGCTGGAATCAGTGCTTCATCGTGGAATACAGAAAACCCTGCATAGGAAAGCTCGCGCATTTCTCTGTAAGTCAGATTCTTCATCTCTTTCGGGTTCTTAACAAGAGCCGGGTTAACACAGTAAACCGAATCAACGTCCGTGAAATTTTCATAAAGATCGGCTTTGACACCCGCAGCTACAATAGAACCGGTGATATCCGAGCCGCCGCGTGAGAAAGTGATAAGCTTCCCTTCTTTCGTATAACCGAAAAATCCCGGTATTACGAGAATCCCCTCTTTCTTACGTAATTCATAAAGATGGGCGAAACTTTCTTCAAGTACAAGAGCACCCCCCGGTTCATCTTTCAGAAAGATTCCCGCTTCTTTCGGATGGACATACGAAGCGTCATGCTTCCTTTCGGATAAAAACGCACTTAAAATCAGGGCCGTCCCGTCTTCCCCGCATGCTTTCAATGCATCTATACCGTTTGCGGCTCCTCCTCTGATCATCGCTATCCCTTCATCAATTTTATTCGTAATTTCCGAAAGAGTTCTTTCAGAAAGATCCAGGTCATCTATAATTTCCTTAAAACGGTTTCTCACCTTCTCGTAAATATCCCCGTTCATATGATTGTCGTCTACGGATTCCCCCAGCTGAATGAGCAGATCAGTGACCTTCTCATCATCTGCCGTCCGCTTACCCGGGGCCGAAACGACGACGACCGTCCGTTCAGGATCACTCTCCAGAATTTCCGTCACTTTTTTTAATTGTGCCGCACTGGCCACAGAACTTCCTCCGAATTTCACTACTTTCATATGTACAGCTCCCTTTTAATATGGTAAAGAATTAGATAATTAAAAATTTTAACACATACTTTTCCACATTTCGAATGGTTTTTGTAATCCACCTGAACGTTCTGAAATAAATAAATACACTTTTTGCATATAAAAGGTTATATCCGTCGTAAATTCATAATAAAAAGCGCCCATATGGGCGCTTTTACACTTTTGCTTTGAACGACTCAGCGAGATTAAGTAATTCACGGCCGTTCTGCAGTGTGGTCTCGGTAAGTTCCGCTCCGCTGATCATCCGTGCAACTTCTTCGACTTTTTCGTGGTGATCGAGTTCTTTGGCGTTCGTTTTTGTGGTGTTGTCGGTGATATTCTTCTGAATTTGCACATGCGTATCCGCCATAGCAGCAACTTGAGGCAGGTGGGAAATGCATAGCACCTGGGAATTAACGGAAATCTTAAATATCTTCTCGGCTATCGCCTGTGCTACACGCCCGCTTACACCCGTATCGACTTCATCAAAGATTACACTGGTAATCCCCTGATGTCTTGAAAAGATCTGCTTTAAGGCCAGCATGATTCTGGACATTTCTCCACCGGAGGCTATCTTATGAAGTGGTTTCAACGGCTCACCCGGATTCGTCGTAATCATGAACCTTACTTCATCAACCCCGTTCGAATTCAAAGCCACCTGACGTCCATTCATCATGGGACTTTCCTTTCCGCCTTTTCTTTTCTCGACTTTTACATCGAAGACGGATTTTTCGAGATAGAGGTCTTTCAGTTCTTCATGCACCGCTTCTACGAGCTCTTTAGCAGCCTCGCTCCGTATATCATGAATGTGCTGAGCTTCCAGAAGGAGGTCTTCCGACACATCATTTATTTCCGATTCAAGCTTTGAAAGAAACGAATCTTTATTGTTAATTTCATCAATTTCTTCCTCCACTTTACTCTTGTGTTCAAGCATTTCTTCGACGGACTGCCCATACTTTCTTTTGAGCCGGTTAATTTCGTCGAGTCTCTCTTCGATTTCATTTAACCTCTCGGGATCGAATTCGAGGGCTTCCATTTCCGTGCTCAACCGGAAAGTCAATTCCTCCACTACGTAATAGGCATTGGAAAGCTCATCAGACATTTTTTGGTAGTTTTCGTCATAGTCACTGGTCGCCTCCAGGCTCATCATAGCATGAGAAACCCAGTCCATACCTTTTTGTTCACCGTATAAAGCTTCGTACGTATCGTTGAGACCGGAATAAATTTTTTCGAAATTTGATAACTTATTCCTTTCTTCCATCAGTTCTTCGTCTTCTTTTGGGGAAAGGTGCGCTTCTTCCAGTTCATTCCATTGGAACTCCAGCAAATCGAGCCGCTGTGCCATTTCCTGCTCGTTGTCACTTAATTCCTGATATCTTTTTTGGAGAGACCTGTACTTTTCGTACTGTTTCCGATATTCCTGTTTAGGGTGTTGCAGCTTTTCCGCCGCATAGGTATCCAGCAGATCAATATGGCGTTCCGGGTCCATCAGCGATTGCGTTTCGTGCTGACTGTGTATGTCTATTAAGGATTTACCGAACTCCCTTAAAACACCGAGAGTCACCAGCTTTCCGTTCACCCGGCAGATGCTTTTCCCCTGATGGGTGATGGAGCGTTGCAGCACCACCATACCATCCTCATCTATTTCCACTCCGTACTCCTCGCCTTTAGCATAGACAGAGTGGTTTCCATCTACGTTGAATAAACCTTCTATCTCTGCACGTTTGGCTCCATGCTTTACAAATTCTACAGAGCCTCTTGCTCCCGTCAGTAATTGAATGGAATCAATAATAATCGATTTACCGGCACCCGTTTCTCCGGTTAACACAGTCAATCCATCTTTCAATGTCAAAGAGACGTAATCGATAATTGCAAAATCTCTGATAGTCAATTCAGTTAACATGATAGAAACCCCTTCGCTTACAACATATTCAGCAGCTGCTCACTCACCTGTTCAGTCTGGGACTCTGCCCTGCATATGATCAGACACGTATCGTCCCCGCAGATCGTCCCCATGATCTCTTCCCAGTCCAGGTTATCAATGAGAGCTCCTACCGCGTGAGCATTTCCGGGTAAAGTCTTCAATACGATAAAGTGTCCCGAACGGTCGATACTGACAAATGAGTCCATCATCATCCTCTTCAGTTTTTCCAGAGGGTTGAATTTCTGGTCAGCCGGAAGACTGTATTTGTAACGCCCGTCGGCTACCGGTACTTTTACCAGATGCAATTCTTTAATATCCCTCGAAACAGTAGCCTGGGTGACGTTATATCCCAGTGATTTCAGTCTGAATACAAGATCATCCTGTGTTTCAATATTTTCACTCGTAATCATTTCGCGGATTTTTATGTGCCTTTGCCCTTTGCTTAAAGTCATATAAAATAACCCGTCCCCTTTCGAATCGGCTCACACTTTCGTCAACTGAGAATGTGCGTCCGCCACAAGTTCTCTTACCTTTTCTATATCCCACGGACGCTCCTCTTCCCCGGGGTTGAATTGCCAATGTACGAGAAATTCTATATTCCCGTCCCCGCCTGTAATCGGCGAAAAAGTGAGGCCTTTCGTTTCAAAACCAAGTTGACGGGCATAGGTAATGAGTCTGGTGATCACTTCTTCATGTATTTGAGAGTCTCTTACGATACCTTTTTTACCCACTTGTTCTCTGCCAGCTTCAAACTGGGGTTTAATAAGGGCTGCTACATCTCCGCCGGGTTTTATCAAATCTGCCAGCACCGGGAGAATAAGCTTCAAAGATATGAATGAAACATCAATAGTGGCAATCTCAGGCATCCCGAAAGACAGATCATCTCTCGTGACGTACCGGAAGTTAGTTCTTTCCATCACTACTACCTGCTCATGATTCCGGAGCCGCCAGTCCAGCTGGTTATTCCCGACATCTATGGCGTAGCTCAGCTTCACTCCATTCTGAAGACCGCAGTCCGTAAAGCCTCCAGTCGAAGAGCCGATATCCACCATCACTTTGTCTTTCAAGTCAAGAGAAAAGCAGGAGATAGCTTTCTCAAGCTTCAGTCCTCCCCTGCTTACGTAAGGGATAGCTTTCCCCTTCACTCTCAGTTCAATATCCTCTGCCACCTTGACCCCTGGTTTTTCAAGCCTCTGCTGTTCAGAAAAAACCAGACCCGCCATGATGGTTCTCTTTGCTTTCTCCCGCGTTTCCACGAATCCTCTTTCCACAAGTAATGTGTCCAGTCTAACTTTCTTTCCCATAAACTACGCCCTTTTCTCGCTTTGCGGTAACAACTTCAAAACTTTATCCACTACATTTTCTCTGGTTAATCCGACTTCCTTCCATAAGTCCTTAACATCTCCATGTTCAACGAACCTGTCAGGTAATCCAATACGTTTCAGAGATCTGTTATAGTAACCGTGATCACTCTGGAATTCGAGAACTGCAGATCCGAAACTTCCCTGTACCACAGCTTCTTCAAGAGTGAGTACCGGTATATTACGTTCAAATATTTCATGAAGCATTTTTTCATCCATCGGTTTCATAAACCTTGCATTCACAACTTCTACGTCCACACCCTGTTCCTGAAGCGTTTCGGCCGCCTCTATCGCAAGCGGAATGGTCGTGCCGAAAGTCAGAATCACCGCATCTTTACCAGGTTTTAATGTTTCCCATGAACCGATATCAATCGTTTCGGGTTTATCCGCCACTTCGACGCCGAGCGCGTTTCCTCTGGGATAGCGAAGAGCAATCGGTCCATCTTCATACTTCACAGCCGTGTGAACCATATGTTTTGCTTCATTCTCATCTTTCGGCATCATGATAGACATATTAGGGACAGTTCTGAGAAAAGCGATATCAAATACACCTTGATGCGTTTCTCCGTCTGCGCCTACGAGACCCGCACGATCAATCCCGAAGATAACATTGAGGTTTTGTCTGGCCACGTCATGGATAACCTGATCATATCCGCGCTGTAAAAAGGTTGAATAAATAGCGAGGAAAGGTCTCATACCCTGCGTAGCAAGTCCTGCTGACATTGTCGTCGCATGCTGCTCGGCGATCCCGACATCATACAGACGATCCGGGAATTCTTCTCCGAATTTCTCTAATTTCGAACCCAGAATCATGGCCGGGGTAACGGCTACAATACGCTCATCTTCCCGTGCTTCCTCCCTGAGAGCCTCACTGATCACTTCACTCCAGGCTGGGGGAGCGTCTGCAGGTTTGATTTTTTCTCCGGAATCGATTTTATAAGGTCCGACGCCGTGCCATTTATCTTTCACATCCGATTCCGCAGGCTGATACCCTTTCCCTTTTTGGGTCATTACGTGGACGATGACCGGCCCCTCGGTCTTCCGGGCGTAATCAAGATTCCCCTGCAGGTCTTCGAAGTCATGACCGTCTACCGGACCGTAATAGGTGAAACCAAGTTCTTCAAAAAACATCCCTGGAACGACGAAGTATTTCATTGAATCTTTCAGCCGTTCTGCAGTCGATGCTACTCTCCCGCCGATTGCCGGGATTTTTTTCAGAAGCCATTCGAAATCGTCTTTAACTCTGTTGTATTTACCTGCACTTCTCATTCTTGCAAGAGCGCTATGCAAAGCTCCCACGTTTTTGGCAATCGACATCTCATTATCATTAAGAATAACGGTTATATTCTTCTTCTCATGGCCAATGTGATTAAGCGCTTCCAGAGCCATTCCTCCGGTCAGGGCTCCATCCCCTATGATAGGAACTACGGAATGACTTTCATTTTTCAGGTCTCTTGCAATAGCCATCCCCATCGCTGCCGATAAAGATGTGGAGCTGTGCCCTGTTTCCCAGACGTCGTGTTCACTTTCATTACGTTTCGGGAATCCGCACAAACCCTGATACTTGCGCAGCGTGTCAAACTGACCTCCGCGACCTGTAAGGATTTTGTGCACGTAAGACTGATGCCCCACGTCAAAAAGAAAGCGGTCATTGGGGCTGTCGAACGTGCGATGGAGTGCCAGCGTCAATTCGACCACCCCGAGGTTCGCCCCCAGATGACCTCCTGTTTCCGATAAATTATTTATTAAAAAGTTTCGTACATCCTGAGCTAAGTTTCTCATTTCCTCATCGGTCAAATTTTTGACGACCGACGGGTCTTTAATATTGTTCAGATCCATAAAAGGACCCCCTTCACTATAAGACAGTAATAATTTATTTTGTGACTATTTTCCACTTAGAATATTTCTCAAACCTTGCTATAAGCCTTGCGGTAAAAAAGATTATAGCAGTTGAATGATTAATCGCTAAATATTTACCCACGGCTTTCCCGCCAACCGTAAGTGCCGCGATCGTACTTGTCATTATAACAGAAAGCACCAGTTGCAAGGTAGAACCTTCTCCATTTCCAAAAGCAATGGCCAGTTGAAGTACGACAAGTGCAGAAGCCGTACCACTGATAATGCCGGCGATGTCGCCTATTACATCATTGCAAAAAGTTGCGAAACGATCGGCATTTCTGACTATCGCCACTGCGTGTTTGGCCCCGAATACTTTCTCCGAAGCCATGGAATGAAAAGGAGCTTCTCTGCCTGCTGTAGCTGCAATCCCCAGCATATCAAAAAACACTCCGGTCAAAACGATGACAAATACGACTACCATACCTGCGATCCAGGGGACACCATTGAGCAGCGATGAAGAAATGATGGAAAAAATAGCCGCTAACACAAAAGTGATAACGGCAATGGTGAAACTGAATGATAAAGAACGTTTTAGTTTTGAATTCATAGTTTGCTCCAATTATCGTTTCAAAGTTATGTAGGAAGGAATGGTCGAAAAACAGGTAAAAATTGCGGCTTAGGTCCAGTAGGTTTTCCCACCAGGCTACCGAGTGTCACCACTCTGGCGGTTCCCCTTTAAAGCCTGGTCGAGCACGTCTCCGTTACTCGGACTGGATTACCACTCAGTCCACACTATAATAACTGTTTTCCGTCCTTACGAACAGTCTAGGGAGTTTCTCCGGCAGTCTTTGACCGTTCCTTAGCCTCTTTTGCAGCTTCGATTTCATACAGCAAAGAACGAAATCATGTTTCATTGGCCATATTAGACATGGTTCCTGAAATACTGTAATCCCCTCGAAGCCACTCAAGGCAGGCTACGCTGTACATACAGATATTACTCCATATGAAACAGGTTCATACCCCATTTCATAAAGAAAGCTGGCTCAGCTTTCCTTACAAAGATGGGCCTCCGCGGAAGCGGGGTCAACGCCCACATGCCTTTGTGGATCGCCCCACAACCTTAACTCCCAGCACCGACCCAAGGCTGGGCGCCTCAAGCCGGCACAAGGAACTTCATCGATATGCCCTTTGGCGGATTTTTAGGCCCGCCTTCAGGGACGGAGGACTGACTAGAATACTGCACCATTCCTAACTTACCTTAAATATATCACACAATATATGCCGTCTCAAAGTAAAACCGACTAATATTCTCTTTGACTCATGTAACCGATCAGGTCCGCTAACGGAGTTTCATCGGCTTCCAGATCACCAAGGAGTTCTTCCACTCTTCGTTCATATTTCTGCTTTTCCTGTTTCGCCCCTTCAAGACCCAGAAGTTTAGGATACGTACTTTTCAAATTTGATTCATCGCTTCCTGTTGCTTTCCCCAATTTGGCAGTATCTCCTGTCACATCCAGTATGTCATCCTGGATTTGGAAAATAAGCCCGACAGCTTCTCCGATTTCCTTCAGCTTCTGCAACTTCCCTTCCTCAAGACCGGCAAGATAACCGCCGGTAATAATAGAAAAAGCGATCAGCTTTCCTGTTTTATTTGAATGAATCCTTTTCAGCGTATCCACGTCTATTTCCAGGTCTTCATATTGCATATCCCACATCTGCCCGGCGACCATACCTTTCGGACCGGCAGCCCGGGAGAATTGGTGTACAATAAAAACTTTCTGTTCTGAGGAGAGGGAGGGGTCAGAACTTATCAGCTCAAAGCTCATCGTCAGGAGAGAGTCCCCTGCTAAAATGGCAGTAGCTTCGTCGAATTCTATATGATTAGTCCATCGGCCTCTTCTCATATCATCATCATCCATTGCCGGAAGATCGTCGTGTATGAGTGTATAGGTATGAAGCATTTCAAGGGCTACAGCGGGAGAAACATACAATGGATCCGAGTCCGAGAAAGATTCGAACGTCGCTTTCATCAGCATGGGACGTAATCTTTTCCCACCCGCTTTCATCGAGTAGATGATAGAATCACGAAGTCTTCCCTCGGATGTGAACTCATTTATTTTCTTATATATTTTCTCATCGATCCAGGCCTTCTGTTCTTTCAGGTACTGATCCACTATTCGTCCTCCTGTATATCAAATGACTCAAATTCTCCCTGCTCATTCAGAATCTGTTTCATCTGCCCTTCTACACTGCTCAATTTATCATTACATGTTTTAGAAAGTTTCATCCCCTCATGGTAATACTGAATAGCTTTTTCCAGAGGAACATCGCCGGATTCAAGTTTTTCCACTATTTCTTCCAGCTGCTTCATGTTTTCTTCAAATGTCTGTTCTTTATTGTCACTCATCTTTCTTCTCCTCCCATCCAATGATTTTACCGTAAATCGTTCCGTCATTTATCTGCAGGTGGATCGTTTCATCTTCACTTACATTTTTGACGGATTTAATCAGTTCATTCTGTTCGTTATACGGCAGGGCATAACCCCTTTTCATAATTTCCAGAGGGTTTACGAGTGAGAGCTGCTGCACGAGCGACTGCCAGCGGTACTTCTTCTCTTCCACAATTCTCTGCATCTGTTTGTTCAGACGGTTATCCAGCTGACGGACATTCGCCTGTTCTCGTTCCAGGCGTTTGTCCGGGCTGATCTGATGCAGTCTGTTTTCCAGCCGTTTAGCCGAATCGGTCTTTTCCCTTTGCAGTCGTTTTGCAGCGGCATGGAACCGGTCCATTATTCTGTCGAGATCCTGCTCTTTCTGCTGAGTAAGCTGTTTCGGATATTTGAAGGCATATGATTTTTTCAGTGATTGCAGCCGCTCTTTCGCATGCTCCACTTTCACATCGAGAGCCTGCTGAAGTCTGCGGGTATAATTAATAATTTGACTGTTCAATTCTCTCCAGTCCGGCACTGCTATTTCTGCCGCTCCTGTCGGGGTAGGGGCACGGTAGTCCGCGGCAAAATCAATAATGGTAGTGTCCGTTTCATGGCCGACTGCAGATATTATCGGTATATGGGAATGATAAACAGCTCTCGCAACTTCCTCTTCATTGAATCCCCAAAGATCTTCTATCGACCCTCCCCCTCGGCCTACGATAAGCAGGTCGCATTCAAGGTTCTGATTAGCGTAGGCGATAGCGCGTGAGACAGAAGAAGCTGCTCTTTTCCCTTGAACAGGAACCGGGAGTACGGATATTTTCACTACGGGGAATCTTCTCTCTATGGTTGTGATAATATCCCGGATGGCCGCCCCTGTCGGAGAAGTAATAACACCGATGTGAGCGGGGATGAGCGGAGCTGACTGCTTGTTTTCGTCGGAAAATATTCCTTCTTTCATGAGTCTGTCTTTAAGCTGTTCAAAAGCAATATGTAAGTCTCCAATACCATCCGGTATCATTTCTTTTGCATATAACTGATATTGACCCATGGGCTCATAAACATTAATTTCCCCTCTTATGAGGACGCTCATGCCGTTTTCCGGTGCAAAATTAAGATTACGGTTATTGCCTGCAAACATAACCGTCTGAATCCGTGCGCTGTCATCTTTCATTGAGAAATACATGTGGCCGCGACTGTGATGTTTGAAATTGGAGATTTCCCCTCTTAACCACACTTCTTTAAGATGGGAGTCCCTCGATATCTTCTGCTTGATATACCTTGTCAGGGCCGTGACCGTCAAGTAACGATCTTCCACTGGATACCCCTCCCCCGGTTATTGATGTATTCTTTTCGCTGCTTCAATCGTGTTATGGAGAAGCATCGTAATAGTCATTGGACCTACTCCTTTAGGGACTGGAGTGAGATAGGAAGCTTTTTCCTTAACGGATTCAAAATCCACGTCCCCGGTAAGTTTTCCATCTACTCGGTTCACGCCTACATCGATGACGACTGCTCCGGGTTTAATATCTTCTGCTGAAATTACGGACGGTTTACCTATCGCCACAATAAGAATATCGGCCTGTTTCGTTATGTTTTGCGCGTCCTCGGTTTTTGAGTGGCAGTAGGTCACCGTCGCATTCTTATTAAGCAGGAGCTGTCCTACCGGTTTTCCTACAAGGTTACTTCTGCCGAGGATGACTGCATGTTTCCCTTCCAGTTCAATCCCGGCCCGTTCCATCATTACTATAATTCCATGAGGAGTGCATGGAAGAAACGTCTCCTGATTCGTCATCATCTTACCGATACTGATCGGATGAAAGCCATCCACGTCTTTTTCCGGCGAGATAGCTTCAATCACTTTCTGATCTTCAATATGATCGGGAAGGGGAAGTTGAACAAGAATACCGTGCACGCTTTTCTCGTTATTCAGCTCTTCAATTTTGTTCAGCAACTCTGTTTCTGTGATTGTACTGTCATATTCCCACAGGTCAGCATCCATACCGATTTTATTGGAGGCTTTCTGTTTTCCCCTTACGTAGGATTTGGAAGCGGGATCGTCCCCGATTATAATAACCGAAAGTTTCGGATGGATGCCCTGTCCGTTAAGAGTCTCCACTTCACTTTTCAGTTCACTTCTTATCTCCTGGGCAAGTTCGCTGCCATATATGATTTCTGCTGCCATTTCCTTACTCCCCCGTTTCCTGTTATTGAATTTTAGATAATACTCCGTTTACAAACCTTCCGGAGGTCTCTTCCCCGAATGTTTTCGCGAGTTCGACGGCTTCATTGATTGCAACCTGAGTTGGAGTGTCGCCGTAGAATTTCAACTCGAATATCGCTATGCGAAGCACTGTTCTTTCCACCTTAGGAAGACGTTCGAGTGACCAGTGCTCCAGATGATCCGAAATAATTTCATCAAGTTCCTGCTGATGCCGGGTCACTCCGGCAACGAGCTCCATCAGAAACTCGTCTCTTTCGCCTTCCATTACGTAATCCACTGCTTCCTGCTGTGTCAAATGTGTTGTGAGCATTTGAAAAAGCGTCTGAAACGCTTTTTCTCTGGCTAACCTTCTTTTCATTTTCTTTCCCCTTTCGAACTCTGTCCGATTAAAATCATATCATTTACAAACCCGAAATGCGAACAAGATCCGTAAGTAAATTACGTAAGAGGGGCAGCGCCTTTTTCGTTCTCCACTTTTATCATCAAAAAAAGATCGGAGCAGTTGCTCCGATCCTTTTATTCGTTCGTTTCTGTTTCTTTTATATCCATGTGGACACCGACGACATGAACGTTCACTTCTTTTACGGAAAGAGAGGTCATGTTTTCAAGAGCCTGGCGAGTGTTTTCCTGAATTTTTTTCGCAGCTTCGGGGATGGAAATTCCGTAATCCATCACTACGTAAGTCTCGATTACAACACCTTCTTCGAGAAGATCTACTTTCACACCTTTTCCGCGCGATTTCTTACCGAGTCTTTCAGCCACCCCAGCTGCAAAGTTACCTCTCATTTCAGCTACACCGCTCACCTCGGACACTGCAATACCTGAAATTACTTCGATTACTTCAGGGGCTATTACTATAGAACCGAGGTTCGAGCTTTCGGTTACATTCACCGGATGTTCATCCATTATAAATTCTCCTCTTTCTCATCCATGACAGCGTATGTTTCGAGGAACTTCGTGTTGAAGTCGCCTCCCTTAAACACTTCATGGTTCATCATTCGCTGATGGAACGGGATAGTAGTGTGCACCCCTTCCACCACAAATTCACTGAGGGCACGTCTCATTTTTGCGATAGCTTCGTCTCTGTCTTGTCCGTATGTGATCAGTTTAGCTACCATGGAATCGTAGTACGGAGGAATCATATAGCCTGTGTAGGCTGCCGAATCCACCCTGACTCCGAAACCTCCCGGTGGAAGGTACATGTCAATGTAGCCGGCTGAAGGCATGAAATTCTTAAAAGGGTCTTCCGCGTTGATCCTGCATTCAATCGCCCAGCCCTCAAATTTAATATCTTCCTGACGAAAGGAAAGCACTTCATTGTTAGCAACTTTAATCTGCTCTTTAATCAGGTCGACTCCTGTAACCATCTCCGTCACAGGGTGTTCCACCTGAATACGTGTGTTCATCTCCATAAAATAGAATTTCTTTTCGTTATGATCGAAAATGAACTCTATCGTTCCTGCTCCGGAATAATTAACCGCGAGCGCTGCCTGCACAGCAGCATCACCCATTTCCTTACGGATGTCTTCCGTGACTGCGGGAGAAGGGGTTTCTTCGATCAGCTTCTGAAGACGTCTCTGTACAGAGCAGTCCCTTTCTCCCAAGTGAATGGCATTGCCATGATTATCGGCGAGAACCTGAATCTCTACGTGACGGAAATCCTCTATGAATTTTTCAAGATACACACCCGGGTTACCGAAAGAAGTTTCCGCTTCCTGCTGCGTCATCTTAATACCTTCAATCAGTTCTTTTTCGTCACGGGCTACCCGTATCCCTTTACCTCCGCCGCCGGCAGTGGCTTTAATGATTACGGGGTAGCCGATTTCTTCAGCAACCTGTTTACCTTCATCGGTATCCTTGATTATCCCTTTCGAACCTGGCACCACCGGGACTCCGGCATCTTCCATCGTCTGTCTCGCTACGTCCTTCGTACCCATGTTCTGAATGGCATATGCTGAAGGACCGATAAAAGTCACATTGCATTCTTCACACATCTCAGCGAACTCAGCATTCTCCGATAAAAATCCGTAACCCGGATGAATGGCATCGGAGCCGCTCATCGTAGCTGCACTAAGTATGTTCGTATAGTTCAAGTAGCTGTCCTTACTGAGTTTGGGACCTACGCAGTAGGCTTCATCTGCAATTTGGACATGCAGAGCCTCCTTATCCGGTTCGGAATAGACAGCAACAGTCTCAATGTCCATTTCTTTACACGCACGGATGATGCGGACCGCAATTTCTCCCCTGTTGGCTATTAATACTTTTTTAATCAAATGCTCCCACCTCTCTTTAGCGTTTTACGCGGAAAAGTGGCTGGTTATATTCTACAAGATCCCCGTCGCTTACCAGGATTTCAACAATCTCCCCAGAAACTTCCGCTTCAATTTCATTAAATAGTTTCATTGCTTCTACGATACAAACTACAGAATCATTACTTACTCTGTCTCCTACCTGTACGTAAGGATCATCTTCCGGCGCCGGAGCGTGATAAATAGTCCCTACCATTGGAGAGGTTACTTCATAATCATAATCGGCAGAAGCTTCTGTCTTCGATTCCTGAACTTTCTCTTCTGCTTTATTTTTCTCATTGGAAGGCTGTTCCTCAACGGAAGTGTTTTCCTGCCTGACCGGCGCAGCCTCTTGCACCGGTGATGGTGCCTGAACTACAGGTTGTGCCTCAGCCACAGGAACTGAGCCTCCGTGTTTTTTCAAAGTGACTTTGCTGTCTCCGGATTCGTATTCGAATTCCTGAACACTTGATTCATCAATTAGCTTAATAATTTCCCTGATTTCCTGCACCTTTAGCATTTACTGGCACTCCTTTTATGTAAAATCTGTATAATGTGACTACTTCCTCATTTTACGATAGATATTTCCGGCCTGCAACTACTCGGAAAGCGATTACAAAAAGTAATCTTTGAAATTTTTTTGTTAAAACTGTCCTTCCGGAGTCCGAAAACTCCGGAAGGACAGTTGACTAGGCTCTGGATACATATTTCCCTTCATCAGTGCTGATGAGGAGCATATCGCCCTCGTTCACGAAGAACGGTACCTGAACAGTAAGACCCGTTTCAAGAGTGGCAGGTTTCGTACCTCCGCTCGCTGTATCACCTTTCACACCGGGTTCCGTTTCGGTTACTTGCAACTGGACGTTTTTCGGAAGTTCAATTCCGATCGTTTCAGCTCCATATGTCTGAATAGACACTTCCATATTTTCTTTGATGTAGTATAGTTTATCGCCAATCTGCTGCTCCGGCAGTGCCAGCTGGTCGTAGGTGTGCGTATCCATAAACGTATGCATATCGCCCGACCCATACAAATACTGCATTTTTTTCGTTTCAATGTGAGCACGGTTCACTTTTTCGCCACCACGGAACGTCTTTTCCTGGATATTTCCATTCCTGAGATTCCTGAGTTTGGTACGGACAAAAGCCGCTCCCTTACCCGGTTTAACGTGTTGAAAATCCATGACACTCCAAATTTCCCCATCCACTTCAATAGTTAGTCCTGTCTTAAAATCGTTTACTGAAATCATTATTTTCCTCCCTACTTATAAAACAATCAGTTCTTTAGGCGCAAAATTCAGGGGCTCGTTCCCCTTTTCCGTTATGACCGTATCGTCCTCGATTCTGCAGCCGCCTACGCCTTTCACATATATACCCGGTTCCACCGTAACGACCATGCCGGGCTCCAGTTCCACGTCGGACCGATGCGACAGTGCGGGTCCTTCATGTACGTCGAGTCCTATACCGTGACCGGTGGAATGTCCGAAGTAACTGCCATACCCTTTATCGTCGATGACATCTCTCGTAAGTGCATCAGCTTCTTTGCCTGTCAGTCCGGCCTTCAGACCATTCATTCCTTTTTTCTGAGCCTCGAGCACAACTGAGTATATCTCTTTTTGTTTTTCATTAATCTCACCTACGGCCACCGTTCTCGTAATGTCGGAACAGTACCCTTTGTAGAGGGCTCCAAAATCGAGAGTGACAAGTTCCCCGGACTCGATTTCCTTCTCGGAAGCGACCCCATGCGGCAGTGCAGAACGATACCCGGAAGCGACTATAATGTCGAAACTCGAGGACGTGGCCCCCTGTTTCCTCATGTAAAATTCAAGTTCATTCGATACGTCTATCTCTTTTACACCAGGTTTGATGAAGTCCAGAATGTGAGCGAAAGCATCATCCGCAATTTCAGCTGCTTTCTTCAACACGCTAAGTTCTTCGTCCGTTTTTATTAAACGCAAAGCTTCGACGATACCTGATACAGGAACCAGTTCCCCTTTTACTTTCTCATAAAAAGTTTCATATATACCATAGGTAATGTGGTCCTTTTCGAATCCGATTTTTTTACTGCCTGCTTCGGAAAACTGTGCAGCCACTTCGTCGGACATGGGGCCCTTGTGTTCTACCACTTCAAATTCACTCACCTGATCATTCGCCTGATCTACATATCTGAAATCGGTAATCAGTTTCGCAGTCGTGTCCGTAATGACTACAGCTCCGGAAGTTCCGGTGAAACCAGTTATGTACCTCCTGTTTTTATCACTCATGACCAGTAGCCCGTCTATATTCTGTTTCTTCATGGACTCCCTTATTTGTACTAATCGCGACATATGTGTTCACCCTCCTTTGAATATTCTTACTAATAGCCATTAATAGTGTATCATAATTGTACGTCCCATCACTACTCTAGCGTCATCCCTCCGTATGCGACTATTGATCTAAAAAGATTTTCGCGGGTTTTCATCTGTTTAAGTGATTTGCCGGGCGATACGTGAAATAAGAATTAAAAAATTTTGCGATTTCATGATAGAAACACCCCGAAAAGTGGTATAACAGTAGTATAAGAGCTATGAAAGGAGGCCTCCTCATGGCACGCGGATGGTTTAAATGGGTAATGTATGTATTTATTGGATTTGCAGTGTTCTACATCGTCAATCAGCTTCTGACCAACACGGGCAGCTTTCTGGCTTCCATTCTTACTATGGTTGTTGTCGCAGCCATCATCTATGGAGTGATTTATTTCTTTTTCATTCGACGCAGACCCGGAGGTGTAAGGGGCAACACAGATGAAATGAAGAAATATAAGCAGGCCGTCAAACAGTCAAAACAGAAGTACGGCACCAGCTCAAGCGAACCGGTCAAATCTTCCAGGCCCTCAGGGAAACAAACGAGAAAACGCAGATCCAACGCTCCTCACCTGAAAGTGATCAACGGGAGTAAAGGAAAGAACAAAGACAAAGACAAAGACAGAGCGACCTTCTGATCCCCGCCGTATTTGCATATGTTCATAAACACCGATTATTCAGGTGATCAAAAAAGAAGATGCGTTTTAAGCATCTTCTTCGCTTTTATTATGAATGTGGATTAAGGCTTCGCGTCGCGAGGAATCTTCTTCAAAATACTGAACCAGATCACCGATACGATCGATGGAATCCCAGCTCAAGTGGTGTTCGATCCCTTCCACTTCTTCGTATATTTTATCCTTCTCCACCCCGATTAATTCAAGAAAGTTCTCCAGTAACTCATGCCGGTATACTAAACGCTTCCCGATTTTCTTACCTTTTGAAGTAAGCATTAAACCTCTGTATTTTTCGTAGATCAAGTATTCATCTTTCCCGAGTTTTTGTACCATTTTGGTTACAGAGGAAGGATGAACCTTAAGATTTTCCGCAATATCGGAAACTCTGGCATATCCCTTATTCTCAATTAACAAATAAATCTGCTCAATGTAATCTTCCATACTCGGTGTGGGCATAATTTACCTCCGTTATCACTCAGGTCATTCACTAAAAATCATACACTAATTCAAAGGGATTAACAACTCGGCTTCACGTGAAAACATCCGTTCCATTTTACGTCAGGGTGATCACGAAGGTTTATGACCACTGGTGGAAAATCATTCCGCATATATCGAAGACCCGGACTATTCTGAAAGAGTCCGGGTCCTTTTCATACATATACGCCTTAAAATATCTTCACTTTGACACTTTTAGAGACCGCATTTCAACTGAGCATTACAATTCGTACAAGTATTACAGCCGCCGATGTCTTCAATCGTCCCCTGTCTGCATACAGGACATGTATCTCCGATTTCTGATCCGATAGAAACGTTAGTGGACTGCAACTCCTGTACAGTATCCATGAGAACTACTTTTCTTTTTTCATCTTCGAACTCAAAAGATTCCTGTTCCCCGTCGAATTCACTTTGTTCGGCTTTCAGGGTTAAAACCTGGGAGTCACGACTGCCGTCCACATAAACGGTACCGCCTTTTGCACCGCCATCGTACAACCTTTCGTAAACGGACTGCACCTGTTCCACAGTGTAACCTTTAGGAGCGTTCACCGTTTTCGAAATTGAACTGTCCACCCATCTCTGGATTACACACTGGGCATCAGCATGAGCTTCCGGAGTCATGGACATGGCCGTTACGAACCAGTGTGGCAGATTGTTTTCATCAGCTCCAGGCGTACGATCCAGATATTCCTGAACGATATCCGCCTTCACTTCGATAAATTTCCCGAGACGGCCGCTTCTGTAATAGGAGAAGGAGAAATACGGTTCCAGACCGGTACTCACTCCGGCCATCGTTCCTGTGGAACCGGTAGGAGCCACGGTCAACAGGTGAGAGTTCCGGATTCCATTTCTCATCACTCCTTCTCTTACGTGTTCCGGCATTCCTTTCATGTATCCCGTGTTAACGAATTGACTTCTCTTTTCTTTCGTATCTTCCGGAGATCCCCCTTCTATGAATGGGAAACTGCCTTTCTCGCCGGCAAGTTCAATCGAAGCCTCATAGGCGGTTACGGCAATCGTTTCGAAAATTTCATCGATCAGTTTATTGCCTTCTTCCGAACCATACTCTGTCTCACAATAAATAAGCAGATCATGAAGACCCATTACACCAAGACCTACCCGGCGTTCTCCCAGAGCCTGTTTTTTGTTTTCCTCCAGGAAGTAAGGAGTGGAATCAATAACGTTATCCTGCATGCGTACTCCGACGCTTACCGTATGTTTCAATTTTTCGTAATCAACCGTTTTGTTTTCCTTATCAGCCATCTCTGCAAGGTTCACAGCTGCAAGGTTACACACGCTCCAGGGAGCCAGTGGCTGTTCCCCGCAAGGATTGGTCGCAACAACTTTCTGTCCATACGACGTAGCGTTTGTTTTTTCATTCGCATTGTCGATGAAAAAGATCCCCGGTTCTGCTGAATAAGTTGCGCAGATGTTAATCAGATCCCATAGTTCCCGGGCTGCAACTTTTCTGTAAGTACGTACGCCCAGTCCTTTTTCTTCCCATTCTCTTACATCCCCGGAGTTTTGCCAGTTTTCATTGTAATACTTCATTTCTTCTTCGGAGTACGACTCCACGTCCGGAAAGCGAAGAGAGTAGAACGCTTCATTCTCAACAGCTTCCATAAATTCGTCTGTAATACATACAGAAATATTGGCCCCGCTCAAAAAGTCTGAGTGATGTACGGAATACGTGCCGCCATCTCTGAGTTTTTCTTCAGCCTCTCTGATAGACTGGTTTGTAAATCCTCCCTGACCTTCTATCCCCTTAAAATTAACGACACTCTGATAAAGGTCCCGTTCTTTTTCGGTAAGAGGCTGGAATTTGAGCTTATCCTGCGCCAGCTGCTTAATCTGTTCGTCCGTTGTATTTTCAATTAAATAGCGGAGAATTCTCGGGTTCTGCATCTTGGAAATTATGAACTCCAGAATATCCGGATGCCAGTCGGCAAGCATGATCATCTGAGCCCCTCTGCGGGAACCGCCCTGTTCCACCAGATGAGTCAGTTTCGCTATGTCATCGAGCCAGGAGACGGAGCCTGAGGACTTCCCGTTCACTCCTCTTGCCAACGTGTTTCTCGGTCTTAATGTCGATCCGTTTGTACCGACTCCTCCACCCCGGGACATAATTTCCATCACCTGTTTACGATGATCTGAAATGCCTTCCCTGGAATCCTGGATGAAAGGCATAACGTAACAATTAAAATACGTTACTTCCTTTTCGGAACCTGCCCCGTAAAGCACCCGGCCTGCAGGAACGAAGTTCATCTGTGAGAGTTCTTCATAGAATTCGCTGAAACTCTGTTCCTGTCTTTCTTTAGTAGTCTCGACCCGGGAAAGACCCGCAGCATTTCTTTTGGCTATCTGTTCATAATAAACTTCCAGAGGTTTATCGATAGTGTCGAGACCGCGTTTCACGATTCCGTCAGCTTCTTCTTCATCCAGCACGTGAGAAAACTCATCTTCCACTTTCACCATAGCCTCTCTCGTTTCCCAGTCGATAGAGACGATGAAACCGTATCCTCGTGCAGGGAATTTGGGATCAGCCTTGACGGTCAGTACGACAAAGTCCCCTTCTTTTAACGTCAGTCTCTCTGTATCCTTAAATGCATACCTGTCCAGCATTACAAGCCTGGAGACACCATTATGGGTGGTGGTCATGTCATCACTCACCTCAAAAACCTGAGGAAACAATTTGATATCCTCGTTCAACTGTTGTACATTAATTTTTGTGTGAACTTTTTCAGATGCACTCGTTGTCATGGTAATCCTCTCCCTTTCCGGAACATATCTTCTAATTAGTAACATACCACATCCACAAAAAGTTAATCAATATATTGTGCTTCATTTTTTAAAAAACACAATATATTGTGTTTTTTGAACAACTTATTTTTAGTTTGTCAACTTAGCAAACGTATATATAAAGAAACGTGACGGCGTATAATACAGGAAAATCCGTCAAAATCATTGCTTTCAAAAGAATTTGTGCCTTGCTTTTTTTGGATGGCTTTTCCAGGAAGGAAACCTTTGAAATTGTAAGGGGAACTGATTATAATTAATAAGGAAATATTCTTAATTAGGGGGAAGACTTTATGAGCTGGTGGATTCTACTGGGCATTGTCATTATTTTCATTGCCTTTTCTGTGTATCGATATATGAAATCCAAGAAAATTCTAACTACGCTGTCAGAAGATGAGTTTAAACAGGGATACCGGAAAGCACAACTGATTGATGTAAGGGAACCGAAAGAGTTCGATAGCGGACATATCCTCGGAGCACGCAACATTCCTCTTTCGCAGATGCGTAACCGTACAGCGGAAATACGTCAGGATAAACCCGTCTACCTTTATTGTCAGAGCGGAGCAAGATCGACACGTGCAGCCATGCTTCTCCACAAAAAAGGCTACAAAGATCTGAATCAGCTCGAGGGTGGATTCAAAAAGTGGAACGGTAAAATCAAGGCAAAAAAATAACAGTAATAACCCCCGGACTCTCTATTGTCCGGGGGTTATTATTATTACATATGCTCCCGCAGCCGTTATCTGTTGAAGTCGTATTTCAGGACCGGTTTTCTCGCAGCAGTCGTTTCATCCATTCGTCCCACTACTGTTGAATGAGGGGCTTCCTGCACTTTCTCGGGCTCGTTTTTCGCTTCCAGCGCAATCTGCTCCATCGTCTCAATGAAACCATCCAGCGTTTCTTTGGCTTCTGTTTCCGTAGGCTCGATCATCATCGCTTCCTCGACATTTATCGGGAAATAGATCGTCGGCGGATGATAACCGAAATCAAGCAGTCTCTTCGCCATATCCAGCGTCCGTACTCCCTGCTTCTTCTGAAGTTTTCCGGAAATTACAAACTCATGCTTACAATGCTGTTTGTACGGAAGGTCAAATGATTTTTCAAGCTTCCGCATCATGTAGTTGGCATTAAGGACAGCGTACTCACTGACTCTCCTGAGCCCCTCTGCCCCCATAGTCCTGATGTAGGTGTAGGCACGCAGATTTATGCCGAAATTACCGTAATAAGGCTTCACTCGTCCTATGGAGGAAGGTCTCTCGTACTCGAACGTAATACTGTCATTGTTTTTCACGAGTACCGGTTTAGGCAGATACGGGTCAAACTCGGCGGTCACCCCGACCGGCCCGGACCCCGGTCCTCCTCCTCCGTGCGGGCCTGTAAATGTCTTATGAAGGTTTAGGTGGACAACATCAAAACCCATATCTCCGGGCCTTGTGTACCCTAAGATCGCGTTCAGGTTCGCTCCGTCATAATACAGTTTGCCGCCGGCTTCATGAACGATTTTTGCCATTACAAGAATTTCTTCCTCAAACAAACCGAGAGTATTAGGGTTTGTAAGCATAAGGGCAGCGGTCTGATGATCGACCAGTCGCTTAAGATCTTCAATGTCCACCAGCCCGCGTTCATTCGTCTTCACTGTTACCGCTTCAAACCCGGCTACCGTTGCGGAAGCAGGATTCGTTCCATGGGCAGAATCAGGCACAATAACTTTGGTCCGTCCGTAGTCCCCATTATTTTCATGGAAGGCCCGGATCATCATAAGTCCTGTCCATTCGCCCTGAGCACCGGCTGCCGGCTGAAGTGTCACGGTGTCCATACCCGTGATTTCACAGAGAGACTCCTGCAGATCATACATCCATGTGAGAGCCCCCTGCACCGTGCTCTCCTCCTGGTAAGGATGAATGTGACTGAAGCCCGGAAGTCGCGCTACGTCCTCATTCAGCTTTGGATTGTATTTCATCGTACAGGAACCGAGAGGGTAGAAACCTGTGTCCACACCGTGGTTCCTCGTGGAAAGACCTGTATAATGCCTGATCAGCTGAAGCTCACTCACTTCCGGAAGTTCTGCCTTCTCTTTTCGGATGTATTCATCTTCAAACATGCTTTCAATCTCCATGTCCTCCACATCATTTTCGGGCAGACTGAAACCGGATCTTCCAGCGGTACTTCTTTCAAATATAAGTGGATACGCCTCGTTATTCATCTAATCCCCCCAACAACTGTGCAAATTCTTCAATTTCATCTTTTGAACGGAGTTCAGTTACAGCCACCAGCATGCAGTTCTCATATTTACCGTCTATCTTTCCAAGATCAAAACCACCTATGATTCCGTGGTCGAACAAATACTCGTTGGCTTTTTTGACCGGAACAGGAAGTCTGATAGCCAATTCATTAAAGAACGGACCATCCACGAGCAGACTCATTCCTTTTTCTATTACACACTTTCGCAGATACATTGCTTTCTGAATATTCACTTTCGCCATTTTAACCAGACCTTCCTTGCCGAGTGATGTAAGTGCAACACTTGAAGCAAGAGCATTCAGTGCCTGGTTGGAACAGATATTCGATGTCGCTTTTTCTCTGCGGATATGCTGTTCCCTGGCCTGAAGCGTCAGAACGAAGCCTCTTTCCCCTTCTTCATCCACCGTTTCCCCGATGAGCCTTCCGGGAACCTTCCTCATCAGTTTCTTCGTAACGGCAAAGTACCCGCAGTGTGGCCCCCCGTACTGGGCCGGAATACCAAACACCTGTGTATCACCGACTACGATATCCGCCCCGAAGTCCCCGGGTGGAGTCAGGTATCCGAGAGCAAGCGGATTGGCAGAGACGATGAACATCGCCTTTTCAGCTTTTTCTTTCATGGCTTTCTTTATTTTTCCGAGCGGTTCGACTTTCCCGAGGAAATTCGGGTACTGGGCTACAACTGCCGCAACATCTTCCGACAGATGAGTTTCGAGCTCGTCTAAGGCCATCGTCCCGTTCTCTTCCTTAAGAAACACCAGTTCCAGGTCGTGTGCTTTGGCGTACGTCTTTATTACTTCCAGTGAATCAGGGTGTACCGTATCCGAAAGTAATATTTTTTTTCCTTTCGACTGTGCCGCAGCAAGGGTTACAGCTTCTGCAAGCGCCGTGCCGCCGTCGTACATGGAAGAGTTGGCGACGTCCATGCCTGTAAGCTCGGCAATCATCGTCTGAAATTCGAAAATAGCCTGCAGCTCCCCTTGAGAAATTTCAGGCTGGTAAGGGGTGTATGCTGTATAGAATTCCGATCTTGAAATGATATGATCAACTACTGAAGGTATGTAGTGATCATATACGCCCGCTCCAAGAAACGAGGTATACTGACGCATGTTCGCGTTCTTCTCGGAAAGCTCCCTCAGTTCCTTCATCAGAGCATATTCATTTTCAGGAGGTTTCAGCTTCATTTCCTCTTTTAATCTGATCTTTTCGGGGATATCCGAAAACAAATCATCGGTCGACCCCACTCCGATCGTTTCCAGCATCTCAGACTTATCTTCGTCGGTCATAGGTAAATATCTGAATTCCATCCGTCGTGCCTCCTACCTTTTATAAAATGGAGTATTTATTATTTTGGCTTTTAACATTTTCTTTCTTACTTCTACGTATACTATCTGATCCAAGTCCGTATATTCTTTTTTCACAATGGCGAGACCCAGGTTTTTTCCGAGAGTCGGTGATTGAGTACCGCTCGTAACAAAACCGATATTTTCGCCATCTTCATCGTAAACCTCATATCCGGTTCTCGGAATTCCTTTATCCAGCATTTCGATTCCGGCCAACTTCCTCCCGACTCCGGACTGTTTCTGTTTTTTCAGGACGGCCTTACCTGGATAATTCGCCTCTTTGTCTATTTTTACCGCGAAGCCAAGCCCAGCTTCTACCGGGGTGATATTTTCGGATAGCTCCTGGGAATACAGCGGCAGACCGGCTTCAAAGCGCAACGTGTCTCTTGCACCTAAACCGACCGGCTGAATCCCGTACTCTTCCCCCGCTTCGAGACACGCCTTCCATAAATCTACAGCGGATGATGCGGGAAGATAAATTTCAAATCCGTCCTCTCCGGTATAACCGGTACGGGAAACGAGCGCCTTTCCGTCTACCCCGTCAAAACTCGTCCCGGCATGAAAGCGGAAAAACTTAATGTCCTGAAGCTGAGTATCCGTAAGAGATTGGAGAATCTCTTCAGCCTTCGGACCCTGAATGGCAAGTTGTGCATAGAAGGCGGAAACATCATCAATCTCGACTCCACCCGTCTGATGGGCAAGCAGCCATTCCAGATCTTTATCTTTGTTAGCAGCATTAACTACAAGTAAATATTCATTTTTATTGAGATAATAAACGATCAGGTCATCGACAGTGCCACCATTTTCATAACACATCATCGTGTATTGAGCTCTTCCCTCGCTCAGTTTTTCCACATCATTAGTAAGAACGCTGTTCAAGAAAGCTGTTGCCTTTTCTCCTTTGACGGATATTTCTCCCATGTGGGAAACATCGAACAACCCTGCAGCTTCCCTTACGGCTGCATGTTCTTTCTTGATGCCCGTAAACTGTACCGGCATCTGCCAGCCGCCAAAGTTAATCGTCTTCGCTCCCAATCTGACAAACTCTTCATATAGTGGAGTCTTTTTCTGTTGATCCATCAGGTTTCCTCCTTTTCACCGGCATAAAAAAAGAGACTTTCCCCTTTTAAGAAAAAGTCTCTGTCCTGTTACCGGAAAGTTTAACGCCCGAGGGCTTGCTTCGTAGGTGGTCTGCATATGCAGACGCTCTCCAGAGTTGCGTCCCGTGAAAGTCTTTTGTGCCTGAGAGATTCGCTCGTAGCTTGCTCCTTCGGCGCCGCAGTTACTAATGATCCGTACTTGCAGTCTCTCCCTCCACGGTCATCCGCGCTGATTATGTAATTTAACTTTTATGAATAATGAAGCATTTTCATTGTATCATACCAGGATATAATATTTCACTTAATTGAAAATTTTCTAAAATAAAGAAGCGCGGGCCAGACAAAAAAGAGGAATATCTCCTTCGGGGTCGAATATATATTACTATAAACATAAGAAGAGGTGATTAATGAGTTGAACGCCAAAGAATTAAGCAGAAGAATTATTGATGAAGCCCTGGACCGGAAAGCTTCGGATATTCATTTTATTCCGGAGGATGAAAACGTCCACGTTTATTTCCGCGTACAGGGACTCCGGGTTTTTTCCCGCTCCCTCCCTCTCCCCCTTTACAACAAACTTCTCACATTTCTGAAATTCTCCTCGGAAATGGATATAGGAGAAATGAAGCTCCCTCAAAACGGCAAACTCTCTTACCTTTCCCGCGGTCTTTCTACAGACCTCAGGTTGTCGACATTACCCCTTTCTTCTACGGAAAGTCTTGCCATCCGGCTGTTTTCCGTAACCGAAAATCTTTCTATCGGTGAGCTTTTCCTCTTTCCTGAACAAATGAAGAGGGTTATGAAATGGATCGGTTACACCTCAGGTCTTGTTCTTTTTACGGGTCCGACCGGATGTGGCAAATCAACGACTCTATATGCCCTAATGGAAATACTTGCACAAAAAGGGCACCTCCAGCTTATTACCCTGGAGGATCCGGTGGAAAGAAGTGTACCCGGTGTCATTCAGGTACAGGTGAATGAAAAAAATGCTTTCGATTACAACGAAGGACTGAAAGCCGCTTTACGACATGATCCGGATATCATCATCGTGGGAGAACTCCGGGATGAAGCCACGGCACATTTTGCAGTACGGGCAGCTCTCAGCGGTCATCTGGTTTTCAGTACCCTTCATGCCAAAAACGCTCTGGGTACAATCAGAAGGCTCCAGGAAATGAATATACCGAAAGTTGATTTGGAGCAGACTTTAAGGGCAGTCGCCAGTCAGAAACTGCTTCTTTCTTCCGCTATTAAGCGCAGAGTGGCCATTCTGGAAATACTGGAAGATGCTGCTCTTTCCACCGCCTTGAAAGGTTCCCCCCCTGTTACTTCTCATACCTTCCCTCACCTGAAAAAGAAAGCATGGGCCTATGGATTTATTTAATCGGAAAACTCTCGCTGTCCCACTGCAGATTCATTTCTTCAAAAGAATGTACCCATTGCTGAACAAAGGATATTCCCTGCCCCGGGCGTTAAACATTACAGGCTGGGACCAGGACCTGAAGCCTTTGACTTCGCAGCTTTTATATCATTTCGAAAAAGGCGAACCTATGGAGAAGGCGTTTGCCGAAGCCCGCTTTTCTTCCCTCGTCATATCTTTCCTTTACTTCGGAAAGATGAGAAAAGATTTCCCCTCTTTATTCCATCAGTGTTTTCAATTATTAACCATAACTTATGAAACTAAAAAGAAACTTGCGCACACGTTGAGGTATCCTGTCATTTTAATGTTGTTTCTGTTGTTGACCTTTTATTTCATGAAAAAGTCCGTAATTCCGAGTTTTCAAAACCTTTATGAACATGAAGAGAATAAACCGTGGTCCCTTTACATCTTTCAGACCATAGATTATTCCATATCTTTCTTTGTTCTTCTTTCGGTTATTGCCGGCACCACTTTTTTCGTATACAAACTGGCTGCTCCTAGACTGAAATTCGAGACAAAAATGAATGTTTACAGAAGAATCCCGTTTGTTCTAAGTATAAAAACTTACATTGTCAGCTATCAGTTTGCGATCCATGCGAGCTCCATGCTTAAAGCGGGTTTCTCCCTTAATCAGGTGCTTGATATTCTTATTTCCCAGAGAAACCAGCAGGAACTCTCCTTCAGCGCCCGGACTATTCTCGAATCTTTATCCGAAGGGAACACTCTGGGCATGGCAGCTAACGAAACAGTATTAATGCGTAAAGAAATGGTGTCAATCTTCCACGAAGCTAATGACAACCAGGCACTGGCTGATGAACTATCGCTGCTTGCGGGGATGTTTCTGGAGCAGCTGCAGATGAAAACTGAGAAGACGATTCAGCTTATACAGCCGATATTTCTGATTATAACTGCAGTAGTAATTATTTCCATCTATCTGTCTATAATGCTTCCTTTATACAGCTGGATAGAAACATATTAAAAATGAGGTGTACCATAATGAAAAATAATGCCGGTTTTACATTAATAGAAATGCTTGTAGTCTTACTTATAATCACTGTGTTGCTTATCGTGGCACTTCCGAACATCACCGAAAATAACAACACTATCAGAACAAAAGGGTGTGAAGCTTTCACTCTGACAGCAGAGGCACAGATAGAATCTTATTTTATGAAAACCGGAGCTTTCCCTTTAAGTCTGGAAACTCTGGAAGACGAAGGATACCTGAAACAAAGCACATGTCCTAACGGAGAGACCCCTAATTACGACAGTTCAACCGGAGAAATAACTTCGAGTGTTTTACAACCATAAAGGTTTCACGATGGTAGAAGTGATAGTGGTTCTTTGTTTCATTACCGTTTCGCTTGCTATTTTAGCTCCCGGCCAGCACTTAAGTCATTCTCATCTCACAGAGAAGCAGACCATTCAACAATTTGCCGACGACATACATTTTGCTCAGCAGATGAGTGTTCAGAAGGGAATAGAACATACGCTCTATATTGATAAAGTCAACAACGTTTATCGCATTTATGAAAGCTGGGGCTCTTCCCCTATAATACAGGAAGAGTTCCCTCCCGAATGGGAGATACAGCTTGCAACTTTGAAATCCTATACGACTTTTCACGTGAACGGTACAATCAGCACTCCGGGTACAATGTGGTTCCATACCGGAGATAAACAGTATAAAGTCACCTTTCCTTTCAGCAGAAACGGGGTCGTTATTGATGAACAATAAAGGATTTGTATTACTGGAAGCTGTCGGAACACTTGCTCTTATCACTGTTTTTACCGCTCTGATTTTCCCTTCTTTTATTACCGTCCATACATCATTGAATCATTTGAAAGACGAGCGTGAAATTCTGATGCTGTTGCACAATTACACTATACTGGATTCACACGCGGGCGAAATCGAATATAAGTATCCGGTCACTGTACTGAAAGAATCCCATAGATACTGCGCACGTTGGGAGAACGGACAGCAACAGGAGCTTTGTCTGTATGATTAAAGATACGAAAGGTTTCACGTTAATGGAAGTGCTGTTATCCCTTTCGATCCTTTTGACAGCACTCGTCGTGTTAGTCCCCCTGATGAATTATTTGAGACCTTTGGAGTGGAACGGGGACTGGCAAACACACCAATATATTCAGCTGCTGCAGGAAGAACTGAACACGGCCTCTTCAGTGAATGTTCAAAAGAATAATCTCCATTACACTAATATAGAGGGAAGTATCGTCTCTATAGAACAATATCGTAACTTAGTAAGAAGAAGAGTGAGCGGTAAGGGACATGAAACGTTACTATTCGACATAAGGGATATGACTTTCTTTTTTAAGTCGGACGTATTGCATGTAAAAATTGAATACGAAGGTGGAGAACGGTTTGAAAAATCGCTATACGTTCCCGGTAAATGAAAAGGGATTCTACTACCCCTGGGTTTCGGCTTTACTATTTATGTTTTTGCTGGTATTCGGTTATATGATCCATACCTATTATCAAAACATGGAACTGAATCAGGCAATTAAAAAAAGCTATCAGACCCAGCGATACTACCAGTCCGTTTATGATAAATGGACCCCGTTCATTATCTCTTCCACAAGCTTTCCACTAACTATCCGCCGTCCCCTGACGGATGGAGAGGCATCTGTCACCTGCAACGATGAAGAAGTCCGAATCTTGTGCACATACACGGTAATCTACAAAGATTTACACAAAAATTACAAACAAACTTACAAATTGGATTAGATTCCCTCTTACGTTTCATTTACATCCTGATTATTCTCGTATATAATGTGAATGATAGTTTAATATGAAGGAGGGGAAGAAGTATGGATCGTATGTTTCGTACGCTGGCCTTTTGGACAGGTATATTTGCTGTCATGTTTTACGCTGGTGACATGATGGAAGCTACATTGATATCCCTGGCTCAAACTGCCTTTTTCCTTGCGATTGGCTTTCTCAAGCTGTCTGAACGTATGTATATCTACATATTTTTCTCTTATTTGACAGTCTTTATGATTGGTTTTACTTATTATACCTCGTTTATTTTACAACCAGGTTTTGGTCACTAAAAAAAACGTTCCATCAGTGCTGTGCACTAATGGAACGTTTTTTTAGGTAAGAAAAGGATTCGATTTTCTTTCATCTCCAACGGTCGTGGGATCTCCGTGCCCGGGATAGATTCTCATATCGTCACGAAGGGTGAACAGTTCACTTAATATCGCATCCAGCAGCTGTTCATGATCTCCACCGGGCAAATCAGTCCGACCTATCCCTCCCTGAAACAATGTATCTCCGGCGATAGTGAACCTTTCATTCCGGAACACTAAAGCTACGCTTCCGGGAGAATGACCCGGGACGTGTCGGACTTCAAAGGAAAACGCTCCGATCTTCTGCTTTCCTTCCTCCAATATAAAATCAGGGTCCGCAGCAATGACAGGATCCATCCCAAACCATTCCGAACCGTTTTTTGCAGGGTCACTCAGCCACCCGGCTTCGTCCAGATGGAGAAAAACGGGAGCGTCATAGTGCGTCCTCGTTTCTTCAAGTGCCCCTATATGATCAAAATGAGCGTGAGTCAGAATTATCGCTTCCACCTTCAATTCTTTTTCGTCCATAAGTTTTCTCAACTTATCAAAATCACCACCCGGATCAATAACGAGAGCCCTGCCATTTTCATAAAGTACATAGCCATTCGTACCCAGAGGTCCGAGTGGTATTCTTGCAATCCGTAACATAATGTCCCTCCATTATCAGCTTTACATTTTTATTCCTCGACAAAATAGAAAAAATCCTATAAAATAAGTGAAGAATGAATATCTTACATAAGTATAACATCTCGTACAACAGTACAGATAGAATCAACTGGGAGGTGCGGACATGGTAACAGCTATCCTGTTTTTGCTCGTGACTATTCTTTGCGTCATGGCAATTTTCCGGGAAATTAAAACTAAAAACTTTCTTGCCGTAGCTTTTTCTTTAATTTCTGCAGCAGTATTCGGATGGTTTTCCGTAATGACCATCTATGCTAATTTATTCGGCTAAAAAGACGCTGAGATTCTCAGCGTCTTTTTTATTTTTCCTGATTGGAAGCATAAGCGAGCATCGCTTCTTCCGATTCAAGCAATTGCTTGTTTTCCGTAAAAAAGTGTCTGTACATAATAAGCGTGACGAACATCGCACTTAAAGATACGGATGAAAATATACTGAGGGAAATTACCAACTGGTATTTGATAGCCATAATCGGCTCCACTCCTCCGAGAATCAGTCCCGTCATCATTCCCGGAAGCTGGACGAGTCCAATGGTCTTGATTCTGTCCACGTTCGGAATGAGTGCTGCATTCAAAGTTCTCCGAACAATCAGCGTGGACGCCTGTTTCGGTTCCGCCCCTAACGAAAGAGCAGCAAGAAGCCTCCCCCGATTCTCGGAGAACTCACTTTTCATCCTTTCGAGCGCAAGTCCCATCGCTACCATACTATTCCCGATAACCATCCCGCTCATCGGTATAACTTCGGAGGGGATGAATTCCACCATGCCGAAAAGAAGCCACATGGCCAGTACGCTGACTTCCACGAGCACGAGCCCGCCAAAAATCACAGGAAGAACGTGCGGCAATTCTTTCCCTTTCTTTCTTGCATGGAAGCTTGCAACTACCAGCATGACCGTTACCATTAAAGGAATACCTATATATGCATTTAAATCGAATAAGTAAGTAAGGATATAACCGATCGCAAAAAGCTGCACAGTACCTCTGAGAGAAGCGACTATGACATTACGGCTTAACCCCAGTTGATAGAAATAAGATACGGATAGCGGTATAACTACAAAAATAATCAAAAACCATAAAGACTGACTCGAAATTTCAGGTGACATGATTCCCCCCCCTATCCCTGTAAATATTCCTTCAATGCTCTACTTTGCGGCTGCTCAAGCATTTCCGGTATTTTTCCATGTTCCTCAATAGTTCCTTCATTCATGAACAAGCCATTTGTCCCCAATCTTCTCGCCTGGGCCATCTGGTGGGTCACCATTACCATCGTAAGCCCCTGCTGTTCAATAAGCTCCTTCAGCACCGTTTCGATATCTTCTCCAGTTTTATCATCAAGAGCGCTTGTCGGCTCATCCAGTAAAAGCACCTCCGGTTCATTTGCAAGAGTCCTCGCCAGAGACACCCGTTGCTGCTGACCTCCCGACAGATGATCGACGTCACGGTCTTTCATCTCCGGAGACAGCTGGACATACTCAAGCAGCTCCTTCTCTCTGCCCGGTCGCCACGAATTAGTGAGAGAAGGGCCATATTTCAAATTATCGAGGACAGTGCCCGGAAATAGATTCGGAGATTGAAGAAGCAGACCGAATTTTTGACGCAGTTCGATAATTGGTACATCTGCCAAAGGTTTTCCGTTGTAAAAAATTTCCCCCTCCTCCGGATCTTTCAGCCGATTAAAAAGAAAAAGAAGCGTACTTTTTCCGGTTCCTGAAGGTCCGAAAAGAATAGCCCGCTCCTGTTTTTGAAGCGTAAAAGAAATATCTCTGAGCGGCCCGTGGCTCACATTTCTGAATTCGATCACATTTATTTACCCCCTATGCGTTCTCCCGATAAAGGAAAGACCGTCCTGTGCTAAAAAGGACGGTCCCATGGCTAATCTTTGAAATCATAAAACCTGAATAAATCTCCATAAATAATGTTGTCCGAATACTCGAGTTCTTTCGATACTTTTTCTTTAAAAGGTTCACAAGGCGATTCCTCTTCCGGAGGCAATTCGACAGGCTCACCGGTTTCCTTATCATAACAGACAGATTTCGAATAAATATAATCTTTCGTTATAAAGCTGCCATCGCGCATAGCTATAAAATCCTTCCTATGTTCTGCCAGCATATTCTCACCGAAATTAATATCTCTTTTCTCCTCGATTCCCAATAAGTGCAGTATCGTGGGCTTCATATCTATTTGTCCGGCGATTTTTTCATAGATTTTCCCTTCCCCCGAACCAGGTATATGAATCATTAAAGGGACACGTTGAAGCTGGATATGTTCGTATCCGTTAATATCCCGGCCGAGATAATCACTCATGGCACCTTTATGGAATTCACTTATTCCATAGTGATCTCCCATGAATATAAACATCGTATCTTCATACATGCCTTTTTCTTTCATCCGGTTCATAAATTCCTTCAGCGACTCGTCCGTGTACCTCGCTGTCTGTACGTATTGATTCAGTGTAGTGGAATTTGTATCCAGTTTATCGATCGATGCTTTATCTTCCGGGAGGTCAAAAGGAAAGTGATGGGTAAGTGTTATAAACTTGCTGTAAAACGGCTGCTCCTGTTCTTTCAAATATGGAATGGACTGTTCGAAAAATGCTTTGTCTTCCAGACCCCAACCGAAAGAATTCTCTTCCTTGATTTCAAAATCTTCTTTCGAATAAAAATGATCATACCCGATATTATCGTACATGACGTCCCGGTTCCAGAAACTTTCATTGTTTGCGTGGAACACGGAAGTAGTATACCCCTTTTCATTCAACAATTCGGGCAACGCATTGTAATCGTTCTGGGCATGTGTAAAATAAACAGCCCCCCGGTCGAGAGGGTACAAAGAGTTTTCTACGAGGAACTCGGAGTCCGACGTTTTCCCCTGTGCTGTCTGATGATAGAAGTTCTTGAACCATAAAGTATCTTTATTTTCTTTCAGATCGTTCATAAAAGGGGTTATCTCCTCCCCATTCACTTCTTTATCCAAAACAAAGTTCTGCATCGACTCCACACTTACCAAAACTACGTTTTTGTCTTCGGCTATGCCGAAAAGTTCTGTCTTCGACGATTCTTCTCCCTTTTGATCGGCTATATAATTACGGATTTTTTCTATTTCACTTCCGTCTGCAAACACTCTCTGGGCCTGTGTTCTCGTCTGCATCGTCAAGTCATATATGTGATAGTTGAACAGTCCGATATTCTTCACCAGATACTCCCTGTCAAACGTTCTTGTAAAAAGCATGGGCCTCTCCACTTCAGCTAAAGTGACGTTCATCGCAAGCAGCAGAAACATAACTGCCGTAGCCGCTACTTTCTGCGGTTTTTCAGAAATGGCGGGCCATCCGGGATTTCTACTGAGAATCCAGATCAAAATCACATCCAGAAACAGCAACAGATCCGTGAAGTGGATCAGAGTAAAAATACTTGAAGTCAGATCTGCCGCATTGTTTCCCTGAAAAAGGACGGGAAGTGTAATGAAATCCGTGAAATTACGATAAAACAGCAAATTCACATATAGTACAAGAGTTGCTAATAGCGATGAATATTTCAGGTATCTTCCTTGTTTATTCGTTTTCAGCCAAATGCTTATAACAAAAATCACATAGGCACTGACAAGCGGATTCAGAATTAATATAAGTTCCTGCAACGCACTATCGATAGAAATGCCGAACATGAATCTGTAGACCAAATAAGTTTTTAAACCGAACAAAATGGCTGCAAGAACAAATAAGGGAGTTCTCCTTATTAATTCTTTCATTAAATTTCCTCCTCGTTCCGCTTCACAACAAAACACTTTACATACCATCTCCTGCCTCGCAGAAGATAACACCTTTCTTTATTATAACGTTCGACTGCTTTCATAAGTTTCAAGTAAATGAAAATAACGAAGTCGATCGCAAGGGAGCGATTATCTTTCCTGAGCCCCGGTCTGTTTGTTCTCCGTCTTTGTCTTAACCAGGAAGGCGCCTCCTATAACACCTGCATCATTACCAAGCTCGGCGATACTGATGTCACAGACTTCCCTGACACGTGGAAGAGCATACTTACGGAAAGCCGTCTTCAAAGGTTCTATAAGCTGTTCGCCGGCTTTCGATACACCTCCGCCTATCACTATCTTTTCCGGATTGATGGAAACTGCGAGGTTGGCCAGAGCCAGACCCAGCTGATCCGTGACGTCTTTCACTATAAGCCGGCAGTCTTCGTCGTCTTGTTTCAGCCCCTCGAATACGTCTTTTGCTTCCGGATTTTTAATGGATGATAAAAACCCGTTTTCATTCTTCAACTGTCTTTCTTTCGCTTTACGAGCTATCGCCGTCGCAGACGCTTCTGTTTCGAGGCACCCGTATCTGCCGCAATTACAATAATGCGGAGACCCCGGTTTTACTGTGATGTGACCAATCTCTCCACCGGTTCCGTTCGTACCGTTGATCACCTTATGATTGACGATAATACCGCCACCTACACCGGTTCCAAGAGTGACTGCCACCATACTGGCGCAATTATGCCCCGCTCCGAGCCAGTTTTCCCCGAGTGCTGCGATATTAGCATCATTATCAGCCCATACCTGCAGGCCGGCAGCCTGTTTTAAGGCTTCTCCCATTCCGAAGTCTTTCCAGCCTATATTTATAGCTTCATAAACGTAACCTTCTTCCTGCTCTATGAACCCCGGTGCTCCTACTCCTATACCATGAAGTGTACGTTTATCAATTTTCAGCTCATCCAGTGTATGCTCCAGAGACAAAGCGACATCAGAAATGATACTGTTCCCGCTTTCCTCAGTAACGGTGGGTATCTCCCACTTATGTATCATTTCCCCATCTCTATCAAGAACAGCCATTTTTACAGTAGTACCACCGATATCAACACCAATATATTTATCTTTTTCCATAGCAGTATTAGACCTCTTTTCTTTTCCTGTCCTTCTCCCGGGCTATCTCCGAACGCAGCAATAGTATAGCCATACGGTAGTCTTCCTGGGTCATGCATTGAGATTTATACAGTTCCTGGATTTCATCTTCCATTAGTTCGAGGCCCGCTTCCCGGTCTCCGACATAAATAATGGTTCCGAATTTCTTCAGAAACTGTTGGATATCGTAAATTGTTTTCATCTTTATCACCGCCTTCATTATATCAATCCTGCCTGACAAAAGAAACGATGGAACTCTGCTGGAACGGGCATTATTTATAAATTTCTCCAAACACAAAAAAGAACGGCGCTTCTTTCATGCTACGAAGAAGCAGGCCGTTCGGGATCTTTGTTCCGTAATTCTGCATTAAGTTCCTCAGCCTTTTCCTGGTGGTACTCCGCTTTCTTTTCATTACCCCGGCGCTCATAAAGGATACTCAGGTTAAAATGAGCTTCAGCAAACTCCGGAGCAATGTCCACGGCTTTTCTCAGGTCGTCGAATGCCAGATTTTCTTTTCCTGTTTGTAAGTAAGCATATGATCGGAAAAATAAGTATTCATCTTCCCACTCGCCTTCCGTCTTCTCCAGGCTTTCCGTAATATCCAGCATATCTTCATATCTTTCTTCTTCCTGCAATTCCTGCAAATACTGTATATCTGCGGCCGTAAGTTTTAAATCACCTCCGCTTCCTGATGCTAATAATACAGCTAACCCCAAAGCGTACAAGGCGACAGACACTGTCCGATAAACCCGATGAGAAAGTTTTGGCAGATCCACCAGCTGCGCAGCCAGAAAACCGCCGATAAGTCCTCCCATGTGACCGCTGTTATCCACCTGGGGCACCGTTATACCGAATACGATATTAATCGCAACCAGTATAATAAGGTTCCATCCCATCGTGCGGAAAAACAGAGAGGGATACCGCCATGCAAAATATAAAAGCGCTCCGAACAATCCGAAAATCGCTCCCGAAGCTCCTGCAGCCACCGAAGTATTGAAGTAAAAACTCGCTGCACTACCGAGTATTCCTGCAAGAAAATAAATCATCGTAAATCTGAAAGATCCATATATCTGTTCGACTGCTGTACCTAAATAAAAAAGAGCCAGCATGTTCATCAGCAGATGCAGGACACCAATGTGGAGAAACATGGAAGATATAAGACGCCACCATTCCCCTTCGATGATTCCGGGATTATACTTAGCTCCGTATTCAATGAGAGTGCTGATGGAAGTAGTACTCCCGACACTTTCCAAATAATAAAAAATGATTAAGTTTATTATCAAAAGGAGGTAAGTGATCCTGGGCTTTCCATACTCGAAAACTTCTCTCATTTTCTGCTGCTGCTTCTGCCTGATAGAATAAAGCTGATGTTTCATATATTCAATGGTAGATTCATATTCAAGAGGGGCATCCGGCAGTTTATAGTTGATTTCTGGCGGGTGATCCAGCTTGTTCGTGGCAGCTAATTGTTCCAGTCCCCTCTCTTTATTATCATCACTCAGAAAAATAACGTTCGAATTATGTGCCAGTTTTACCGACGGAGAATCGAACTCGTCTACTGTCGGGTGTTCAGCCACATATAATAAATCGATGTTTTTTATCCGTCCCGAAAAATATCTTTTGTTTTTCTCCAGCTGTCTGTTCACATGCTCAATGTCCGCCTTCACGTGATTAGACCAGTGAAATTCCTTGTTCAGCAGACGGATTACGTGTGACTGACCTCCGGACGACTTCTCAAGCCACACCTCTTCACGCTGCAGGTGGAGATGTATAATCTCAAAATCGAAGCGGGAGACGAGATCATACGCCAACTTCCAAAAAAAATACCGCTGTTCCATCTCCATGTAATCTCCCCCTTCGTCACAACTTAATAATGTTTTACGCGCTCCACAGCATCCTTCACTACAGAGACGGATTTCTTGAATAAATCCTTCTCGTCCTGTCGTAAATTCAATTCCACTATTTCCCTAACGCCGTTTCTGTTAATGATCGCCGGTACGCCCACGTACACATCTTCCTCATCATACTGCCCTTCAAGAAGTACCGATACAGTGAACAGGGCATCTTCGTTGCGGAGAACCGCTTTGGTCAGGCGTACCAGCCCCATTGCTATTCCATAATGAGTAGCACCTTTTCTTTCTATAATATGATAAGCCGCATCGCGTACTTTATGGAAAATAGGTTCCAGATCCTTTTCATCATATCTCTCCGTATGCATGGATATGTACTGATCCACGGGAATACCGCCCACGTTCGCATGACTCCAGACAGGCAATTCCGAATCACCATGCTCACCGATGATGTAGGCGTGTACATTTCTTGCATCGATACGGAAATAATCTCCCAGCTGATACCTCAATCTGGCGGTATCCAGAATCGTACCGGACCCTATAACCCGCTCGGAGGATAACCCGGAGAACTTCCAGGTCATATAACTTAAAACGTCCACAGGATTGGTTGCTACTATAAATATACCATCAAATGAATGGGACATCACCTGATCAACGATGGATTTGAACACTTCCGTATTCTTCATGGCAAGGTCCAGTCTGGTTTCTCCGGGCTTCTGATTGGCTCCCGCAGTAATTACAACTATATCCGCTCCCTCACAGTCCCGGTAGTCCCCCGTTCTTATCTGCATAGAAGATGGTGCGAAAGCAAGTCCATGATTCAAATCCATGACATCTCCTTCCGCTTTATCTTTATCCAGATCGATGATCACCAGCTCATCAGCCACTCCCTGGTTCAGGAGTCCATAGGCGTAACTGGAACCCACCGCTCCGTTCCCAATGATAACTACTCTATTTCGCATATTCATCATAAGTTCATTCCTCCCCGGAAGTATTGATAAGACGGCTCTCTGTTACAATCAACTGAACGGGTATATCGTGATCTTCGACGGGTATGAAGTCCTGCAATTGATTTTCGGAAGTTACAGATAACGTCTTTCCTGAAAATGTTTCCAGGTAACGGTCATAGAAGCCCCCGCCGAACCCTATACGATACCCGTCGTAATTAAATAATAAGCCCGGCACAAAAAGTAAATCAATGTCTTTTTTGTGAATTATTGAACAGAATTCAGGATCAGGTTCCAAAATACCGCTGTATCCTTCTTTCATTTGTTCATATGTATGAACGAGATAGAACTCCATGCTTTTTAAAGTTGGGGAGACTTTGGGAACCGCGACCTTCTTACCTTCCTCCCACCCTTTTTCGATAAAGTTTCTCGTACTCCATTCCGGGTATTTGGAAACTGTTATAGCTATTACACGGGCTCTTTCCCATTGGGAAGTACCCGTTACGTTTACAAACTGTTCCTCCTCAATTCGATGCCTCTGTTCTCTCGAAAGGTTCTTTAAGTAACGCATAATTTCAGTACGCATCAATTTCTTCATGGACTCACCCTCTCCCCTGAAGCAGTGAAATGCCTGTACTTCCGTATGTAAAAAAAAGATCGCAACAGTAAATGTCGCGATCTAATGAGGTCTTTATTTTGTTTCACGGTGCAAAGTGTGTTTCCCCTGACGCGGGCTGTACTTCATCAATTCCAGACGCTCAGGATTTGTGCGTTTGTTTTTAGTAGTGATATAGTTACGGTCTCCTGTTTCAGTACAGGCTAGTGTAATATTTACGCGCATATTCTGTCCCTCCAATATTTCTTTAATGTTAATGATTTCAAAGTTGTAATCAGACTTCATTATAATAGCAGATTGTCGCTTCCCTTTCAAGCATTTTCACAATACACTTTTCTTTTATTTGAATGTTTTCCGTCAGAAGCTGCCTGTACGCAGGGAGCGGAACTAAGGTCCGCAACCTAAGCAAAACCCCCGCCGTATGAACGGCAGGGGCGTAAAGAATTACTTAGCTTCGTTATAGCGTTTTTCTACTTCGTCCCAGTTGACAACGTTCCAGAACGCTGCAACATAGTCAGGACGACGGTTCTGGTAGTTGAGATAGTACGCGTGCTCCCATACGTCCAGACCGAGTACCGGTGTCTTACCTTCCATAAGAGGAGAATCCTGGTTCAGTGTATCAATAACTTCAAGTTTTCCGTTATTAACTACGAGCCAGGCCCATCCGGAACCAAAACGGCCTTTAGCGGTAGCTTCGAATTTCTCTTTGAAATCTTCAAAGCTTCCGAACGTCTGTTTAATATCGTCCGCAAGTTTACCACTTGGCTCACCGCCACCGTTCGGAGACATGATAGTCCAGAAAAGGTCATGGTTAGCGTGACCGCCGCCGTTTCTGCGTACCGGTGTTTTAATCTCGTCAGGAACAATTTCCAGGTTGTTCTGAAGAAGTTCTTCGAGGGATTTGTCCTGCAGGTCACTGTGACCTTCCAACGCATCATTCAATGTTGATACGTACTTGTTGTGGTGTTTGGTATGATGGATGTTCATCGTTTCCTTGTCGATTGTCGGTTCCAGTGCATCATAAGCATATGGAAGTTCTGGAAGTTCAAATTTAGCCATAAATAAAATCCTCCTTGTATTTAATATGTAAGGGATTGAAACCCTTACTATTAACTTACCAAACGGTCAGTATCGATGCAAACGTTTTGATCGACTACCTTCCGCATCCATCCATTGTTTACCTCAGTTACTTTCCGTTTAAACAAAAAATCATCAAATTCATATGAATTTGATGATTCCGGATGATGCCTGTTCATTTTTAAATGGCTCGGGACGGAATCGAACCGCCGACACACGGATTTTCAGTCCGTTGCTCTACCGACTGAGCTACCGAGCCTAAGTAAAGAAAGTGGCGGAGGAGGAGGGATTCGAACCCCCGCGCGGCATAAATACCGCCTGGCGGCTTTCGAGGCCGCTCCCTTCAGCCGTACTTGGGTACTCCCCCGTAATAATGGACCCTGCAGGACTCGAACCTGCGACCGATCGGTTATGAGCCGATAGCTCTAACCAGCTGAGCTAAGGGTCCGTATGGGGCGGTTGATGGGGATCGAACCCACGTATGCCGGAACCACAATCCGGTGCGTTAACCACTTCGCCACAACCGCCATAGATATGTAATGGCGGTGGAGGGAATCGAACCCACGACCTCACGGGTATGAACCGTACGCTCTAGCCAGCTGAGCTACACCGCCATATGAAGTATTTTAACGACGCTATTTAATATAGCATGCGTCATTTATTATTGTCAACACGTTCATGAAAATTTAATGGAGAAGGAAGGTTTTCCCCTCCCTCCTCCTGCTTTTTCTACAGGTTTTCTTTCTCCCCAAGCACTTCTTCCGCCACGTTTACAGCATGATCACCGATACGCTCAAGGTTACTGAGCATATCCACAAATACGATACCTGCCTGGCCTGAACAGATTCCTTCGTTCAATCTGATAATGTGCTTCTTACGGTAAGTACGTTCCATTCGGTCAAGCTCATTTTCTTTCCGCACTACTTCCCGGGCTTCATCTTCATCCATGAATTCCAGAGATCTGGTGGCCTGATTCACCGTTTCCAGAGTCAGACTGAACATTTCATTCAGATCGTCATGAGCCTGTTCAGTCAAGTTCACTTTGTGCGTATTTTTATAATCGATCAGTTCTATAAGGTTTTCAAAATGATCTCCTATCCTTTCGAAATCGCGCACCGAGTCCAGAAGTGCCCCGTGCTTATGACTGTCGTCGTCGGAAAGTGAGGTCTGCGACAGGTCGACCAGGTAATCTGTGATTTTTCTGTCGAGGTTGTTCAGTGCTTCTTCCACCTGTGTCGCAAGCTCGGAGTGTTTTCTCAGGTTACTTGTGAGATACAGGTTCGTTTCACTGAGACCTTTGTAGGCATAGTCTCCCATACGTATAATCTCTGCTTTCGCCTGGTCCAGGGCAAGAGACGGGGACTGTTCTATGAAGATCGGATCCAGGTGCTGAGGTTTGTACTCGATTACCGTATCCTCACCCGGCACCAGTTTCATTACTATCCATGCAAGTATTGCGATGAATGGAAATTGTACAATCGTGTTCGCGATGTTGAACGACCCGTGAGCAAAAGCTATCGTCATCTCGGGGCCCAGGTCCAGATAACTGCTTATCCATCTGACATAAGCTTCGAAGGGTACGAGGAGCATAAGAAAGATTACGGCTCCAAGCACGTTGAAGATAACGTGAGCGAAAGCTGCCCGTTTGGCTCCGACACTTGCCCCGATTGCAGCAAGAGCCGCCGTTACGGTAGTACCGATATTATCACCGAAAAGCACCGGTAGGGCGGCATCAATGGATACCAGTCCTTCCCCCATCAGACTCTGAAGAATACCTATGGTGGCACTTGAACTTTGGACAAGAACCGTGAACAGAACTCCCACGACTACACCCAGAATCGGGTTGTTACTCATGCTGACTGTGAGGTCTGTGAATGTCTGAACATTTCCAAGAGGTTCTACACCTTTCCCCATCGTCTCGAGTCCGAAGAAGAGTGCACCGAAACCGAAAATGGTCTGGCCCCAGTTGGAAACTTTGTGGTTTTTAAAGAAGAAAATCATAAAGGCCCCGATTGCCAAAATAGGCAGCCCGTATGCCTTAATATCAATACCGATAATGAATGCTGTAAGTGTAGTACCTATGTTCGCTCCCATTATGACCCCGATCGCCTGTCTGAAGGTCATGAACCCTGCGTTCACAAGCCCGACAGTCAACACGGTCGTGGTTGAACTACTTTGAAGAAAACCCGTTGCTACTGCACCGGCGATGACTCCCATAAAAGGGTTCTTCGTAAATTTATCCAAAATATCTCTCAGGCGATCTCCGGCTGTCCTCTGCAAACCGTCCGCCATATACTTTAAACCGAATAAAAATATTCCGAGTCCACCGAAAAACTGAAATATAATTTCCTGATAACTAATATCCAATCCCCTCACCCTTTCACTGCCCAGGCAGCTGGTTATCAATCATTCTCTCTGTTACCGTCCTCATTATTAATGATTGAAAGAGCTATTGTAAAGGTTATTTTCGAATCTTAACATTATCTTTACAAACAAAGACAGAAACCATTTGTTCAGGTTTCTGTCTTCGTAACGAGAATCCTTGTACCATCGGCATCCTCGACGGTCAACTGTTCTCCTTTTTCCAGCCATTTACCATTCGTAGTGGCACTATATTCTTTCCCCTTTACTTCTATCGTTCCGGTAGGGCGCATATCGGTTACGGCTGTCGCATTTTCACCGATAAGAGCTCTATATGTCTCATTCATACTGTTATACCCGAGCTCCGAGGATAACTGATCATTCAAAGCAACCTTGCTCCACATCTGACGTTTAGGGAATACTTTAAGGAATACCAATGAAGATAATCCACCAAGAACTACCCCGCTCGCACTGTATAATCCCGCTCCCCAGCTCGGTGCACTGAGACTTACGGATAGTACCATGATTACCGCCCCGATCGTACCGAGTGTACCGTCGTTCACAAATTTTCCGTCCACGATGAGAAGTGCCAGCCCCAGCAGATACATAGCCCCCATCAGGAAGAACATATCAGGCTCGAGATACGAAGAGAAATACACAGTAATAAACCCGATACCGAGCAGCGCAAAAACGCCTTTCATACGGACGAGCAGTTCCCCCAGAAGGAACATTGTACTGAAGAAGGTTATAAAGAAAGCAATCCAGTCATATGTCAACAAAGTACTCACCTCACCTTTACCATATGTACGAAAAATATACGTATTTCGTTTCAATAACTTCTCTTGCTTTGTAGATAGTTTTAAACATGATATGATGTTATTATTCAGTATAAAGGAAAAAGGGAAACTTCTCATTTAAAATATTGGCCTTTATAATGAGACAAGAGACCTTTTAATGTAAAAGGAGCGATTCATAATGGCAATAACTCACAGAAAAGACACCAGACCTGTAAAAGTAGGAAATCTCACTATCGGAGGTTCCGACCAGGTCGTTGTACAGTCCATGACTACCACAAAAACTCATGATGTAGAAGCGACTGTGGCAGAAATTCTTCGTCTGGAAGAAGCAGGCTGTCAGATTGTACGCGTAGCCTGTCCCGACGACCGGGCAGCAGACGCTATTCCCGAGATTAAAAAGAGAATCAATATACCGCTTGTCGTAGATATTCACTTTGACTACCGGAAGGCACTGAAAGCTATTGAAGGCGGAGCGGACAAAATCCGTATCAACCCCGGAAACATCGGCAAACGTGAAAAAGTCGAAGAAGTTGTCAAAGCGGCAAAAGCGAACGGTGTACCGATCCGTATTGGGGTAAACGCCGGTTCACTCGAAAGACATATTCTCGAAAAATATGGCTATCCGACCGCTCAGGGTATGGTAGAAAGTGCGCTTCACCATATTCAGATTCTGGAAGAACTGGATTTCCATGATATTATCGTCTCTCTTAAAGCTTCCGACGTTAAATTGGCGATTGAAGCTTATGAAAAAGCTGCTGAACAGATCTCATACCCTCTTCACTTAGGTATAACCGAATCAGGTACTCTGTTCGCAGGAACGGTAAAAAGTGCTGCCGGTCTCGGCGCTATATTGAGCAAAGGCATCGGAAGTACCGTGCGTATCAGCCTGAGTGCCGATCCTGTGGAAGAAGTGAAAGTAGCGAGAGAGCTTCTTAAAACCTATGGCCTGGCATCCAACGCAGCCACACTCATCTCCTGTCCTACATGCGGGAGAATCGAAATTGACCTGATCAGCATTGCCAACGAAGTTGAAGAGTATATCCAGACGATTAAAGCTCCCATCAAAGTTGCAGTACTTGGCTGTGCGGTGAACGGTCCGGGCGAAGCCCGTGAGGCCGACATAGGAATTGCAGGTGCCCGCGGCGAAGGTCTGTTATTCAGACACGGCGAAATCATACGTAAAGTTCCTGAAGACATTATGGTAGAGGAACTGAAAAAAGAAGTGGATAAACTTGCCGAAGAACATTACGAAAAACAAAGAGAAGAAGGAATTATTAACTGATTCTCTTTTCCTGGCATCAGCCCTGACGAAGAAATATTCGTCGGGGCTTTTTCTATGATAAAAGATAAAAAAACTGCCGCTTCCCTCCAATGTTTCATAGAGGTCGGCAGCAGTCGCGAACTTACTGATTCATAATTTTTTCTTTCAGATCCCGGTCGAAAATCCCGGCCTCCAGCATTTCAATTTCGTGCTGATAAGGGGGTTTTTTATTTTTCTTATCTTCTCCTACGTAAGGGGTCTCCAGTATTTTGGGAAGATCTTTGAGTTTAGGGTGGTGAACGACGTGATGGAGAGCTTCAAAGCCGATATAACCGAAACCTATATTTTCGTGCCGGTCTTTGGCGGCCCCTCTCTCATTCTTACTGTCGTTTACGTGAATAACCTTCAGCCGGTCGAGTCCCACAATACGGTCGAACGTTTCCAGCACACCATCGAAATCATTTACAATGTCGTAGCCTGCATCGTGAATGTGACACGTATCAAGGCATACGGAAAGGTGTTCATCATGCTCCACCCCTTCCATTATCGCAGCCAGCTCTTCGAAGTTCCTGCCTATTTCAGAACCTTTTCCGGCCATCGTCTCCAGTGCTATCTGTACGTGCTGGTCTTTATATAACACCTCATTCAGCCCTTCGATAATTTTGGCGATGCCGAGATCCGCCCCCTGAGCTACGTGAGAGCCCGGATGAAGAACAATCTGTTTTGCTCCGAGAGCTTCTGTTCTTGAAATTTCATTTCTGAGAAAATCCACGCCCAGCTCGAACGTTTCCGGCTTCACAGTATTACCGACGTTGATTATATAAGGAGCATGCACTACAAATTCTTCGATTCCATGCTCCTTCATATGCTTTTGCCCGTTCTCGATGTTGAGTTCTTCGATCGGTCTCCTCTTCGTGTTCTGAGGGGCACCTGTATAGATCATGAACGTATTGGCGCCATAGGAGACAGCTTCTTCGCTGGCCCCCTGAAGCATTTTTTTACCTTTCATCGAAACGTGTGAACCAATTTTAGTCATACTTCAGCAATCCTCCTGTTATTTCTTCCCTTTACGATAACTTTCCCTTTTCATTTGTTTATAGTTTTTATCAGCTTTGTATTTCATTTTCTTCTTGTAGCCCGGTTTTACTTTTTTCGGTTTACGTACGAGCTGTTTCGCTTTCTTTTCCATTTCGTTTTCCTGTTTTTCTCTATTTTCTCTGCGCCGGTAGTCCTTCGCTTCTCTCCATTCACCTTTTTTCACTTCATAGAAGTTGAATGTGAGCCCCTTTCCTTGCAGCTTTTCAATGAGGGGAAGGTCCGTGTCTTTGTACAGATTAATGGCGGTACCTTCTAATCCTGCTCTCGCTGTCCGTCCTACCCGGTGAAGATAAAATTCCGTTTCTTTAGGCATCTGAGCGTTGATTACGTGGCTGACCCCCTGAATATCTATACCTCTTGAAGCAAGATCGGTAGCTACAATGTATTGGAACCGCAGTTCCTTGAGATCTTTAAGTACACGTTTTCTTTCTCTTGGACTGAGACCTCCGTGGATAAGACCCGGCTTTATTCCCTTTGAAGTCAATTCCGCAGCGAGTTTGTCGGCTTCGTCTTTCCCATTTGTGAAAATAATAGCCAAATACGGCTGTATCGCTTTCGAAATTTCGATAATTACATCAGCCGGTTCCTTATGCTTCAGTTCTACCAGCCTGTGTTCCATGGATTCCGGCGCCAGATGCTTCATGTCCGTTTCTATATATACAGGGGACTGGAGGTATTTTTTAAGAAAAGGCTGCAATCTTTCCGGGATGGTGGCGGAAAACACTCCTACCTGCAGGTCCTCTTTCATCCGGATCAGAATCTGATCCACATCCTCAATGAACCCGAGATCCACCATCAGATCAGCTTCATCCAGTATAAATGTTTTTGCATCAGACAAATCAAGTGCGCCCTCTTTAGTCATATCAAGAATTCTCCCGGGAGTGCCTACAATTATTTGCGGAGGAGTCTTCTTCAACTGTTCCATCATTCTGTACTTGTCGCTTCCCCCTACGACAAGTTTCGCTTTCACTTCTCCGCTGAATCCGGAAGCCTGTAGAGACTTTTTGACTTCTTCATGAATCTGCATGGCCAGTTCCCGCGTCGGGGCGGTGACGACCGCCTGCACTTTTCTGTCCGCCTCCAGACGGTTGAAAATCGGCAGAAGGTAGGCATGCGTCTTACCAGAACCGGTGTGAGACCGTGCAATTACACTTTCTCCTCTCAAAAATGGAGGTAATACTTTATGCTGAATTTCAGTAGGTTCTTTGAATTTCAAGGCGCTCACGATATTAGAAACGGTGGATGTAATGTCGTACTGGTCGAACGAATGTATACTCATAATCAAACTCCTTTAGAATTTATCCTTTCCCTATTATAATAGAGGCTGGTTCATATTGCACACTAATAATTTTTACATCAGTAACGTTTACCTTTATAATGAGATTAGAGTTTGAAGACGGAGGAGGACAAAACACATGGAAGTCATTAAAATTGCCCCTCGTGGCTACTGCTATGGTGTCGTGGATGCGATGGTTATTGCGCAGAACGCAGCGAAAGACCCGAATCTTCCACGGCCGATATATATTTTAGGGATGATCGTCCACAACTCCCACGTGACGGACGCATTCGAAAGCGAAGGGATTATAACTCTCGACGGTGAGAATCGTCTGGAAATACTGGAATCCATCAATGATGGAACAGTCGTATTTACGGCCCACGGAGTTTCCCCCGAAGTTAAAGAACGGGCTAAAGAAAAAGGGCTGATGACACTGGATGCTACATGTCCTGACGTTACGAATACGCACAACCTTATCAGGGATAAAGTGGCAGAAGGATACGAAATCGTTTATGTGGGTAAAAGAGGGCACCCGGAACCCGAAGGTGCACTTGGAGTCGCCCCCGGAAAAGTTCATCTCGTTCAGACGGAAGATGAAGTGGAGAACCTGGAAGTGGACAGTGAAAAACTGCTTATCACCAATCAGACCACGATGAGCCAGTGGGATGTCTATGATGTTATGGAAAGGGTGAAGGAGAAGTATCCTCACACCGAAAAACACCAGGAAATCTGTATGGCCACCCAGGTCCGCCAGGAAGCCGTTTCCGAGCAGGCAGGGGAAGCCGATCTCACCCTGGTTGTGGGAGACCCTAAAAGTAACAACTCCAACAGACTTGCCCAGGTATCTATTGAAAAAGCCGGTACACAGGCCTATCGCATTAAAGACGTAACAGACATCGACCTCGACTGGCTTGATGGAGTGGAAACTGTAGCTGTAACCGCCGGTGCATCCACCCCTACTCCAATCACCAAAGAGGTAATCCGTTTTATTGAAAACTTCGACGAGGAAGACGAAGACACTTGGATCCGCGAATCCAAAGTAGAACAGAAAAAAATACTACCTCCGGTTAAACGGAAACAGAACAAACCGAAAGCATCAAAGCAAAACTGAAAAGCGTTATCACCGTATAGTACTTTTATATACAGAATGCCGCAACAGGCATTCTGTATTTTTTGTATGTTAAATAAAAATTCAAAAAAGACCGGCGAAGGTAAAACTGCCGGTCTTACTGCATTTCTCTTCTAAATGAATCGAAAAGGTTCAGTATGTGTCTCCGATATGATCACTTCTACATCGAATGCTTCTTCGACTCTTCTTTTAATCTCCGGACATACCAGTTTTTCCACGTGGTGGCCCGGATCAATGATGGCCAGTCCTTCCGCCCAGGCATCCTGGGCTTTATGGAAGGTCACGTCACCTGTGATCAGCACGTCAGCGCCTTTTGAGATTGCGGCTTTGAAAAAATCTTCGCCGCTCCCTCCGACGACTGCCACTTTCTTCACCGGTTTATTCAAATCTCCGGTAACCCGTACTGAGGGTACCTGATAAGCTTTTTTCACTTTTTCCGTAAAACTTTCAAGATTTGTCGGCGAGGCTAGTGTTCCTATTCGGCCAAGGCCTCTGTTCTCCCCATTGATTTTCACTTCGTAGACATCATACGCAGGTTCTTCATACGGATGAGCTTTCGCAATTGCCTGAATAACACTATTCAAATCGTTTTCTTTCACTATAGTTTCTATTTTTAACTCATCGACTCTTTCCATTTCTCCCGGTGCACCTATATAAGGGTCTGCTCCTTCCAAAGGCTTAAATGTCCCCTCACCCTCAATCTGAAAAGTGCAGTGACTGTATTCACCAAGGTGTCCGCCTCCGGCTTCAGCCATAGCGTTTCTGATATCTTCTGCATGGTCATGAGGAACATGTATAGCTACCTTGTACACCTTTTCCTGAAATAAAGATACAAACGGTTTCGTTCTCTGTAATCCTACGCTGTCACTCAACACGTCATTTACACCGCCTTCAGCGATATCAAGGTTGGTGTGCGATGCATAGACGGTGATGTCGTGAGCGAGCAGTTTCTGGAGTATTCGACCTTTAGCCTTCTCTGTATCAATCGTATCCGGTTTTTGGAAAAGGAGGGGATGATGAGCAATAATTAAGTCCGCACCTTCACTGATTGCCTCATCAACTACAGGTTCAAGTACATCCAAAGTAACCATAACTTTAGACACCTGTTTATTTTTGCCGCCTACCTGAAGACCGACATTATCCCAGTCAAATGCCCACGTCTCCGGTGCCCAGTCGTCCATTACCCGCATAATTTCTTTTGCCTTAATCGTTTTCATGATAGAGGACCTCCTTCAGTATATCGATTTCTTTTATAATTTCTTTCTTTTTCGATTCCTGTTCATCTGCAGCCAGTTCCAACTTATGAAGAATTTCCATATTTTTCTTCAATTGCCGTTCCCATTTTTTTCTGAACGCTTCCGTTTTTTCTTTCATTAAAATAGGACCGAGCCATAACTCCGTTTCTTTACAGTCCTTTGTATACAACGAAGACGGTGCACCGCGGTCTGCAATCAATATTTCATATATATGATTATTTTCTTCGATGATTTTTTCATCGACCAGGGCGAACCCGTTTTCCTCAAGCCATCTGCGCACTATTTCGGAATGGATATTAGGTTGGAGCAGTAAGCGCCTTACATCTCGGAGTCTGTCCTTCCCTCTTTCCAAAATAGAGGCGATCAGCGGCCCGCCCATACCTGCAATAACCACCTCGGAGACGTTACGGCCCTCCAGAACATCCAGACCATCCCCTTTTCTCGCTTCCACTCTGTTATGCACGTCGTATTCTTTTATCACTTTTTCAGCACTGTTCAATGGCCCCTCGTTCACCTCACCGGCCAAAGCCTTCGCTTCCGGATGATTCAAACAGAAATATACGGGCAAATAAGCATGATCGGACCCTATGTCTGCAAAATATGTCTCCTCCGGAAGATACCCCGCGATGAGAGACAGACGTTCAGATAACCTCACCATTTACTCCTCCTTCAATAAGAAAAGCTTCCTGGCATCCAGAAAGCTTTTCACTTACGTATTTATTGTTCCGCCAGCCATTCAGCTACTGCTTTAGCTTCTTCTCCGGTGTAAAGTCCTGCCGGCATCTGGCCTTTTCCGTTCTCTATAGTACTGACGATTTCCTCAACGGAGAGACGATCACCCACGCCCTGAAGGTTTGGACCTACTCCACCGCTCAAATCACTGCCGTGACAGCTTGCGCAGGAATTCTGGAACATTTCTTCAGGATTGGCGCTGGCCGTCTGTTCTTCTCCACCGCCTTTGTCTTCGTTTTCAATTGCCTGTTGCTGGTTCATCCCTACACTGCCGACAATTATCATCGTCAGGATACCCAATACGGCGATAAGTGCAAAAGGGACTAATCGTTTCTTTATCATACAAAACTTCCTCCTTATGTATTCATTATACTGTAGGTATTTTAAACCGAGCTATATATATTCTACTCGATATCCTCCATTTAGAAAAGATGATAAATTAAAAATTAAATTTTTAAAGAGGTTTATAAGTACTAAAAATTATCTGATCAGCATGCTGATCAACGTGCCTGCCAACAGAGCGATGCCTGAAACCTTGACATAGAACAGGCTCCTCCGCATACCGATCGTCATCCATCCGACTGCATTCAAAAGAGCAATCCCCTCGGCGTATAACATGGGGAAATAATAAGCAGCGGAAGAAGTGGTCAGCAGGAGAACGATAATAAGTGTAATGATCATCGGAAGCTCAACCGGCGCCTTTTCTTTTTTTATCAAGCTCTGCAGTAAAAAAGAGGAACCTGCAAAACCGGTCAAAAGTAAGGATTGCAAAATGATACCGTTTTCAGTAAAATATATAACTGTAAACGACAATGGAATCAACAGGAAATTAACAGAGTAATATGTAGCAAGCCACGGGCTTGTACGTAAGACTTTTTTCTCTTTATCATCTCCGCTCTCACCTTCTGTGTATAAAGCTAACAGAAAATCACAGTATTTATCAGGTAACAGCTTATTCTTTTTCCAGTATCTGATTTCATCTACGATAACGTCCTTACGGTTTTTTGACAATGTCCGTCTACCTCCAGGGGATTAATGGATGCCCGGAGACATTAAGCTCCCCGGACCCCATACTTTATTCCCTTTACTCCATAAAATCCTTCAGACGTTTACTGCGGCTCGGATGTCTAAGCTTGCGCAGAGCTTTAGCTTCGATTTGCCGTATTCTCTCGCGAGTAACCCCGAAAACTTTTCCTACTTCTTCAAGTGTCCGCGTCCTGCCGTCATCGAGGCCAAAACGTAGACGAAGCACATTCTCTTCCCGGTCTGTAAGCGTATCCAGCACATCTTCAAGCTGTTCTTTCAAGAGTTCGTATGCTGCATGATCGGAAGGAGATGTAGCCTCCTGGTCTTCAATAAAATCTCCCAGATGGGAATCATCTTCCTCGCCTATAGGCGTTTCAAGGGAAACAGGCTCCTGGGCTATTTTCAGTATTTCTCTTACTTTATCAGGAGTAAGCTCCATTTCCTCCGCAATCTCCTCAGGTGTCGGCTCTCTGCCGAAATCCTGAAGCAGCTGCCTCTGGACACGAATAAGTTTGTTGATAGTCTCTACCATGTGGACCGGGATACGTATTGTCCGGGCCTGGTCCGCGATAGCTCTCGTAATCGCCTGGCGGATCCACCAGGTTGCATACGTACTGAACTTGAAACCTTTTCGATAGTCGAACTTCTCTACCGCTTTAATCAGACCCATATTCCCTTCCTGAATCAGATCCAGGAACAGCATACCCCGACCTACATAACGTTTGGCGATACTTACGACGAGACGAAGGTTCGCCTCCGCCAGCTCTCTCTTAGCGAACTCGTCTCCTTCTTCGATACGGTGGGCAAGACTGATTTCGTCATTCGCAGACAGCAGGTTCACGCGCCCTATTTCTTTGAGATACATACGCACGGGATCGTTTATTTTCACCCCTGGCGGTACACTCAAATCGTTCAGATCAAACTCTTCTTCTTTGTTCAACTGCTGCATATTAGGGTCTTTCTCGGAATCCCCTATCACTTCTACACCCTGCTCGTTCAGCTTCTCATAAAATTCATCCATCTGGTCGGAATCCAATTCAAAATGGGATAATTTCTCTGCCACTTCTTCATAAGCAAGAACTCCACGTTTCTTTCCAAGCTCCATCACCTGTTCTTTAGCCTGGTCCAGCGTCAGTTCATTTTCGTTAGCGTTAGCGTTAGCTGACTTTTGGTTATTTTCAGCCATGAGCTCCCCTCCTTCAAACTTGTAAACAGCCTACTTTCTGCTCTTCCAGCCTCTGTTTTCCTGCAACAGTTGCATAGCTATCTCAGCAGCGCGTATCGGGTCCTGTTTCTCCACTTCTTTCATTTCTTTGTGCAGATGATTCGTATTTTCTTTTTTCCATTTCTCCCTTTTCACCTGATACAGATAATCCTCTATCTCTTTTTCAGGCACTTCAGGCGTGAGAGGTATGGAAGCTATATCCGTAACGAGATTCCTGAGACGGTCTTCACTGAAGCTTTCCAGAAATTCACTGGTATTCATTAATTCATTTTCTTCATAATAAGCATATAGCTGCATTGCTATAATCTGGTGATCTTCAATATTAAAAGAGGCAGAAATCTCCTGTTTCACCACTTCAGCAATATAAGTGTCTTTCATCATATAAGCCAGCAGTCTCCGCTCCGCGTTGTGAAAAGCACGGCGGGGCTTATTACCGGAAGAAGCACGTGATTCTTTATCGTTTGCTTTCCGCCAGCTTTGATGACGGGGTGTCCCCGTATTTGCTTCAGGTTTCCATTTCTCCATTTCCTCTTTGAGGCTCTCCATGGATAGAGAGAACTCCTTACTGAGTTCCTGTAGGTAGTATTCCCTCTCCACCCCTCTTTCTAACTTGGCGACTTCCCGCAGGACAGTCTCGAGGTACTCGAAACGATCACCTTCAACCTGAAGATTGAACTGATTTTTATAGTATCTCATGAGATACCCTACAAACGGTTCGCTCGTATCGATTACTTCCCGTTTGAACCTGTCTCCGCCTTCTGTTTTTATAAATTCATCAGGGTCTTTCTGGTCAGGCACTCTGGCTATGAATACATGAATGCCGGCATTCTGGAGTTCTTTGGCTGTCTTCACAGACGCTTCGATTCCAGGTTTGTCCCCGTCATAACATATAATAACCTTCTCCGAATACCGCTTCATAAGCTCCGCCTGCCCCGGGGTGAGCGACGTTCCCATGGTAGCAATGGAGGCGCCGATATCCGCCTGATAAGCAGCAATCACATCGGCATATCCTTCAAAAAGAACGATCCTGTTCTGTTTCCGGATATAACCGCGCGCCAGATCAAAATTATACAACAGTTTCCCTTTATGAAACACAGAAGTCTCGGGGCTGTTTAAATATTTAGGCTGGCCTTCCCCGAGGGTCCGGCCGGCAAAAGCTACCGTTTTTCCCAGATGATTCCGCAGCGGGAAAATGATTCTTCCGCGAAAACGGTCGAGGTACCCTCCACTGTCTGTTTCCGAAAGCAGACCGGCTTTCACCATTTCCTGAGGGTGATAACCCTTCTTCTCCAGAAAAGTGGCTACTACATCCGGCTTGTCAGGAGCGTATCCCAGATTGAAAGTATCAATGGTCTCCCTTGAATAACCTCTTTCCGTCAGATATTGAAGTGCTTCCTTACCTTCCGTAGTGTTCACCAGAAAATGATGGTAAAGTTTGGCCAGCCACTGATGGGCTTCCAGTATCCGCTGGGCCCCGTCATCTTCCCTTTCGGTCACCGTCTGACTCTTTTCGGGAAGGGCAATATTATTCCTGGCTGCCAGATGTTCGACAGCCTGGATAAACGTCCAGTTCTCTTTTTCCATCAGGAAGGAAAATACGTTTCCTCCCTTTCCACAACCGAAACAGTGAAAAATCTGTTTTTCCGGGGAGACAGAGAAAGAAGGCGTGCTCTCTCCGTGAAACGGACATAGTCCGAAATAGTTCCTCCCCTGTTTCTTCAGTTGTACATGTTCCCCGATTACATCTGTAATATCCGCGGTTTTCCGAACTTCTTCTACAGTTTCTTCCGGAATACGTCCGACCATTTCTATCACCAGCACTCTATTATTTGATTACATGCCACGCTCATGCAGGATACCCGACAATCTTTCTTTGAACAGCATGCGATCATGCCTGGTCAGAGCGGCAGGCCCCTTCCCATAGTTTCCGCGTCTTTTTTCCTTCATTCTTATATACTTGGAATGCATAATCGATTCCACCTCGAAGCTTTTAATCAGTTTACCTCTGGGGGTCAGAACGTAAACCCCTCTCTCAAGAAGCAGTGAGGCCAGTGATAAATCCTGAGTCACCACTACATCACCAGGTTTTACATGATTAAGAATAAACAGATCCACCGCATCCTGCCCTTTTTCTACAAAAGTCCACTCCTCCCCGAGATCGGGGGAATAGTGGTCGTAGCTCGCTACAAACCGGACAGGTATGGTTTGTCTGTACGAAATTGATCGAATCTCTTCTTTTACGGGGCAGCTGTCAGCGTCTACCCATATAGTCAGTGTAAATTTCGTCATAATTTTAGTTTCTACAGAGCACTCTGAAATCCTTCTTTCTGATGAATGTTTTATTATTCTGAAAGCTCCATATTGGGCTACGACATTCTATTATAAAACAACTTTCTGGCCGGATGCCACTATTTGGCTTTCACGCTTGAAAAAGTCGCGCTGTCACAGCGCGACTTTTCTATTTTTCTCCATTGGTACGTAAAGTGTGAATAATTTTATTAGCCGTCTCTTCCACAGCCTTGTGGGAGACATCTATTACTTCACAGCCGATATCTTCGACAATTCCTTCAAAATAGGAAATTTCCTGTTTGATCCTTTCAAGATTGGCATAACTCGCCTCATCGCCCAGACCTAACGCTTTTAAGCGTTCTTTTCTTATATCATTCAATTTTTCGGGCGTTATCTTCAGGCCTATACATCTTCTTGGATCAACTTCGAAAAGTTCCTTCGGTGGTTTGACTTCCGGAACGATTGGAACGTTGGCAACTTTAAGCCGTTTATGCGCCAAATATTGGGAAAGAGGGGTTTTGGAAGTCCTGGAGACCCCGATAAGTACAATGTCGGCTTTCTTTATCCCTCGCGGATCCCTGCCGTCATCGTAGCGGACTGCAAATTCGATCGCTTCCACCCGCTTGAAATAATCTTCGTCAAGTTTGTGGACGAGTCCTGCTTCAAGCCTAGGTTCTCTACCGAAGTGTCTCTCCATAGAGTCTATCATAGGCCCCATTATGTCTACACATTCCAACTCTTCTTCTTCGGCCCGTTTAAGCAGATACTTTCTGAGTTCCGGCGATACCAGGGTGAACCCGATTAACGCTTCATGTTCCTTTGCCTGAATCAGCGTTTCATCGATGATCGATTCATCTTCGATATATGGTATTCTCTGTACGTCAAAGGGTCCATCATTAAACTGGCTCAAAGCCGCTTTCACTACGAGTTCCGCCGTTTCCCCGACGGAGTCTGACATAATATATACAAATGGTTTGACCATGCTGTCCCCTCCCAAAATGATTTACAGGTGCTCGTCTCTCCCGAGTTCGACCAGCGCTTTCGCTACATTCGTCTTCGTCAAACGGCCTACCACTTCAAGGCCGTCTTCCTTTTCCTCCACGACCGGCACTCCATCTATCTGTCTTTCAATTAATGTCTGGGCGGTATCGAGCAGTAAATCTTCTGCTGAACAGTAAGCAATATTCGGCATTCGGGTCATTATGATGTGTACGGGTACCGAAGTGAGATCCTGATTCCCTATGCTTGCCCGCAGTAAATCTTTCCTCGAGAGGATGCCTGTCAGTTTAGCATTTTCATTCGTGACGAAAATAGTACCTACATCCTCCAGAAACATATTAACAATAGCATCGTAAACCGATACATTCTCATCTACAACAATCGGGATCGATTGAAAATCTCCCACTTTGAATTTTTTCAGTTTCTCCGTAAGCAGTTCCGATCCGGTTTTACCCGTAAAGAAATAGCCTACTCTCGGCCGGGCATCAAGGTAGCCGGCCATTGTCAGTATCGCAAGATCAGGCCGCAACGTGGCTCTCGTGAGACTAAGCTGATCAGCTATGTTTTCACCGGTAATAGGGCCCTGTTCTTTTACGATTTCAATAATTCTTTCTTGTCGGTTGGACAGATCCATGATTTCACCACCCTCGTCCTAACTATGCCATACTATTATTTAATATTATATACATTTTTTAAAAGAAAGGAAAAGAAGGGAGGCGTCAATTCTGCTGTTTCCACTGGATAGCATTGAAGTCTGCAAAAACGTATAGAGTGTCCGCCACGTTCTTTAAAAGTGCCAGACGGTTCATTCTCACTCTTTCATCTTCCGCCATGACCATAATATTGTCGAAGAATGAGTGAATCGGCTCCGCCAGTTCGCTCAGAGTGCGAAGAGAAGCATTTATTTCTCTTTCCTCCAGTTGTTTAAAGAATGCTTCTTTCACTTCTTCATGTTTTTCATATAGCCTCAGTTCTTCTTCTTTTTCAAATAAAGCTTTATCCACTTCGGCACCTTCCGCTTTGTCGGCCATATTCAATGTTCTTCCGAACGCTTCCTGAACAGCGCGGAATCCATCTTCATGCCTTTTTCCGGAAAGCAGATGGGCTTTTTCTTTCGTGAGGGGGTAATTACCGCTCCCTTCCGCTAGCACCGCTTCCACGACATCGCTTTCTACATCTTCTTTTTTCAGCAGGTAGGCGGTTCTTGCATTGAAAAACTCATGGACGTTGGCTCGAAGTTCCGTTTCTGCTGCTGTTCCAACCGCCTTCTCCCCGTAATAGGACACCGTTCTGTCCAGAAGTTCCGTTATATTGATATCAAACCCGCGTTCCTCGATGATTTTAAGAACCCCGAGCGCCTGCCTCCTTAGACCATAAGGGTCCTGGGAACCGCTCGGAAGGTTTCCTACAGCTATCGCCCCGACGATTGTATCCAGTTTATCAGCCAGGCTTAACACGGCACCTGTAACTGTTTCAGGCACGGCCCCTCCCGCCTGTTTCGGAAGATACTGTTCACGGATAGCTACAGCCACATCATCATTTTCCCCGAAAATGCGCGCATATTTTTCACCCATGATTCCCTGTAAATCAGTGAACTCGTCGACCATTTGCGTAACGAGATCGAATTTGGATATACGGGCTGCCCTTTGCACATTTGCCCTGTCACTATCTGAGATAGCGAGTTTGTCGCTTATGATAAGAGCTATATCTTCATTTCTGCTCACTTTTTCAGCGAGAGTTCCCAGTTCTTCCTGATAAACGATTTTACCAAGCTTTTCAAGCCTTTGTTCAATCGATACCTTCAGGTCTTCTTCGTAAAAGAACTCGGCATCCGACAGTCTTGCCCGTAACACCTTTTCATTCCCCTTCGCTACATTATCGATGTGCTCTCCATTGCCGTTTCTCACACCTACAAAGTAAGGGAGAAGATCCTCTTCCCGGTGCACGGGAAAGTAACGCTGATGTTCTTTCATAGAAGTGATCAGTACTTCATCCGGTACCTTAAGAAAGGACTGGTCAAAACTCCCGCTGAACACCGTTGGGTACTCTACGAGGTCCGTGACTTCCCATAACAGTTCTTCGTCTTCGTGAATGTTCCAGTTTTTCTCCTGTTGCAGCTGCTCCAGTTGACGCTGAATATCCGCTTTCCGTTCGTTACGGTCCACTGCCACAAATTGTTCGTAAAGAGCGCTTACGTACTGGGAAGGGCGTTCTATTGTAACGGTTTTTCCTAAAAACCGGTGACCGCGCGTAGTTTTTCCTGCGGAAACCCCTTCGATTTCCAAAGGAATGATTGTTGACTCGAACAAAGCGACGAGCCAGCGGATCGGTCTTATGAATTTAAGGGAATGATTTCCCCAGCGCATATTTTTCGGAAAAGCGAGGGACAGGATCACGTTCTTATAGTCCTGCAGAATAGTTTCCGTCTCTTCGCCTTTAATATATTTATCTATGTGCGCATAAGACGTACCGTTAACCTCTTCAAAGTAGATATCCTCCGGGGTTTTTCCCTGACCTTTGGAAAAACCGATAGCTGCCTTCGACCACTCTCCATTTTCATTTACCGCAATTTTTTCAGCAGGACCTTTCGCCTTTTCCTCGGTATCCGGCTGCTTTTCAGGCAGCCCTTCTATATATACGGCCAGTCTTCTCGGAGTGGAATATACAGTTATCCAGGTGAATGGCAGTCTGTTCGCCTCCAGCCACTCTTTTGTTTTTTCTCTCAGTTGATTTTCGGCACTGCTGATGAATCGGGCAGGCAGCTCCTCAAGACCTATTTCGAATAGTGCCTCATTACTCATGAGTCGATTCCTCCTTTAACATTGGAAAACCTAGTTCTTCCCGCTTCTCTACATACGCCTTCGCTATCTTTCTCGCCAGGTTACGCACTCTTCCGATATAACCGGTCCGTTCAGTGACGGATATGACGCCTTTTGCATCCAGAAGGTTGAACGTATGGGAACATTTCAAAACGTAGTCATAGGCAGGGAAGACGAGATTTCTCTCCATGAGCTTCTCCGCTTCTTTTTCATACGTTGTAAAAAGTTCAAACAGCATCTCTTCATCCGATTCCTCGAAAGTATAGACGGAATGTTCATACTCGGGCTGAGAAAAAATATCGCCTACGGTCACCCCGTTCGTCCATTCCAGCTCGAATACGTTTTCTTTATCCTGAATATAGGAAGCCAGCCGCTCAATACCGTACGTAATTTCCGCAGAAACCGGTTTCGCTTCCAGACCGCCTATCTGCTGGAAGTAGGTAAACTGAGTGATTTCCATGCCGTCAAGCCACACTTCCCAGCCAAGGCCGGCAGCACCGAGGGTCGGGTTTTCCCAGTTATCCTCCACAAAACGGATATCGTGCTGCAACGGGTCGATTCCGAGAGCTTCCAGGGACTCCAGATATATCTCCTGTATGTTGTCCGGAGACGGTTTCATTATGACCTGGAACTGATGGTGCTGGTAAAGTCTGTTCGGATTCTCTCCATACCTTCCGTCAGCCGGACGACGTGAAGGTTCCACATAAGCTACATTCCACGGTTCCGGTCCCAGACTCCTTAACAGCGTCATAGGGGACATCGTCCCGGCCCCTTTCTCCGTATCATAGGCCTGCATTAAAATGCATCCCTGGTCTGACCAGTGTTTCTGCAAAGTTAATATCATCGTTTGGATATCCATTCCACTACCTCCTGTATATTAAAGAAATTCTTATTACTCACCATCCTGCACGAAAAATCCCGCCCCTATGCCGTAAAGACATAGGGGCGGGATTTCCGCGGTTCCACCCTATTTGCCGATACGTCCTGACGTATCAGCCACTTTCCGATCATTGCTCCGGACTGCCTTCTTCGGAGGGAAATGGGCTGCCTTGCACCTGTTACAGCCTCGCTGGGCATCTCCGCTTCCGAGTACTACTTCCCTTCTTCACAATGTATATGATATATGAAAGCATACATAATCTGAGCTCCACTTGTCAATAAAACTTATCCATTTGCTTCAAAAACTTCCGGGACTTCAGAAAATACCCTCCGTATTGTTCGTAGTACCTGTCCAAAAGCTGACGAAGCTTTTCTTTATTTTCTTTCTTCATTGATATGTTTCCGAGTCTCTTCAGGTCCATTTCTGCGAGCAGAGGCAGCAGACTGCTGAATCTCTCCGACAAGTCGTAACGATCGGGATCTACATGTTTACACCTGTTGCAGAGATATCCTCCCTCTGCGACAGAAAAAGAAAAAGGACCTTCCGAATTTCCACAATTAATGCACCTGGAGAGAACCGGAGCAAATCCTGCTTTCCTGTAAATTTTCAATTCGAACATCATCGTGACAATTTCCGGATCCCGGCCTTCATCAATGTAGGTAAGTGTTGTAAGAAGTTGTTCGAAAAGGAATGGGTCCGGCTCTTTTTCTTCCACCAGTTTATCAGCGAGTTCACAGGCAAAAGAAGCGTATCCCGCCTTTAATATATCTTCCCTCACTGATCGAAAAGAATCGACAGTTTCTCCCTGGGACATCGATCCCATGCCGCTCCCTATATATATAAGGTAGTTGCCGTAAATAAAGGGCTGGGTCACCGAACTCATTCTGCTGCTCGGTTTTTTCGCTCCCCGGGCCATTACAGTAATCTTTCCTTTTTCCCGTGTCCAAAGCGTGACAATTTTATGAGTTTCTCCGTAATCTCTTGTCCTGATAACCAGACCCTCGATTTTTTCCAACAAACTCTTTCACCTGTCCTCCCACTCATGATTCTTTCCCCGTCATTTCAAACCTGTCTCCCACGGAGTAAATATTTCACTTAAAATAGGCGGGGCGAGGAGTGTCTCTATTAATAGTCATCTTCTCTGTATCCGAAGTCATTCAGATCAATCGACCGGTTTCTCCAGTCTTTCTGAACTTTTACCCAAAGCTCAAGAAAAACTTTGCTGCCGAGGAGCGCTTCTATGTCTTTCCGGGCTCTTGTCCCTACTTCTTTCAGCATGCTTCCCTGCTTTCCGATGATTATACCCTTCTGTGACTTTCTTTCTACAACTATAATTGCCTGAATGTGAAGAGAACCATTCTCCTCTTCATCTATTCCCTCTATTTTTACCGCGATGGAGTGAGGGATTTCTTCTCTTGTCAGGTGCAGAACTTTCTCTCTTATGAATTCACTTATAACAAATCGCTCGGGATGGTCTGTAATCTGATCTTCCGGATAGTATTGCGGCCCTTCCTCAAGATGGCCTTTGATAACCGTGAGAAGATGGTCGACATTGTTTCCTTCCAGAGCAGAGATGGGAACGATTTCTGTGAACTCCATCAGCTCTCTGTACTGCTCAATAAGCGTAATCAGTTTATCAGGATGCACGCGGTCGATCTTGTTGATGATCAGATAGACGGGGCGGTCCACGTTCTTCAGACGGTCCACAATGAACTGGTCGCCACGCCCATAACCTTCCTCGGCGTTTATCATAAACAGAATAATATCCACTTCGTTCAACGTCTGCTCAGCAGTATTGACCATATAGTTCCCGAGCTTATGTTTCGGTTTATGGATGCCCGGGGTGTCAATGAACACTATTTGGCTGTCTTCATCGGTATATACACCCTGTATTCTGTTTCTTGTCGTCTGCGCCTTGTCACTCATAATAGCAATCTTTTCACCGATCACCCGGTTCATGAATGTGGATTTCCCCACATTGGGCCTGCCCACAATGGCTGTGAAGCCGGACTTAAACGTATCTGACATATGTCATCCTCCATACTTATAAATTTGGCACGAAAATTACCAGAGCAATCATTACTGCAAAACATGCAGCAATAAGAACTGCTCCGGCTGAAGCATCTTTAATCACTTTCACTTCCTGATGATAGGACGGATGAATGAAATCCATCACCCGTTCTATCACAGAATTGACGACCTCCAGGGACAGGACGAGCCCCATCGTCAAAAACAATACTGCCCATTCAATGGGTGAAATGGAAAGGAAGATTCCTGTTAAAAGTACGGCTACAGAGGCAAAACAGTGGATTCTCAAATTCCTCTCTGCCTTTACCACGGCAAGGATACCCGACAGGGCGAAGCGGAAACCTATCCGCTTATTTCCTTTACTTCCTTTCAAGTCCGAATTCATTCAATATGTCCTCTTGACGTTTGAACATTTTCTTTTCGTCCTCTTCCTTTTCATGATCATACCCGAGCAGATGCAGGAGGCTGTGAAGGGCAAGAAAAGAAAACTCCCTCTCTAAAGAATGGTCGTAATCTTCCGCCTGCTCATTTGCTTTATCAACGGAGATAACGATATCCCCGAGCATTCGCGGCATATCTTCATCGATGGCCTCAAGCTCATCTTCCCCTTCTTCAAGCATAGGAAACGAGAGAACATCTGTCGGCTGATCTATCTGCCGGTAATTTCTGTTCAGTTCCTGAATCTGCGAATTGTTGACAAAGGTAATGGAAAGTTCATTATCCCCTGCTACCCCCTCTTTCTCGGCAGCAAAAGATAACACCCGTTCAATCAGATCCACAAATGCTTCATCGATGGAATTCGTTTCATCATGAAAATCGATTTTCAACATCTTGATAGCCCCCTCTATTCTTTATCTTCATACGCTTCAATAATCCGCTGCACCAGCGGATGTCTAACAACGTCCGTTTCATCAAGATGGATGAAAGAGCTTCCTTTCACCTTCGACAGCTTCTGTTTCGCTTCGATAAGACCGGAATTCATCCCTTTCGGAAGGTCCACCTGGGTTATGTCCCCCGTAATAATCATTTTCGATCCGAAACCGAGCCTTGTCAAAAACATCTTCATCTGCTCCGGCGTAGTGTTCTGTGCTTCGTCAAGAAGAGCGAAAGCGTCATCAAGCGTCCGTCCTCTCATATAAGCAAGCGGTGCAATTTCAATCGTTCCCCTTTCAATCAGTCTTGCCGTGTGCTCAACACCGAACAAGTCATGTAAGGAGTCGTAAAGGGGACGAAGGTACGGATCGACCTTCTCTTTCAGATCTCCGGGCAGGAAACCGAGACTTTCTCCGGCTTCGACAGCAGGCCGGGTGAGTACAATTCTCTTGACGTCTCCATTCTTCAGCGCGTTGACAGCCATAACTACAGCAAGATATGTCTTTCCCGTCCCGGCAGGGCCTATACCGAAAGTCAGATCGTTCCTTTTAATGGCACTGATATAATCTCTTTGCCCCAGTGTTTTCACACGAATCGGTTTTCCTTTGGCGTTTCTCGTTATCTCATCTTCATACAATGCTTCGAACTGATTAATTTTACCTTTTTTAGCAAGCTCAATAGCATATACAATGTCTCTCTCCGTAACGCTGAGGCCTTTGCGTATGAGCGCCAGCAGGGAACCGATAACATCTTCTACGATGGCTACGTGTTCCGGAACACCGGAAACGTTCACTTTTTCTCCTCTGGAAACAATAGTTACACTTAACTGTTCTTCCATCTGTTTAAGGTTTCTGTCTTCCGTCCCGAACAGCGTGAGCGCTTCTTCGGGACTGTCCAGATGCACATCTATCGTTTGTAAGTCTTCCTGCATATTCAATCTCCTTGATTAATATATTTCGTTGCATAAAATTTTGATTTAATTTATATTTTAGAATTAATTTTACTTTACCACTGTCTGTATAGCGGTGCAAAACTTTTCCTCCAGTCCCTGTGCTCTTCGTAATAAGGAGGAGGCTATGTATGTTTATAGTTTTCACATACCTTTTCACAGCTCCTTCTAAACCACGAGCAAAACCCGGCCTGCATTCAGCAGACCGGGTCTCATGCTTCACCATCTTCTTAAAGGCCGATGGGGACGTTTTGCTCTTGGCGGACCCAGGATCTCACTCATTATGACACCGTCCTGAATTCGTCTTTTCGTCCAATTTTCCCTGAGGAACGGATGGACTTCCTGAGTCTCGTCTTCTTTTTTATCTACAACGAGATCTCCGTGCTGCAATATTCCGTCATGTTTTCTCTCGGATGCTTTTTCAACGTGTACATTCTCTTCTTCAAAATCCTGATCCGCGTGTTCCTTCATCTCTTCATACTTCTCGTTGAGAGAAGGGGCGGGACTGTTCTGCCGTTCCGGTACGGAGGAAGGGCTGTTATCTTCCCGGTTTTCCTGAGAACGCTGGAAGAGAGAAAAAATCCCGTAAAGTACAGCTCCCACTATGAAAATGTTTGAAAAGATCACTGATATTAAATCTCCCACTGATCATCACCTCTTTCTTCAAAAGCTTGAAAATGAGGTCCAATTACTTGCCGTTGTCCTCGTCATCCGTTTCTCCGGTAGTACCTAACGTTTTTCTCATGTCGGTATCCGCATCAATGTTCTGGTAGTTCATATAATCCATAACTCCCATTTTTCCGGAACGCAACGCCTCTGCAAGAGCCTGTGGTACTTCCGCTTCCGCTTCGACCACTTTCGCCTGCATTTCCTGAACACGGGCGCGCATTTCCTGCTCCTGGGCGATAGCCATCGCTCTTCGTTCTTCCGCTTTCGCCTGAGCGATATTTTTATCAGCTTCTGCCTGGTCCGTCTGCAGAATGGCTCCGATGTTCTTACCGATGTCTATATCGGCAATATCAATCGAGAGAATCTCGAAAGCCGTACCTGCATCAAGCCCTTTTCCGAGAACGTTTTTGGAAATCGAATCCGGATTCTCAAGCACTTTATTGTGGTTCTCACTGGAACCGATAGTAGAAACGATACCTTCTCCGACACGTGCGATAATCGTGTCCTCCCCGGCACCCCCTACGAGCCGGTCGATATTAGCCCTGACCGTGATACGGGCTTTCGCTTTCACTTCAATACCGTCCATAGCCACACCGGCGATGAAAGGAGTCTCTATCACTTTAGGGTTAACACTCATCTGAACAGCTTCCAGTACATCCCGGCCGGCCAGGTCGATCGCTGCACATCGCTCGAAAGTCAGTTCTATGTTTGCACGGTGCGCGGCAATAAGCGCATTGACCACCCTGTCCACATTACCCCCGGCCAGGTAGTGGCTCTCGAGCTGGTTCGTATTAATATCAAGACCGGCTTTATGAGCTTTGATCAGAGGGTTGATGACTCTGGCGGGAGTTACCCGTCTTAATCTCATACCCACAAGACTGAATATACTGATCTTGACCCCTGCAGCCAGTGCGCTGATCCACAGCATCACGGGGATGAAAGTGAACAGTACAGCTAAAGCAATAATAATGATTCCAACGATGATTAATGGCATCAATTCCTGTAACGTCATGATTTTTCCTCCTTATTATCTCCAATTTCCCGTACTACAATTCTTGACCCTTCCACTTTCACGATTTTGATTCCTGTACCTGCCTGAATAAATGACCCTTCACTCACTACATCCAGCCTTTCGTCTCCGAAAACTCCAGACCCGGAAGGACGGAGAGGGGTCAGACTTTCGCCTGTCTCGCCTATCAGTTCCAGTCTGCTTCGGGACGAAACGTAGCCTTCCGAAGTATTTGTGGAATCGCTCAGAACAATTTTTTTAAAGAAGTTGTTCTGGAAACCGACAAATTTAAAGAGCAGAACTGACGCTACGATAGTAACGACAATGGCTATTCCGATGCTGAAAGCCATGTGTCCGAGGTCCTGGCCGGACATGAGAAGCGAAGCCACAATAGCGACCGCTCCTCCAATCCCGGCAATTCCTCCCGGCAGGAAGATCTCTGCGATAATAAGCGCTATTCCCGCTACAAGCAGAATGATCGCTTCAAGTCCTGCAAGTCCGGCGATTACGTGCCCATAAAAGAAAAGGACAAGCGACATAATACCTATAGAACCGGGAATACCAAAGCCCGGAGTATATATTTCCGCTATAAGCCCTAAGCTTGCAAGCGATAACAATATAGGTACGACCGCAGGGTTTGTCAGGAATCTGGCAAGATTTTCGGAAAATGTAGGCTCAACCCTCACGGTATCGGAAGGCTCAAACCCGAGTTTCTTAACGACAGCGTCCATACTGGAAAGCGTTTCTGAAGAATACCCCACCTCTACTGCCTGTGCAGGGGTCAATGTAAGAAACTCTCCCTTCGGAGCTCCATACTCGGGTAAGTCTATACTTTTATCCGCCATGGCTTTTGCATACAAAGGGTCCCTACCGGTATTCTCTGCTGCCGCAGTCATAGCTGATATCCAGGCTGACTGGGCTTTTTTATCGGCTGCTGTTCCGTCCGAATTAATGACTCCGGAGGCCCCCATGGTCGACTGGGATTTCATATAGATCTCATCCATATTCAAAGCTATATAAGATCCGGCAGAGTACGCACGACTAGTGACGTAGGCAGCGGTCGGGACGTCAGTATCGGTTAAATACTCCCCTATCTCGTTCGCTGCATCCACGCGTCCGCCCGGGGTATCGATTTCGAATATAAGTTGCTTCGCCCCCGCATCTTCCGCTTCAGTTATTGCTCTGTCGATAAACGAGGCCATACCTTTCTCCACCGTTTCTTCAACAGGAACTACATACACCTCGCCCGCCGCTTCCACGGAGACAGGAGCTAATAACATAAGCAGAAATGGAAAGAGTAATATGAAGCTTTTCCATTTCCTGATCACGCTCACCGTCATCCCCCCTTTCGTCTCGCTTATATCTTATACGTATGTAGCTGTGAAAACGTTTCAGGGAATTTATGAAAAAAGACCTCTCGTTTCTGAGAGGCCTTTTCTTTGTTTATGATAATTGCTTCATAACTTCTTTATTGACCTGGGTGCCGTCCGCTTTTCCTTTTACTTTAGGCATAACGGCAGACATTACTTTACCCATGTCGCTTTTACCGGAAGCATCGACTTCATTAATGGTTTCGGAGACTACAGCCTCCAACTCTTCTTCCGTCAACTGCTTCGGCAGATAGTCGTTTAGAATGTTGATTTCTTCCCGAAGGTCACTTACAAGGTCATCCCGACCAGCTTGTTTAAATTCTTGGAGGGAATCTTTCCTTTGTTTTACCTCACGCGATAAAACCGTCAGTTCCTCTTCTTCCGTCAGATCATTCTTACCGAGTTTTATCGCTTCGTTCTGCATGGACGATCGCACCATACGGATAACGCCAAGTCTTTTTTTATCCCTGGCTTTCATAGCGACTTTCATGTCCTCTGTAAGACGTTCAGAAATAGTCATTTTATCTCTACACCCTCTTCACAGAACACTTACTTGCGCTTTCTTGCTGCCTCGGATTTTTTCTTACGACGAACGCTTGGCTTATCGTAATATTCACGCTTACGAGCCTCAGCCAGAGTACCGCTTTTAGATACGTCTTTCTTGAAACGACGAAGAGCATCCTCTAAAGATTCGTTTTTGCGTACGCGAGTGGTCTTAGACATATTACTTCCCTCCCTCCGAAACAAACAAAACTAGTTCAAGATATGGACAGACCCCATATCTTTGTCAATTATATTACACCAAATTCATCAGGTCAACAAGCACTCTGCTCTTAATAATCAGATGTGCCTTCTTTCCCCTGAATGATCGCAATTCCGGAACTCGCTCCAATTCTCGTAGCTCCGGCATCAATCATCTGTTTTGCATCTTCGTAATCTTTTACGCCGCCTGATGCTTTGACTCCCATGTCGTCGCCGACTGACTCCCTCATAAGAGAAACGTCTTCCAGTGTGGCTCCTCCACCCGAAAAACCGGTAGAGGTCTTCACGTAATCAGCACCGGCCTGTTTAGCAAGTTCGCAAGCTGTGACTTTTTCTTCATTTTCAAGAAGAGCGGTTTCAATAATCACTTTTACAGTGGCTTTACCGGCTGCGGCTTCCACGACAGCCTCGATATCTTTTTGTACCGCTTCCGTGTTGCCGCTTTTCAGTTCCCCTACATTGATGACCATGTCCACCTCTTCGGCACCATGTTCAATCGCCGTTTTTGTTTCATATACTTTAACTTCTGTTGTAGATGCGCCAAGCGGGAAACCGATAACCGTACAAACCATTACATCTGTATCTTTCAACTGTTCGTTGCAGTAAGAAACCCAGTATGGATTTACACAGACAGAAGCGAAATCATACTCTTTTGCTTCTTCGCATATCTGTTCGATTTTTTCCTTCGTTGTTTCGGGTTTAAGCTGTGTATGGTCAATCATCTTTGCCAGTGTGCTCATAATACATCTCCTTTTCAGCTTGTTCGTACATCTAATTCCATAGTAACTGTTTTCAAATCAAAAGAAAAGCGTTTTCTTATTCTTCCCATTCATACGACAGGGCAGAGAGGAAATATAAAGCAGCTGTTTCCATTCTTAAAATGCGACGGCCGAGCCGCACCGGTTGAAAAAATGCCCCGTTAAGCACAGAAACTTCTTCCGGAGTGAATCCGCCTTCCGGGCCTATAACCAGACAGACGCTCTCACCGGGGTCCACTTTTCTGATGTACTTGGACAACCGTGATTCCGTCTCTTCCCGGGCTTCGTTTTCATAAGCGAACAACAGATGCCCGAACCCCTCCGTCCACTCGATGACCTGCTTTAAGGATGCCACCGATTTAACTTCGGGGATCATCAATCTTTCCGATTGTTCAGCAGCTTCCTTGGCAATTTTATTCCATCTTTCCACTTTTTTCTGCTGCCTTTTTTCATCCCATTTTGCCACGGACCGCCCAGCCTGAAAAGGAATCATTTCCGTCATCCCCAGTTCCGTGCCTTTTTGCACGACCCACTCCACCTTGTCGGATTTTCCGATTGCCTGCACGATAGTCACTTTCTGGGGAAGTTCCGGATCGGTTTCGAGCGGATACTTCAGTACGCAGTATACTTCCTCATCTATCTCTGTTATTTCCGCCTCAAAGGCTTTCTTATCAGGGTGAACTACTGTCACTGTATCTCCAGGGGCCATTCTCATAACTTTCCGTATATGATGCACATCCGGACCGGTGATCTTCACTCTGTCTTCATACCAGTTGTCACGTCCTGCAAAGTACCTTTGCATCATCCGTCCTCCTGCAGCGGACGTCTTGCCGTATAGGAAACCCAGTCTTTCATGTTAGTCGTTTCCACGATTTCAAATCCGGTTTCCTTCAGGCTGTTACGTACGAGGTCTTTTTTTCCTTCTATAATTCCGGATGTTATAAAATAACCGCCCGGCTTCAGCAACGAGAAGGCGTCTTTTGGAAACTTGACGATGATCTCCGCAAGTATATTGGCGACGATGACATCCGCCTCCTGTGTGACGCCTTCCAGAAGGTTGTTTTCCTTCGCTTTCACCCTGTTCTCTACACCGTTCAACTGTGCATTGTTTCTGGTACTCTGGACCGCTATCTCATCCAGATCAAACGCATGTACGTGAGCTGCTCCCAGAAGCACGGCTCCTACACTGAGGATACCGGACCCTGCGCCGACATCAAGTACCACGTCCCCATCTCTAATATATTTCTCCAGCGCCTGCATACTGAGAGCCGTAGTGGGGTGTGTTCCGGTTCCGAATGCCATGCCGGGATCCATCTCAATTACAAGTTCTTCCGTTGTGTCCGCTTCATAATCTTCCCAGGTCGGTGCAATTGTGATTTTTTCGGATATTTTTACCGGTTTATAGTATTTTTTCCAGGAGTTTGCCCAGTCCTCTTCCTTTATTACCGCTACAGTAATTTCATTATATCCAATGTCAATGCCATAATCGGTAAGAGACGCCACTGAGGCCTCAATCTCTTTTATAACCTCCGGCGATGAAGAACTCTCGGGCAAATATGCTTTAACGATAACACCATCTTTCGGATAATTTGAAGGATCCAGATCATAGATTTCCCCGAATCTTGCGGCATATTTTTCAAGATCCGACGGGTCCTCGATCACTACTCCGCCTGCCCCGGATTCCTGTAGGAGGTTTGAAACCGGTTCTACCGCTTCATTTGTTGTATGTATACTAATTTCGGACCAATTCATTTCCTCCACCTGCTCTTTCCTCATTTATCTTCCAAAAATATAACAGAGAGTGTTTTATCACGGACCGTATTTGAAAGCGGTCTTTATCGACACTTCCCTTTGAACACGCCCTAAAACAAAATACTCCATGTAAATGGAAGGAGGAGCTCCTCCTTCCTATCTTACATCGAGCATTATATTTACACAAAATTATTCACCTTTAAAAGCACGTTTCATTCTTTCGAAAAAGTTTCCATGCTGTTCTTCGGCTGTCTCATTCCCGCTGATTTCGTTGAATTCACGGAGCAGTTCTTTCTGTCTGTCCGTCAGGTTTTTAGGAGTAACCACTCTTATTTTAACATGCTGGTCACCGTGGCCGCGGCCATGAACGTTAGGGGAACCTTTCCCTTTCAAGCGGAAGGTTTTGCCTGTCTGCGTTCCTGCAGGAATCTTCAGCATAACTTTTCCGTGCAGGGTCGGCACTTCGATTTCGTCACCGAGCCCGGCCTGAGCAAATGTGAGTGGCACTTCACAGAAAATGTGATCGCCGTCACGTTCATAGAATTCGTGACGTTTGACCTGGATAACTACATACAGATCCCCGGCAGGACCGCCGTTGACACCTGCTTCTCCTTTTCCTGGAATCCGTACCTGCTGGCCTTCATCCACACCTGCAGGAATGTCCAGATGGATGGAATCCGTCTTGGTTACCCGGCCGTTTCCGCCACAGGTCGCACATTTTTCTTTAACGATTTTTCCGGACCCCTGGCAGTGATGACAGACGCGGCGATTAACGACTCTGCCGAATGGTGTATTCTGTTCCTGATTGATCTGCCCTGCCCCCTGACAATGAGGGCACGTTTCCGGAGAAGTGCCAGGCTTGGCGCCTGAACCGTCACAAGTGTCACATTCTTCTTCCCGTGGAATCTCTACATCCGTACTCTTGCCGAAGATCGCTTCTTCGAATTCAAGAGTCATCGTATACTGCAGATCATTACCTCTTCTCGGTGCGTTCGGATCGCGTCTGCGTCCCCCGCCGCCGCCGAAGAACATATCGAAAATGTCACTGAAACCGCCGAAGTCTTCAGCTCCGCCGAAACCACCCTGACCCATGCCGGGACCTTCATGACCGAACTGATCATACTGAGATCTTTTCTGATCATCGCTCAGTGTTTCATACGCTTCTTTTACTTCTTTAAATTTCTCCTGAGCCCCTTCTTCTTCGCTTACATCAGGGTGATATTTTCTGGCGAGTTTGCGATAAGCTTTCTTAATATCCTGTTTTGAAGCATCCTGGGAAATTCCAAGGACCTCATAATAATCTCGTTTACTCAAATTCCATCACTCTCCCGAACTCTGTTACAAGCATAATTATAGAACGATATGTCCCTTCCTTCAACAGGCGTCCGAAAGAAAATCCGCCTTACAGGCGGATCACCTCTTCCAGCTTGCCCTGCACTGACACGTTCATTCTGTTGAAAAAAGTCAAAGCCAAGAAAATCCTGACTTTGACTTTTTTGATCTTTCTTATTTATTTTCGTCTTTATCCTCGTCGTTCACTTCTTCGTAATCAGCATCTACAACATCGTCCTGACCTTCTTCGCCTTCACCCTGCTGTTGTTGCTGGGCGGCCTGCTCGTACATTTTCACGGACAGCGCCTGAACCTGCTCCTGAAGGTTGTCGCGCTTAGCTTTGATGTCTTCCAGATCTTCGCCTTCAAGTGCTGTCTGCAGCTCAGCTTTAGCATCTTCAGCTTTTTGTTTCTCTTCTTCACTTACCTGTTCGCCAAGATCTTTGATCGTCTTGTCTGTAGTGAAGATCAGCTGATCAGCTTCGTTACGAAGTTCGATTTCTTCGCGCTTCTGCTTGTCAGCCTCAGCGTTTTCTTCGGCTTCGTTAACCATACGCTCCACTTCTTCGTCGGAGAGACCGGAAGAGGACTTGATGGTAATGGATTGCTCTTTGTTCGTTCCGAGATCTTTGGCACGAACGTTTACAATACCGTTTGCATCAATATCGAAAGAAACTTCGATTTGTGGTACACCGCGCGGTGCCGGCGGGATATCAGTCAGCTGGAAACGACCTAGCGTATTGTTATCCTGGGCCATTTCACGTTCCCCTTGCAGGACGTGAATATCGACAGCTGTCTGATTGTCCGCTGCTGTAGAGAAAGTCTGGGAATGACTTGTAGGAATCGTAGTGTTTCTTTCGATAAGTTTCGTCGTTACGCCACCCATCGTTTCGATACCGAGAGAGAGCGGTGTTACGTCCAGAAGAACAACGTCCTTGACGTCTCCCTGAAGCACTCCACCCTGAATAGCGGCACCGAGAGCCACTACTTCATCCGGGTTTACGCCTTTGGAAGGTTCTTTTCCTACTACTTTTTGAATACCTTCCTGAACAGCAGGAATACGAGTGGAGCCACCTACGAGAAGAATACGGTCAATGTCGGATGCACTCATGTTCGCATCTTTAAGAGCCTGACGTGTAGGTTTCATCGTACGCTCCACGAGCTCGGAAGTAAGCTCTTCGAATTTCGCACGGGTAATTGTCATCTCCAGGTGAAGAGGACCTGCTTCGCCCGCTGTGATAAACGGAAGGGATACTTGCGTCTGTGCTACTCCGGACAGATCTTTCTTAGCTTTTTCAGCGGCATCTTTCAGGCGCTGTTTAGCCATTTTGTCTTTGGAAAGATCGATTCCGTTTTCTTTTTTGAATTCTTTGACCATGTGGTCCATAAGAAGTTCGTCGAAATCGTCACCACCGAGACGGTTATCCCCTGCCGTGGACACAACTTCGAACGTACCGTCACCAATGTCCAGAATGGACACGTCAAACGTACCGCCACCAAGGTCATATACAAGGATTGTCTGATCCTGGTCTTCTTTGTCAATACCGTATGCAAGCGCCGCAGCTGTAGGCTCGTTAATGATACGTTCTACTTCAAGGCCTGCAATCTTACCGGCATCTTTTGTAGCCTGACGTTCGGAATCGTTGAAGTAAGCAGGTACTGTAATAACTGCCTTCTCCACTTTTTCACCGAGATAGTCTTCCGCATATTCCTTCAGATACTGAAGGATGATTGCTGAAATTTCCTGTGGTGTATATTCTTTTCCTTCGATTTCCACTTTGTAATCCGTGCCCATGTGACGTTTAATGGACTGGACAGTGTTCGGGTTAGTGATAGCCTGACGCTTCGCCACTTCCCCTACCTGACGTTCGCCATTTTTGAACGCTACTACAGATGGAGCAGTACGGTTCCCTTCCGGGTTAGGGATTACTTTCGATTCCCCGCCTTCCATCACTGCTACACAAGAGTTTGTGGTACCTAAATCAATTCCGATAATCTTACTCATAGTGACTTCCTCCTTCAATACATTAAACTTTTATTGGTTTACTTTTACCATAGCAGGGCGAATCACGCGGTCATTCAGTTTGTAACCGGTCTGAAGTACATCGACGACCACGTTTGATTCATAACCCTCTTCCTCCACCTGCATCATTGCCTGATGCACATGAGGGTCGAACGTTTCTCCCTGGGCACTTATTACTTCCACACCCTCTTTTTCAAGAGCGCTCCACAATTGGTTATATACCATTTTCATCCCGTCGACAAACCCTTGAGCGGATTCTTCTTTAACTTCTGTCTGTAAAGCACGCTCAAAGTTATCCAGGACAGGGATCAATTCTTCTGTGAGAGACTGGGATCTGTATTTACGATCCATCTCTTTTTCTTTCTGTGTACGCCGACGGAAGTTGTCGAAATCCGCCTGTACACGAAGCATTCTTTCCTGGATTTCGTCTCTTTCCTGCTCGACTTTCTCCAGTTCTGTCTGCTCTTCTGTGTATTCGGACACTATATCTTCAGGGTTTTCTTCTGTCCCATCCGATTCGTTCATAACAGTATTAGTGTCTTTTTCTTCTTCTGCCATGAAGGCCACCTCCCAGGGTTATTCTCACCGTTACTGAATATAACACATATAAACACCATCACAAAAGAAAGTGACAGCAACAAGCGGAACCTTCGTTTAATACCATTCCCTGAAGGTTTCCGTCATGTGTCTGGACAGTTCTTCCACTAACGTTACTACGCGGTTGTATTCCATACGGGTCGGCCCGAGCAGAGCCAGTGTCCCCACCTGCTGATTCCCGAGGTAGTAATTAGCGGTAATGATACTGCAGTGCTGAAGGGCAATGAAAGGATTTTCATGACCGATCATTGTCTGAATACCCTTATCGCTCGTTTTCAAAAGGCTGGCAATATCCTTTTCCTCTTCAATCATGGACATAATAGACCTTATCCTGTCTATGTCCTTGAATTCGGGCTGCATCAGAATATTGGTCTTTCCCCCTACGTAGAGCTTGGCGGAGTTATCATTGGCCAAAGCTGCACGAAGGTACATGAAAGCATCATTGAAGTGTTCGGCATGCTCTTTCAAAAGAGAAAAAATTTCTCTGTTCAATCTCTCGGGCACTTCAATCAAAGCCACGCCTTTCAAACGCTCGTTAAGGATATTGACCATTTTCTCAAGATCAGTCGATTTAATCTCCACCGGTGTTGAAAACACGCGGTGTTCCACATGACCCGTGTTGGTAACGAGCACTGCTACAGCTTTTTCATGAGACAGGGGAGTAATCTGGATTTGTTTAAGTCTGGTTTCGAAAACTTCCGGCCCGAGAATGATAGAGGTGTAATTGGTAAGGTCAGAAAGTATTCCTGCAGACTTTTCCACCACCTGTTCAAACTCCAGCGTTTTCTTCCCGAAAGATTCCCGAATGAGGTTTTTCTCCCTGGAACTCAGTGTGGAGGGAGAAAGCAGATGATCCACATAAAATCGATACCCTTTCTCAGATGGAGCTCTTCCTGAAGAGGAGTGAAGCTTTTCCAGAAAACCCATTTCCTCGAGATCCGCCATCTCATTACGAATAGTCGCCGGACTGTAGTCCACGGTTTCTTTCTTGGAAATGTACCGTGAACCCACCGGTTGGGCAGTAAGAATAAAATCATCAACGATTACTTTTAGTATTTGCAACTGACGATTTGTTAGCATCGATGATCACCTCTGTTAGCACTCATTGGTTCCGAGTGCTAAATCTATAATTAAGTTATCAAAAGGTCAGAAAGATGTCAACGAATAAACCGGAAAAATTCTCAGTCGATTAAAAAAGATGCAAAAACGTCATTGCCGAACAGTTTCCCCTGTTCCGTCAGCTTTATATATCCGCTGTCCTCTTCTAAAAGGCCCCGTCCGATCAACGTATCTACGGCTCCTCCGAAAACTTCGTCAGGGTCCCTGTCGTACTTCTCTTCAAACCGTGCCCGGGAAACACCTTCCATCTTCCTCAGCCCGAGAAACATTTCTTCTTCCATCATTTCTTTCAATCCTACCGGTTCTTCATGCAGTACCGGCTTTCCGTCTTCAAATACTTTCTTCAAATAGGCAGGGAGCGGCCTGATGTTTATGGTCCGTTTTCCAGGCAGGTATCCGTGTGCGCCTGCACCGATCCCATAATAACAAGCGTTGTCCCAATAAGTCAGGTTGTGCTCGCTCTCATAACCCGGACGGGAAAAATTGCTTATTTCGTAATGGTAAATGCCTTCTTCCCGGAGTTTTCTCTGCAGGAGATGGTACATTTCCACTTCATCTTCTTCCGGGGGTTTTGAAAGTTCACCTTTTTTGTAACGCTGATGGAACACCGTTTTCGGTTCTATTTGTAACGAATAAGAGGAATAGTGAGGCAGGTTCAGTTCAAGTGCCTTGTCCACAGATTCCTCAAAGAGCTCGACGGACTGGTTCGGAAGACCATACATCAGATCGATGCTGATATTGTCTATCCCTGCCTTACGCAACCTTTCAATATTAAGATATACATCTTCTTCTTTATGGACCCTGCCCAGTTCCTCCAGAAGTGTATTATCAAAAGTCTGAACTCCGAGAGAGATCCGGTTTACTCCGTATTTCGCAAGCAGATCGGCTTTCTCCTGATCAAGATCACCCGGGTTCGCTTCAAAAGTATATTCTTCACATTTATCTATATCAAAATGGCCATCGATCATTTTAAGCAATTTTTCCAGCTGGACGGCTGTCAGAACCGTAGGTGTACCGCCTCCTACATAAATCGTCTTCATCACTTGTTTCGCATCCGGGACATACCCGTCCATTTCGATTTCCAGCGCTTCCAAATACTGATCTGCAGCTTTCTCGTCGTAAAAGAATTTAACAAAATCACAATAGTGACAAATCTGCTGACAAAACGGAATGTGGATGTAAGCTGAAGAAATTTTCATATTTATTCCTCCCCACTAAAGAAAACCGCAAGCATTTCCCTGCGGTTTTCCGTTAATCAATCATCATTAATTTCAAGCACGGACATAAAAGCTTCCTGAGGGACTTCTACAGACCCTACCATCTTCATACGTTTTTTACCTTCCTTCTGTTTCTCAAGGAGCTTACGTTTTCTGGAAACATCCCCGCCGTAACACTTGGAAAGTACGTTTTTCTTCATGGCTTTGATAGTGGACCTGGCAACGATCTTATTACCGATAGCTGCCTGAACAGGAACTTCAAACTGCTGTCTCGGTATGAGATCTTTCAGCTTCTCCGTAATCTGCTTGCCGCGCTCGAAAGCGAAATCTTTATGGACAATGAACGAAAGAGCGTCAATCGTATCACCGTTCAGAAGAATTTCCATTTTCACGAGATCGGACGTACGGTTACCTATGAACTCATAATCGAAAGAAGCATATCCTCGAGTCTGTGATTTCAGCGTATCGAAAAAGTCATAAACGATTTCGGATAATGGGATATCATAGATGATGTTCACGCGATTGTCATCAAGGTATTTCATGTCCACAAAATTACCGCGTTTTCTCTGGCAAAGTTCCATAACAGGGCCGACATACTCATTCGGCACCATTACGGTCGCCTTCACATAAGGTTCCTGAACTTCTTCAAGTTTCTGGTTGTCAGGCATCATGGAAGGATTATCTACCTGTTTTTCTGTGCCATCCGTCAGGATAACGTTGTAAATAACGCTTGGAGCCGTAGTTATCAGGTCGATACTGAATTCCCGTTCAATCCGTTCCTGAATGATTTCCATATGCAACATACCGAGAAACCCTGTACGGAAACCGAAACCGAGAGCCTGCGACGTTTCGGCTTCGAACTGTAGGGAGGAATCATTTAGTTGAAGTCGCTCCAAAGCATCTCTCAGGTCGTTATAGTTGTTGGAATCAACCGGAAACATTCCGCAATAGACCATAGGGTTCATACGTTTATATCCCGGCAATGGTTCAGCAGCAGGATTTTTGACAAGGGTGATGGTGTCCCCGACCTGGGAATCACCGATATTTTTGATGGAAGCTGTAAGGTAACCGACATCACCCACTATCAATTCTTTGACCGGCGTAGGCTCAGGGCGGAAGACACCGATTTCCGTTACTTCAAATTCCTTCCCTTTTGCCATCATCCGGATTTTGTCACCTACGCGGATGGAACCTTCCCGTATACATGTATAAGCAATGACTCCTTTGTGAGAGTCATACAGAGAGTCGAAGATCAGCCCTTTTGTAGGGTTCTCTTTTGCTCCGGCGGGAGCCGGGATATCTGTTACTATCCGTTCTAGTATTTCATCGATGCCGACTCCATCTTTGGCGGAAGCGAGAATGGCTTCCGAAGCATCGATACCGATAACGTCTTCGATTTCCTGTTTTATTCTGTCCGGATCAGCGCCTGGAAGGTCAATCTTGTTGATGACAGGAATAATCTCCAGTTCGTTCTCAAGAGCGAGGTACACGTTTGCGAGCGTCTGGGCTTCAATTCCCTGTACAGCATCAACGACTAAAATCGCTCCTTCACAGGCAGCCAGGCTCCGGGACACCTCGTATGTAAAATCCACGTGACCCGGTGTATCTATAAGGTGAAATAAATAATCTTCCTCCGCTGCAGAGGTGTAATTCAACTGAACTGCGTTCAGCTTGATGGTTATACCTCTCTCACGTTCAAGATCCATTCCGTCAAGAAACTGCTCTTTCATTTCTCTCTGGGTCAACGCCTTCGTTTTTTCCAATATACGGTCGGCGAGCGTAGACTTTCCGTGGTCAATGTGGGCGATAATTGAAAAATTACGCACATTCCCCTTTTTAATTTGCGTTGTCACATATATCACTCCTAGTAAAATCGCGCATACAACTAGGTTGATTATAGCAACTGAACAGGAATTATTCAATTACATCCCTTCATCTGTATCAACCTTTTCAGCTGCGTTCCCTGCGCGGTGTCGATACAAAGCGGAGCTCACCCTTCCCGCACGCCCCTCCCTTTACCGTCATTTTTAAAGATTGAGGAACGAATATCATTGAAATAACAGCTCTGCTTTGATACAATATCCCTTGTTCGAATGCAATTATGCTACTGTTTTTACCTAGGAGGTGAAAGAATGGCTAACCTTAAACAATCCAAAAAACGCGTAATCGTTAACGAAGAAGCTCGTCAACTGAACGCAGCTTTCAAATCAGATATGCGTACTGCGATTAAACGCGTAGAAAAACTGGCGCAAAGCAATGACCAAAACGCAGAAGAAGCTCTTGACGGGGCAATTAAGAAGATTGATAAAGCCGTTAAACGTGGAGCAATTCATGAAAATAACGGTAACCGTAAAAAATCCCGCTTGACGAAGCTTGTTCAGAACGCGTAATAGGTTTTCTTTTATGACCAGCAAACGATCCGTGAGCGGGTCGTTTTTTCATCCCGTGAATAAATGAACATAACAAAGGCGCACCTCCTCGTTACGGAGTAAGTGCGCCTTTGTTATGTTCGGCTATAATATCGTAAAGCATCATCTCAAACGCCAGTTCCTTCTCCATCTGCCCGGTTTTCATATACTCATCTGTCCTTGCGAGGGTAAGAAGAATGTGGTCCAGTTTTTCCTGAGTGAAGTTCTTTTCCCTCTGACCTGCCAGCTTCAAAACGTAGGGGTGAGCTTTAATGTAACTTTTCATATGGTTTTCCGTGTACCCTTTCTGCTTCAGAATCTTCACCTGGGCGATCATTCTGAACTGGGAGGCCAGCAGAGCGACGAGAGCAATGGGTTCTTCATTCATCCTCAGCAGTTCTTTATAAATGGATACGGCTTTGCCTAAATCTTTATTAATAACAGCATCCACGAGCTTCAGGCCGGAAGTGTCAAGAGAAGATGATAGAAGCTCCTCGGCAATATCCGTGGAAATGTAGTTATTGTCTGCATAAAGGCCGAGTTTTTCAAGCTCACTTCTCATAACCATAAGGTTGGTGCCGGCAGATTGTATAACCAGTTCTTTCACCCCGGACGCCAGGTCAAGATTCAGTTCCACAGCTAATTTGTCCACCCACTCTTCCATATTCCATTCCTTGATGGCCGAAAAGGATTTCACTTCCGCTTTTTTCTTCAGTTCTTTCATCACTTTTTTCCGCTCGTCCACTTTTTCATAGGGAGCAATAAGCACGAGAGTTGTGTAAGGTGCAGGATCGTTTATGTACGTCAGCAACCGGTTTATATCATGCTCCACTTCCGACTTTGGAGGCTTGGCAAGTAAAAATACAGGGTTTTCTGCGACGATAAGTTTACGATCTCCGAGAAAAGGCAGAGTTTCAGCGTCCGCCACTACCTCTTCTACAGGAGTATCTTCAAGATTAAACGTACTGTAATTGAATTCTCTTTCCTCTTTTGTCGTTTCTGCTCTTACAATCTTTTCTTTTTCCTGCTCGATCAGGTATCTTTCTTCTCCGTATAACACGTAGATTTTCCCCATTGTATAACCTCGCTCACTTTTAAACGTACTGACTTCGTGTCAGTTTCATCACTATCATTTTAAAAAGGAATTCTTCTCCTGTCAAAAACCCTCCGGAAGGCGGCGGGACCATTTTATACAAAGAAGTTTACATATACAATGGTAGTCCCTTACAATGATAATATATTTTCATCTGGATTTTTTTCTATAATTCTTTTATACTTAATGAAGATATAGGAGGGTGAGTCATGAACCAATTTGAAAAAGAAATTCAAACAAAAACAAATGACGTCATCGATTCGGGACTCGGATTTGTTTTTTCATTCGTTTTCTTCTTTATCATTTTCTTTATCGGAACGGCTTTTTCCGTATTAGGATCATAGTCGTGCAAAGACTGCTTCGGCAGTCTTTTTTTATGGAGAAAGAAAGCCCGTAACCGTCGCAATGTTGCTATCCGTAAAAGTGACAGTTACAGCACCATGCCTGTCCGTTCTCCACACTTCGACTTCCGCCTTTTCCAGTGTACGAAGCACTTCGGGATGAGGATGACCATATCTGTTGTTACGCCCGGCCGAGATAATTCCGATACCGGGTTCAAAAGTATCGAGGAATAGTTCCGAGGTAGAAGTTTTACTGCCGTGGTGAGCCACTTTCAGAATCGCGACTGGAAGCGGTCCATGAGCCTCCTGTACCGTTTTCTCCACCCCTGCCGAAATGTCTCCCGTAAATAGCCATCCTTTTCCGCCGAGGGCAGTATGAAGAACCAGTGAATTATCATTTTTATCCAGGTGATCCTTTCCTGGGGACAGTACACGGAATTCGTACCCCTCTATTCCGTAAGTATCTCCGGCGGAGAGTTCCGTCTTTTTGAATTTGTAGTCCCCCTCATCATAAGGGGAGACGAAAAGACGGCCGACATCGATATCTTCAAGCAAACCGGCGAAACTGCCGTTGTGATCAGTATCATTATGAGTGATGAACACTGCATCCACTTTCCTTATCCCACGGGAGTTGAGAAAAGGCACAAGAATATTTTCCGCTATTTTATCCCGATTCTCCTGGAAGTGAGGGGGACCCGCCGCATCCACTATAATTACACCTCTTCTGTGAGGAAGTTCAATAACTGCACTGTCCCCCTGACCGACATCCAGAAAAGTCACTTTCCCTTCCCCATTAATGTAAGGGAGAGAACTGTGAACAATAAGAACCAGAGACAGTAGTGCCCCGTAACAGAACGCTGCCCTGTTTTCTCCTTTCACAATATGATCCATCATTACATAAAAGCATAAATAGTACGGAAGAAACCAGGAGAGAGGGAACTCCCCTGTCACCCACTGTACGTTCATTCCTTCTCCCAGATAAAGAACTGTATCAATAAATATGACGTGTATTCCGCCCAGCATTTCCGTGAACGCTTCATATACGAATTCCGGAAGGCTGAAGAATGCCAGAAACAAAAGGAAAATGGAAGGAATGAAAAAGAGGGTGAAATAAGGAACGAGCAGTAAATTGATCAGGGAAGATAAAGGGGAAAATTCATAAAAGTAGTAAAGCTGGAGAGGCAGGAGCGCTAACTGGGATATCAGCGCGACCCGTAAGGAAAGAACCCACGCCCGCGTGTCCCGTCCAAGAAAATCGGCGGAGAGCAGCAGACTGAATGTTACAGCGAACGAAAACTGAAACCCTGCGTTGTAAAGCAGTGAAGGATTGATGAAAAGGAGTATAAAAGCGGCTGCCGACAATATATCAGTCATGGAAGGCTTCAATTTCAAATACCACATTATCGCCATAAAACATGCCATCAGGGAAGCACGGAGTACGGAAGGCTGTGAGCCTGCCACGAAAGCAAAAATCGGGAGCACCGACAGAATCAGTATTTTCACCTGTGATAACGTCATAACCCCGCTTCGGTAGAAAAGAACGTATATCAGGCCGCACAATAACCCCACATGTAAACCGGATATAGCAAGGATATGAGAAGCACCCCATTCACGGAACGCCTGGAGAGTCTCTTCCCTGATTTCTGTCTGTTCCCCGAAAACGAGAGCTTTCATCCAGGGCCACAGGATGGTTGAAGTCTTCCCTGCCAACTCGTCCATAACCATTTCTCTTCGTTCATAAAACTCACCGAGCAGACTCGATCCGTCACACGTAATTTCAGCAGTATGTTCGACCTCTACCTGCCCCCCGTAGCCGCGCTTTTGCATAAAACCGGAGTAATCGAATTCACCGGGATTGGACGCTGCAGGGAACGATTCGATTTCTCCCTGCACCCTGCATTCAGCACCTGCTTTGAATTCATCAAAGAAAAAGGAGCTACCCTCTCCGACAAAGTGAGTAATGTCCAGAATCACCCCTTCGTCTGTCTTCAGTGAAAAAGATTCTGCACTCCCGTTATATTTGGGGGGAGAAAGGATTTTTCCCGTGTAGGGACTTCCTGTATCTTCAATCGTCTCGGCAGATAAACTGTATACGAGTACACCGGAAAAGAAAGCTGCGAGCATCACCGGGAACAAAATTCCGGACCGTATAAAGAAGAGCATCCATACCAGAAAAAATGGGAGGATCACCCACGATGGCGAAAACTGGATCAACGAGGCGCCTAGTAAAAAACAGAGAAGGGGAAAATGCCATTTCCCCTTCACAGATTGGAACTTATCCGTTCATTCGTAAGGTTATCAACTTTCCTGCGGAACTCTTCGTACTCTGGATCGTCTCTTTCCTTCAGCCGTTCCAGCATTTCATCCATAAGCCGGGTCTCTTCCTCAGAATCTCTTATGGCTACTGTCGACGGTACTTCTTCTGTATGTACGCCTGCGTGCTGAAGCAGTTCTACGGCATAAGGGTGGTTTTTATAATCCCCCCCATAATACACCGCTCTGATGCCCGACTGGATGATAGCTTTTGTACAATGCACACATGGGAAATGACTTACATATATCTCTGCACCTTCTGTGGCTACTCCGAATTTGGAACACTGAAGCAGTGCGTTCATTTCTGCATGGATCGTTCTGATGCAGTGACCGTCCACAACGTAGCACCCTTCATCTGTACAATGAACACCTCCGGTGACACTTCCGTTATAACCTCCGGCGATCATTCTCTTTTCTCTTACTATCACTGCACCGACGGAAAGGCGTTCACACGTACTTCTCGACTTGAGTAAATGAGCCTGGGCCATGAAATATTGGTCCCATGCAATTCTAGCCATTGCTCTCACATCCTTTTTGAAAAAAGTTTAAATACTTCCACCTGATCCGTCAAATCTTTTCAGGGGATCAAAATATATTCCTCCATATTTTCAAGAGTTTTCTCACCTATCCCCCTGACTTCCAAAAGTTCTTCAGTCTTCCTGAACATTCCATTTTCTTCTCTGTAGGCTACAATCGCTTCTGCCTTAGAAGGTCCTATACCATTGATGGTCGTTATTTCATCCACTGTGGCGTAATTAATTTTCACTTTGTCGCCTTGCTCCGAAACGGCCAAGCCAGCGCCGCCCTCCGTCCCGGTAACAACTGTTACAAGAATCACCATTTCGTCCTCAAGTTTCTGAGCGAGATTTACGCTCGCCTCGTCCGCCTGATCGGTAAATCCTCCGGCCATCTCCACAGCGTCATACACCCTCATCCCGGGCCTCCCTTCATAGATGCCCGGGGCGTTGACTTCCCCTTTAACATCGACGATCAGATCACCTTCCGCAGCTTCTGTTTCATCATCGCCCGCCGGCTCCGCCTCTGTGATTAAGGGGTTTTCTTTCTGCTCTAGTACTTCCTCTCTGCTGCCGGTCGTAAAATTGAACAATAGGCTGATAACGATAATAAGTACGATACCCGCCGGCCAATATCTTTTTATGAAAGTCATATTCGATCCTCCATATACGGGAGGAGAAAGTGGACTTCGGAAACGAAAAGGAAGAGGATAAACAGGGGTAATTGATTATGATGTGTTATTTGAGGGGGATGGTGTCAGTAAGTAAATATTCGACATTTATTCTCATATTCCTCTTTTACCTTCCGTCAAATTTTACACGCCTATGAAAAAAAGATGTGAAGTTATCACACCTTCTTACATACAAAAAATATTCGATCACCGTCTTCTGATTCATCCAGGGAAAAGTCGCTGTAAACACCCGAAATTTCAAAGCCGGCATCCGATAGCGCTTTACGAATATAGTCCGGTTGGTATATGCGCTGATGATGCACTTCATCAAAACGACGGTAGACCCCCTCATGTTCTATGAAAAATGTAAGGTCATGGGTCATCACGTCGTTCTCTTCATCACAAAACCATATATAACTGAGGTCATCATAAACTTCTGCAAAGGTCTGACCCGACATATGTTTATGCGCATGAGAAGGCGAGTGGATATCGAAGATGAACACTCCTCCTTCTTCGAGTGCCTCATAAGCATTCAGAAACATCGATTCGAGCCCTCTCTCTTCTGTGATGTAATTGACTACATCACAGAAGCTAATGACGGCCCCGTATTCCCGCAGCCCTTCAAGGTTTGCAATATCCTGCTGCACCCAACGGATGGAGGAGTTGCGTTTAGAAGAAGCTATCGCAAGCATCTCTTCCGACATGTCGACGCCGGTCATCTTAAAACCTTCCTCTTCCAGCCGATGAGTGATTTCACCAGTACCGCATCCGAGTTCAAGTACATATTCAGCGCGGACCTCTTCTTTTGATAAAATGTTCAGAAAAAAAGCTTTCCACTCATCATATGGAGCATCCTCCATCAGCCGGTCGTAAACGACGGCTAACTGCCCGTAACTCATGAACTCGCTATTCCTTCAAGTGACATTGTTTCGGCATCTCCCCATAGTTTTTCGAGATTGTAATGGTCGCGTTCGTCTTTGTGGAAGATGTGGCATACAACATCTTCAAGGTCTACAAGAATCCATCTTCCTGTCTTTTCCCCTTCTACGCGCTTTACTTCAATCCCATTTTTATCCGCCTGATCTTTCACTTCCTTGGCAATAGCCTGCACCTGTCTTTCATTGGAACCGTCGCAGATCAGGAAATAATCAGTGATCAGAGAAATCCCTTCCATATTCAGAGCAACTATATCGTTGGCCCTTTTATCGTCGCAGGCCTGAGCCGCTATTTTCACAAGTTCTTTACTATCCATAATGTTCCTCCTGTTTTCGTTGTAGTTCGTTATAAGCATGAAACGTATCCGGGTAGACGGTCTGCTTCTTCTTCATCAGAAAACCGATCGTATTCGTAAGGGCAGCGAGACAGGCCCGGTCCAGGCTCTCCTCGGCGATCTCCCTTACATCCTCCACTCCCGGAAAAGCACGTGCAGGTTCTATATAGTCGGCCAGGAAAATAATTTTATCATACAGGGACATATGAGCTTTCCCTGTCGTATGAGAAGCGATGGCCGTACGTACCTCCGGCTGCAAAGGGCCCCATTCCTTCTCAAGCATTTTCACAGCTACCGGTCCGTGCCAGAGAACCGGAGAATAATCCAGAAGATCTTTAGGCAGCCCCACACTTCCGGAAATCCAGCGGGCCATTTCCTCTTTCGGCCTGAACTTGGCATAATCGTGAAGCATACCCGCTTCCTCAATTTTATCACTGTCTCCGCCGAACCTGCCACTCAGCTGATGCGCAGTATCCGTCACCCGTATGGTGTGTCGGAACCGTTCTTCTGTTAAATGGGGGCGGACAAACTCTTTCAGCACTTCTCTATTCGTGTTCATACAGACCCTTCCTTTTGATATAAAAGTAAACCGGCTCAGGTACCATATAGCGGATGGTCAAATTTCTCTCCATCCTTTCCCTTATTTCACTGGAAGATATAGACAGAGGAGGAATTTCCACCTTCGATACAGGATAATCAGTTCCGAATGAGTAACCGGGACGGTTCACTCCGACAAACGAAACCTCCTCCATAAGTTCTTCAATATGGTACCAGCTCCCGAGAGACTCGACCATGTCTCCGCCTATGATGAAAAAAAACTTTTTATCCGGATACCGTTCTTTCAACTCACGTACCGTTTTCAAAGTGTAGGATTTATCCCCCCTCAGGAGTTCCAGATCACAGACTTTGAACTTGTCATTTTGGCTGATGCTCTTCCTGACCATCTCCATACGATCCCTGCCGCTGACGGAAGCTTTCTCTTTGTGGGGAGGGAGGTGAGAGGGGATAAACCATATCTCCTCCAGCTTCCAAGCTTCCCGAACAGCCTCTGCAAGAATCATGTGGCCGATGTGAAGAGGATCGAACGTACCTCCAAACAAACCTATTTTCTCCATTTAAGTACGCTCCTTCTAAGGAAGCTCGATTTCTTTATTTTCTTCCGATTCTCTGTAGAGTATGATCGTTCCCCCGATCACTTGTACAATTTCAGCATCTGTATCCTGCGCTATTTCTTCTGCAGCAACAGATGGTTCTTCCATCGAGTTCTGAAGTATACTGACTTTAATCAGTTCTCTTTTCTCCAGTGCTTCATCTATCTGAACGACCAGGTTACTGTTCAGACCGCCTTTTCCAATTTGGAATATAGGCTGTATATTATGGGATAATTTCCTTAAGTGTTTCTTTTGTTTACTTGTGAGCATGATATCATCCTTCCAGTTTCGATTCCATTTCTGTTATTAAAGAAGCGGGCAGCACTTCTTCGTTCGTCCAAAGGGCAAATGAGTAAGCAGCCTGATAAAGCAGCATCAGATGCCCGTAATGAACTCTCGCTCCTTTTCTTTTTGCTTCCAGCAAAAATCGGGTCTCAAGCGGCCTGTACACTATATCACTGAACAAAGCATTTTCTTTCACTTTCTTTACGTCAATCGGAATTTCTTCCGCCTTCGGTGCCATTCCCACTGAAGTGGTCTGGATCACCCAATCGTATTCATCCAGAGCAAGAGCAGCTTCGTTCAGTGTTAAAAAACGGCCCCGAACAGCTTCCGGGAGATCCGAAAGCAGCTCTTCGGCCCTGGAGGGAGTGCGATTCGTAACATCGATTTTAAGCGATAAACCACTTAAAGAAAAAGCGATTCCCCGGGCGGCACCTCCACTTCCAATGATGAGCACCCTTTCGGCAGAGGAAATAATGTCAGGGTATACAGCACGGACTGATTCGAGATAGCCGTCCCCGTCAGTGTTGTAACCCCTCCACTTTCCATTTTGCACCACCACTGTATTGACGGCTCCCAAACGAGAAGCCCTGTCATCAATGCTGTCCAGAAACGGAATGATTTCCCTTTTGAAAGGAACTGTTACATTAAAGCCGTTCATTTCCCTGTCTTTCAACGTGCTGATTTCTTCGGGGAAATTCTCCGGCTTAATCTCCATTAACTGATATTCACCCTTCAGTTCTGTCTGCTCCAGGAAATTGCTGTGAAGCCACGGGGATAAAGAGTGTCCGAGCGGTGATCCGATCAATCCTAATTGTAACATGTAAGACCTCCCTCTTTTTAAATTAGTGATTCGCGGAGGGAAATTTTCACTCCCTCAGGTGCATGGATGTGGACAGTGACTTCTCCCTCGGGAATCATGATCCAGCCGAGCCCGGATATGACTACATCGTGTTTTCCTTCAGGAATTCTGAAAGTCTGCCGCTTCCACTGAGGCAGTTTTGATAATGAGTTCTCATCCGGAGGCACGAGCATTTCCCCGATCCTGTTTTCGGTGATATGTCCGGCTTTTTCCATTTTCGTACGATGAATCGGTATACGGTTAGAAAGATAGCATACAAAGGAAGAGTGCTCCCCTTTAACGAAATCCATACGTGCCAGGCCACCGAAAAAGAGAGTCTGCTCCTCGTTCAGCTGATAGATTTTCGCTTTAATTTCTTTTTGGGGAGTGATGAGTTTGAGATCCTCATCCGAAACGTAATGTGCCAGCTGATGACGTTGAATTACACCAGGTGTGTCATATAGAGAGCTGTGATCATCCAGCGGGATGTCGATGAATCCCAGTGTAGTTCCCGGAAAGTAAGATGTAGTAATGGCATCCTTGATTCCTGTCGACCGGTTGATGAGCTCATTGATAAGCGTGGACTTCCCGACGTTCGTCGTGCCCACGACAAATACATCCTTACGACTTCGTTTCTGTTCAATCGCTTTGGCAAGTTCGTCGATCCCCTGGTTCGTGGAAGCGGAGATAAGATGCACGTCTTCCACAAGCAGTCCTGCTTCCTTCGCTTCCCGTCTCAGCCATTTCTCAACTTTATTGAGATTCACCGATTTCGGAAGTAAATCCATTTTATTCGCCGCAAGTACGACAGGGTTGTTCCCCGTCAGACGATTCAAACCGGGAATCAGACTCCCATTAAAATCGAATATATCTATAAGCTGTACAACCAGGCTGTCTGTATCGTTAATTTGCTGCAGCATTTCCAGGAAATCGTCATCGTCGTAATCAACATCCTGTACTTCGTTGTAGTGTTTCAGACGAAAACACCGCTTGCAGATCACCGTTTCTCTTTCAAGTGCTGACTTCGGAGCGTAACCCGCTGCCGATTCATCTTCCGTCTGGATTTCCGCGCCGCACCCTGCGCATATCAATTTGTCCATATTTGCACCTCCCATGTTATATTTTCCCTTTATGCTCGAGATTCTTCATAATGACTTTTTCTATTCTTCTGTTTATCTTCGTCCAGAACCCGTCACTGTCTACGATAGGAGTAACGAGCACTGTATAATATCCGGCCAGATTCCCGCCAAGTACATCTGTCAAAAGCTGATCACCTACTACGATGATTTCTTCTTTCTTTAACCCCATATCTTTCCTTGCTTTCTGAAAAGCCCGAGCCAGTGGTTTTCTGGCACTATGGATAAAAGATTTATCCAGAGGTTCGGAAAAAAGTTTGACGCGGTTTTCATTGTTATTGGAAGTGATTACTATCTCAATTCCAGCGTCTCCCATCCTTTTGAACCACTCTATTATTTCCTCCGGAGCGTTCGGCTCATCCCAGGCGACGAGCGTATTGTCCAGATCCGTAATGATACCTTTCACGTTTTCTTTTTCAAGATCTTCCGGAGTTATCTCCAGAATGTTGTTCGCATGCCTGTCAGGAATAAATATATTAAACACCTGCTTCTCACTCCCCGTTCCGTATATATACCCTTTCAATCATATACAAAATTCTTCCGGGGTTCAAAGTCATTCTTTTCATGAATAACTGTTCCACTTACCCGGACGGTCATACTGTCAGATCATTCGCCACCGTATCTGACGGTAACTATCATATATTAACCTATTTTATTAAATTACACTTCAGATAACTACCCCATTGTACCTCACATGTAACCCGATAGTAACCTCCCTGTTGAATCAGCAGCTGATTTCCTCCGTCATTCATTAAGGTTTGCAACTCTTCCATGTATAATTACACGCTCTCACCCTTAAGGAAACTGCATCTTTGCAGAACTCGGAAGAAATTTTATCAGGCCGGAATCATCTGTCTCTTCCTATTTAATATTTAAACAGAAAGGTGCATTTATCTGCAGTACAGGAAGAAAGATTAGTTGAATAATAACTGTGTTTTTGATTACAATTGAGAAGACATTCTAAAAGGACGAGAGATTGAGGGAGGCACCTTTAGATGATACTACCCGTATTATTACCGTTTATCATTGCTATTTTTATCCCTTTCCTGAGTAAATGGAAAGAAAAGTTTCATACAGGCATAGTGGTTACAATTGTACCGCTTATAATATTCATTTATTTTGCCAGTTTCTTTGCAGGAGGCTTCAGTGCTGTAACTAAAACCTACAACTGGGTCCCCTCCCTAAATATGAATCTGGTTTTTCATCTGGATGGCTTAAGCCTTCTGTTTGTTCTACTTATTTCAGGCATAGGTACACTGGTAGCTCTGTACTCCATTTACTACCTACATACGACAGAAAAACTCGGGAACTTCTACGTTTACTTTCTGATCTTCATGGGATCCATGCTTGGGTTGGTGCTGTCCGATAACGTATATGCACTGTACAGCTTCTGGGAATTCACTTCCCTGTCTTCATTTCTTCTCATCGGGTTCTGGAATCATAAACATGCATCCAGATACGGCGCGCTGAAGTCGATGCTTATTACGGTATTCGGCGGACTCAGCCTTCTGGGTGCACTTGTTTTTATGCACTCCATAACCGGAACTACGAGTATCCAGCAGATGCTGGCTGACAGTGAAGCTATTTTAAATAGTGAGTTTTTCCCGTTAATCCTTATACTTCTATTATTGGGAGCATTTACGAAATCGGCACAGTTTCCTTTTCACATCTGGTTACCGGACGCTATGGAAGCTCCGACGCCGGTCAGTGCATATCTGCATTCGGCTACCATGGTAAAAGCAGGACTGTTTCTCGTAGCCCGCTTTTCACCTATGCTGTCTTCTTCCGAATGGTTTTTCATCATCGTCTCCAGCTTCGGAATCCTCACTTTGTGCTGGGGTTCCTATATGGCTGTAAGACAGACAGATTTGAAAGGGATTCTGGCTTTCTCTACCATCAGTCAGCTTGGTATGATTATGGCTATGTTAGGATTTGGTACGAAGGCCGCTGTATTTGCAGCCATGTTCCACATTTTAAACCATGCTACTTTTAAAGGAAGTCTGTTTATGGTGGCGGGGATTGTCGATCATGAAACCGGAACACGGGATATCCGCAAGCTGGGCGGTCTGATGAATTACTTACCGATGACCGCGACTCTGGCTATGTTCGGCGTTTTTTCGATGGCAGGCTTCCCGCTTCCGTTTCTAAACGGATTCTACAGTAAAGAAATGTTCTTTTTATCATCGCTGGATCTGAGCGGGCAGGGAGACTTTGCATCGATAGTCGCAAGCCTCGTTCCTTATCTGGCGGTTTTTGGAAGTATTTTTACATTCGTATATTCCATGTACTTTTTCTTCGGAACGTTCCGGGGACGGGCGAACCTTGGAAAACTGCCGAAAAAACCGCATGAAGCACCTGTAGGGATGCTTATTTCTCCTGCTATTCTGGTGCTGCTCGTAGTGATTATCGGACTATTCCCGTCTTTCATCAATGAACCTTTCATCAGTCATGCGGCTACGGCCGTTTACGGGGCCGATGCTTCCAAGGATATATACTTCTGGCACGGCTTCAACCTTCCGTTAATCATGTCTTTGACGGTGGTAGCTTTCGGAACGATACTGGCGTTGACCATCCCGCGGTGGAGTTCCGTCTATAGCTATGTTCCGGGCGTACTGAGTCTGAATAAGGCATATGATTTCACAGTCGATAAGTCCGTATCCTTCTCGTCGAAATTGACGAGAGGCTACATGAACGGATCGCTTGCCCTTTATATGAAACTTATACTCGGAGCTATTATATTAGTGAGTTTCGCGTTTTTCTTCCTTACAGACGGGTTTGCGATAGATACGTCACAACTTGCATCAGTTACCACAATTGAACTTATCGTAGCAGTCACTATGGCAATTGCTGCTTTAGGAACAATATTTACGAACAATCGAATTGCGGCCATTTTGATACTCGGTGTGGTCGGTTACGGGCTTTCCATGCTGTTCATTATTTACCGGGCCCCTGACCTTGCTCTTACACAACTGATTATTGAAACAGTTACAGTAGCCCTGTTCCTGCTGGTGTTCTACCATCTTCCTTCCCTGAATAGCAGGGGGGAATCCAAACCTGCCAAAATATCCAACTGGATCATTTCCATAGGATTCGGACTTCTCGTAACCACTGTGGCCATTTCTTCCCACAGCAGTAAATGGTTTGATTCGATTTCCAGTTACTTCGTTGAAAATTCCTATAAACTCGGAGGCGGAGATAATATAGTGAACGTCATCCTGGTGGACATGCGTGGACTGGATACTATTTTCGAAATTACCGTCCTCGGCCTTGCAGCCATGGCTATTTACAGCCTGATTAAAATCAAGAATAAGAAGGAGGAATAAGAATGGAAATAGTGATGTCCGTCCTCGCCGGTCTTCTGTTTATGACCGGCGTGTACAACCTCCTCCAAAAACAACTGCTGAGAATCGTTATAGGAACAGCACTCATTTCACACGGGGCTCACCTCACCATCCTTACCATGGGTAAATTGAAAGATGGGGCTGCACCTATTCTGACCGACGGAGTGGAAAATTACACCGACCCTCTTCCACAGGCACTGATTCTTACTTCTATCGTTATCAGTTTCGGTGTCACCAGCCTCCTGCTGGTATTAGCTTATCGGGCATCCAAAATAAACCACACGGACAATATGGAAAAACTGAGAGGTAACGACTATGAGTAATTTAGCTATACTGCCTATACTGCTGCCGTTTCTGGCAGGGGTACTGGTAGCTTTCTTTCATAAAAATCTGATAGCATCAAGAATTTTTTCAATCATAGCCACTGTTATCCATCTGGCGCTCACTATTTTCATCTTTATGAGTGTCCAGGAATCGGGTACTTATGTGCTTGAAGTCGGAGGGTGGGAAGCGCCTTTCGGTATTGTGATAGTAGCTGACCCTCTGTCTGCTCTACTGACTATGACTACAGCAGTGGTAGCAACGGCGGCTGTCATCTATGCACCTAAATCACTTTCCAGGATCCAGGAGGAATTTTATTTTTACAGCTTTTTCTTCCTGCTGATTGCAGGGGTGAACGGTGCTTTCCTTACCGGGGACCTTTTCAACCTGTTCGTGTTCTTTGAAGTACTGCTCATGGCTTCCTACGGGCTCATCGTTCTCGGGAACGGAAAAGCACAGCTGAGGGAATCGCTGAAGTATATTTTAATTAACCTTTTCTCCTCCATGCTTTTTGTAACCACTATATCGTTCCTTTATTCCGTTATCGGTACAGTGAACATGGCCCAGGCGGCCGAAAGAGTGGGCGAGGTCGAACAGCAGGGTGTGCTTACCGTAATAGGTATATTGCTGTTTTTCGTTTTTGCTACAAAAGCAGCTGTTTTCCCTCTCTATTACTGGCTCCCTTCTTCCTATACCGTGCCTAATGCTGTCGTATCCGCTTTGTTTGGAGCGCTTTTGACCAAAGTAGGGGTATACTCCATCCTTCGTACGTTTACGCTCATCTTCAACTACGAAGTCGATTTAACGCATACCCTCTTCATATACCTGGCGATGTTTACAATGATATTCGGGGTGATAGGCGCTTTATCAACGAACAACGTAAAACTGATCATAGCTTATAACGTTATTCCGGCTGTCGGTTTTATGCTTATGGGAATCGGTATTTTCACGGAGACGTCCATTGCAGGTTCCATTTACTATCTGGTACACGACATGATCATCAAAGCCGTTTTATTCCTTCTTATCGGTGCTGTCACTTATGCTGCCGGCACTTCCGATCTGAAAAAAATGGGAGGGCTGATCCACCACTATCCGGTGCTCGGCTGGATGTTCTTTCTTTCTACTCTGGTTCTGGCCGGAATTCCGCCCTTCAGCGGTTTCATAGGAAAGCTGCTGCTGCTCCAGGGAGGTTTGAATCAGGAAGAGATCCTCATCGTAATCGTAGCGCTCATATCCAGTCTTGGAATTCTGTTTTCCATGATCCGAATATTCATTGGAGGATTCTGGGGAGAAGCTGATATAATGGATTTACCGAAACAGAAACCTTCTCTGGCCGCCATGACGTGGCCGGTCGGCATCCTGCTCAGCCTTTCCATCCTTCTCGGTGTCGGTGCAGAAATGTTTTACCCTGCCGTATCCTCCATCGCCGAGTATGTAATGGACCCTGAATTATACATTGAATCTGTTCTTAAGGAGTAAACGTCTATGCCATTTCAAATAGTTTTAAATATTATTATCGCTGTTATGTGGATGTTTCTGAGTGAAACATATAATTTCTCAACCTTTGCGGTCGGGTACATTTTAGGGATCTTCCTTCTCTTCATCATGAGGCGATTCGTTAAAAGACCTTTCTACCTTAACAGAGTGTGGAAAGTGAGCCTGCTTATTCTGCTGTTCATCAGGGAACTCATTATGTCCTCTATCGATATCGTGGAATTCGTCTACAAAAAGGAACTGGATAACCGCCCGGGTATTTTCGCCCTTCCTCTTGAGGTTAAGAGCGATTGGGAGGTAACGCTTCTGGCTAATCTTATTTCTCTTACCCCGGGAACTCTGTCGCTTGCAGTAAGTGATAATCACGACGTGTTATATATACACGCCATGGATATCCCTGATATTGAAACCTCAATATCGGATATCAAAGACACTTTTGAAAAAGCGATAATGGAGGTGACCCGCTGATGGAAACTGCATTGAGTGTGACCCGGACCATCATGGAAATCTCGACCCAGGTGGCTATCATCGGCGTCGGGATATCTATTTTCATGTTGCTTTACCGGGTAATCAAAGGTCCTACCAATCCTGACCGGGCCGTCGCCCTCGACGTAATGGGCATTACTCTGATGGCACTGGCCGGGCTGGTCACCATCCTTCTCGTTACGACAAAACTGAACGACGTTGTCCTGTTAATCGGGATACTTCTTTTCATAGGAACGATCGCCCTGGCGAAATTCATAGAAAAGGGTGTTATTATTGAACGGGACGATAATTAATTTACTGATAGACATTCTGATCATTTTTTTCCTGCTTTCCGGTACATTTTTCGTGTTTTCCGGTGCTTTGGGAGTAGTAAGATTCAAAAACGTATATTTACGTCTGCACGCTGCCACCAAGAGTTCAACTCTCGGTGTGGCCGGCCTTATGCTGGGGGCTTTTCTTTTCATGCTTAACGAACATGGCATCGTCAGCGGAAAACTTCTGCTCGGTATTCTGTTCGTTCTCATTACGGCGCCCGTCTCCGCTCATATGATCGGTCGTGCCGCCTATAAAAGCGGTATCCCTCTTTCTGAAGAAGCGGTCCAGGATGACTACAAAGAAACTTTTGAAGAGTAATCCGTCTGTTTTTTCCTAAGGATAGGAATTTATTTAATCCGGTTCTATTTCAAATGTTGGGGTGGAGGATCTTTTCCTCCGCCCCTTTATCCTATGTTTTTACCTACGTGCTTGAATTGGTGATGCATCAGAATGCGGGACCGTAACCGGTCGTGCCGGCGAAAGCCGAAGGCATTCCGTTTCAATACTTTCGTCTGGTTGTTCAACCCTTCCACGAAGCCATTACTGTAATCAAAGAGGAAACTGTTCATGATTTCTGCCTGCCAGTTCTGGAACGTACGGATGGCGGAGATGAATTCGTTCATCCCGGAAGAAGTCACAAGATCATAAAAGGCGTACAATCGCTCCCGGACCTGTTTCATCCTCTCTTGTCCCTCCTGCTTCGCTATCTCCAGCCACTTCTTATACGCTTCCTTCAAATCATAAGCCACCTTCAATTCTGAAGACAGGTCCAGGTACCTTTCCAGGTACCATCGTTGCTTATCGGACAGGAGTTCGTAAGGTTTATGGAAGATGTGTCTCATCCTTTTACACTTCCTCCGGTCGTAGTCATGAAATTCCTTCTGGACTCGTTTCCTAACCCGGTCCACGGCCCAATGGATATACCGGCAGAAGTGAAAGCGATCAGCGATAATAATCGGATGATTCAACGCTTTATTCACAGCTGCTTTAAAGGTGTGACTCATATCCATGACGACGCATTCCACATGCGATGTTTTCTTCGACAGGTACTCTTTCACCGTCCGGGAGGACCGGTCCGGCAAGATATCAATAGGTTCGCCGGTCTCCGCATTGGCAATAATCACCTGATACGTGCCCTAATCCGTATCCCCCTTGTATTCATCAATGGCGATGACGCGCGGGAGTTCTTTCACCTCTTTCAAATGAGAAGCCGATACACGATCAAAACGGCGCACCGCTGTGGTCGGAGATGTATAAAACTGACGAGCCGTATCTTTGAAGTTCTTTCCGTGAATGAGCCGGAAGCCGAAGGCCTGATTCCATTCTTTCGAATGGCGCTGGTAACGCTCGACCAGAGAATTCTGTTCTGCGAACTTTTTCCCGCATGCGCAGGCATATCTTCGTTTACGGTAGAACAGGTGAGTCAGGCGTTCAAACCATTTGAGATGTTGGACCTTCTGCACCCGGTAGTCATGAACCCGACGGGTTCTAGCCTGACAGGAAGGACAAGTGTGGGTTTTCTTCGGCATCTGTACATGAAGGTACAAACACCCGTCCCGCTCCTCCGTCTTCCTTACTTCCACACCTTCAAATCCTGGAATCACCATGGTAGAATGCATATATACACACAACTCCTATCTTTTTCTTGGGTCTGGACAATTCAAGTGTAAAAGATAAAGGAGCTTGTGTGTTTTTTTATGCTAAATTTTTCTGATACCCCAACAAATATTGTAGAGCCTTTAATCCATACAAAACCCGGAGCAGAGAAGATGCAACACGCATCCTCCCTTCTCCGGGTTTTCTTCTGACTATATGAGGGCTTTGATTAAATCAGTGGAATTTTTCGCAGCCTGATCGAGAAATTTCTGAAAGGATACAGACGATTCTTTTCCTGCCACGTCGGACAAAGCGCGAATGACGACGAATGGAGTACTGTATCTGTAACATACCTGCGCCACTGCAGCAGCTTCCATCTCGACAGCAATAAGATCGGGGAAACGACCCCTCACTTCGTTGATTCTCACTTCTTCCTGCATAAACGTATCTCCGGAAGCAATGACCCCCAGCTTTCCGTTCAGCCCCATTTCTTTAAGCTGACGCAGGGCATCAAAAGCAAGTTGCTTATCGGCAGGGTATACAGCCGGCATCCCGGGGACCTGACCGTGAACGTAATCGAATGCCGTAGCATCCACGTCGTGATGCAGAACGGTCTCTGAAATGACTATATCTCCCGTTTCCAGTTCATAATCAAATCCGCCTGCAGAACCTGTATTGATGCAGTAGTCTATGTCAAACTCTTCATGCAGAATGGTGGTGGACATGGCGGCGTTCACTTTCCCTATACCTGATAATAACAGTACTACACTTTTTCCATTTAATCGTCCCTTCGTAAAAACCTGTCCTGCTACTGTACGTTCCTCTTCTACTTCCATCGCTTCTTTCAAATGCTTTATTTCCTGATCCATCGCTCCAATTATACCTACACTCATCCAAAAGCTCCTTTATTCCATCAATCGTATGGGTTATTCTCTAAAACTTCTTTTTCAATAGGCTTGTACCCTTGCCCCTCCTGCCATTCGATGAGCACACGGTAAACACTATTCTGCTGACTGTCCGAAACAACGGTATTCACCAGTTGAGGACCACCGCCGTTTTCGACTCTCCAGGCAATCATGTCGCTCTGGTTCAAACCGGTAGCATTAGCGGCTGCCTGCAAAATCTCATTCCAGTCCTGTGAGCCGCGATCGTAAGTGACTCTGTGAGACCCTGAAGTATCCTGTTCCGTTTCTACAACATCGAACTGTCCGTCTTCCTCACTGTTTTCCTTCTGCTCTTCCTCAGAGGATGCATCTTTATCCGATTCATCACCGGAAGTCTTTTCTTCGTCTGAAGAACTTCCCTCGCCTGAACTCTTCTCGTCTTCGGAAGAGTCTTTATCTGAGGAAGATTCATTCTCTTCGGAAGAGTCTTTATCTGAGGAAGATTCATTCTCTCCGGAAGAATCTTTGTCGGTGGAAGACTCATTTTGTGAACTCTCGCCTTCAGACTCATTTTCACTGCCCGAACTCTCGTTTCCGGACTGCGTTTCTTCCGTTCCGGAAGCAGACTGATCACCCGCCTGCTGTTCATTTCCTCCAGTCAGACTGCCTGCCACCCAGAACAACAGGAGCACGGCCACTAATACAATCGCTGCCGAAACTACCGTTTTCTTTTTTCTTTTTTCTTTCATCCGTTCCTGTCTGGAATTGTTTTTCGATTCACTCATGTAAGAAATCCTCCTTCACATATGTATTATACTACGTATTGAAAAAAGATGAATATAGCAAAAAAGCAGGAAATGTATTCCTGCTTATGAGACCGATATAATTTTAACTTTCAAATCGCCTGCCGGAGTCTGTACCGTGACTTTATCCCCTATTTCTTTGCCAAGCAGACTTTGCGCCATCGGGGATTCGTTGGAGATTTTACCTTCGAAAGGATCGGCTTCGGCACTACCGACTATTGTATACTTCTCTTCGTCTCCTTCAGGAAGTTCCTGAAATGTGACGCTTTTACCGAGAGTCACGACATCCGGATTATCGGACGTATTTTCAATGATAACTGCATTTCTGATCATATTTTCTATCTGCTGAATGCGGCTTTCCACGAAAGCCTGTTCATCTTTAGCAGCATCATATTCAGAGTTCTCGGAAAGATCTCCGAAATCTCTCGCTGTTTTTATACGTTCCACTACTTCCTTACGTTTCTCTGTCTTCAATTCATGAAGTTCACTTTCTAAATTCTTTTTACCTTCTTCTGTCATATAAAAGCTTTTTTCTTCTGCCATTTTTTACACTCCTTAATGAACTGCTCCACTATTCATAACAATCTCTCTATACTTTACCAAATTATGAAAAACAGTCAAATAATTTCCCGTATCAAAGGCTGTCCGGAATGAGGCCCCGCTCTCTCAGAATAGTATGGATCTTCGTAGCCATAATATCAATAGCGACATGATTCTGTCCGCCTTCCGGTATAATGATGTCCGCATAGCGTTTCGTCGGCTCCACAAATTGCAGGTGCATGGGACGCACGACGTTTGTATACTGCTCTATGACAGAGTCAAGCGTCCTCCCCCGCTCATTGATGTCACGGAGCATTCTTCGTATAATGCGGACGTCCGCGTCAGTATCTACGAAGACCTTGATATCCATAAGATCACGAAGTTTTTCATCCTCGAGAATCAGAATACCTTCGAGGATAATTACGTCTCTCGCTTCCACCTGCACCGTTTCTTCGGAGCGCGTGTGCATTTTATAATCGTAGACCGGTTTCTCAATCTGTTCCCGCTTGATCAGTTTATTGATATGCTCGATTAAAAGATCGTTGTCAAAAGCAAGAGGGTGGTCATAGTTCGTATTCAATCTCTCTTCAAAAGGGAGATGGGACTGGTCCTTATAGTAATAATCCTGTTCTATCATCAAGATGGACTGTTCCGTAAACTGCTGAATGATCGACTTTGTCACGCTCGTTTTTCCGGAACCGGAACCACCGGCTACTCCTATTACAATCGGTTTATCTTTCATCTGAAAAATTTTCTCCCCTCATTGATCTTCTGTGCTTTCGGGTGGTAATCGCCACACCGTCTCCTGAAGGGACGATGGACGTTTCGTAATCTTCAAGCTGCATAAGCCAGTCGTTGAAGCTGCGGATTTTCCCGGCAATCTTTCCGAATCTTTTGTCAGCATTATCCGGGTCGGCCACCAGCCCCTTGAATAACACGTTGTCGGTGACGATTACCCCTTCCTCCCTCAAAAGAGGCGTGTATAGCTCAAAAAACCGTTTGTACTGCCCTTTCGCTGCATCGATGAATAAAAGATCAAACGGCCCTTCCTTCTGTACAACATCTTTCATTTCAAGAGCGTCTCCATGGTAAAGAATGAGGTCAGCTCCACAGGGGGATTTTTTCCTGTTTTCCATCGCCTCTTCATACCGTCCGGCATCTCTTTCTACTGATACGACACGCACCCCCGGAAATGCTTCGGCCATCTGAATAGCAGAATAACCGATTGCAGTCCCGATTTCCAGAATGACTGAGGGTTTTTGAAGACGTATCATCTGCCTGAGAAAATGGATGGAGTCTTTCTCCATTATAGGTACGTGATTTTCTGCTGCATATTCTTCCATTTCACGTATATGCCCTTCCGAATCAGGAAGGAGGCCCCTGATATATTCGTTATCATTATTCATAGACATCTTCCTTTATAAGATTCCGTTCACAACTTAATTATTCTAACATAAAAAAATTAAGGAAAGCGAGGGTTATTCCCGCTTTCCCTATTCAATTACCGGAGATATATTTTTCCTTTTTCTTATTGTGTTCCTTCAGCGTTTTCGAATAGTGGATATTACCTTCTCCATCCGCAAGGAAGTACAAGTATTCAGAATTAATAGGACTTGCCACAGCTTCCATGGAGTTCTCATTGAAATTGGAAATCGGTCCGATAGGAAGCCCGCTTATATGATAGGTGTTAAAGGGAGACTCGATCTCCAGATCATCATATTTCGTACGTTCCAGGTGCTCCCCGTGTGCATAAGCAACAGTAGGGTCCGTCTGAAGGCGCATATCTTCTTCCAGACGATTATAGAACACTCCGGAGATTTCCCTGCGGCTTTCAGCTGTTCTTGCTTCATTTTCAAGCAGCGAGGCCATCGTTACCGCTTCATGAATGTTGAGGCCCTGTTCCTTCACTTGTTCTTTGTAAGGAATAACGACCGAAGATGTTTTCGACACCATTTTCTCTATGATCTTTTCGATGCCCACCTCCTTTTTGTAAAAGGAATAGGTGGCTGCGAACAGATATCCTTCGAGCGGATAACGTATCTCTTCCTGCATAATAGCTTCGCTCAACAGTTCCGGATACTTCTCTCTCAAGCTCGAGATGTAGTCGGTATCCTTCATCTTGTCCATAAATTCCTTTTTGGAAAATGAAAATTCACCGGCGTAGATCTCCGCTATCTGTTCCACTGTCTGCCCTTCCGGAATAGTGACCCGTTTTTTGGGTTCCTTAACGACTTTTCCGGACTGAAGTGAATCTATAATACTATCCGTCTTCATCGCGGGCGTAAATTCGTAGGACCCGGCCTGGAAGCCCGTCTCATTTTTGAACTTCGTATAAAATCTGAAGATGGTTGAATTCGATATAACTCCTTTGTCCTCAAGAATCGCAGCTATCTCAGAATTGGTGGAGCCACTGGGAATCTCTACGTTCACGGGTTCTTCATCATTTTCGTCCACAGGTTTTAAAGCACTCGAGACGTAGAAATACCCGCCCACCACACCAACGATAAGCACGATTGTTATAACAATCAGCACAGATGCTACAATTTTCCGGACTTTACCGGCTTCTTCGGTGCGGTTTTTCTTATTCTTTTCGTATTCTTCATTGAACTTGGAATCCGACACGTCACATCCTCCTTCACCGGGTTTATTATACTATAATTCAGAGGATTGTGTCGAAATTCTTCACTTTTTCAACAAGCGGTTCCACTTGCCCCTCATGAATGCTATGTATTCCGTTTAATGCAGAACAGTTGTATTTAAAGGAAAAACTCCCGGTTTCAAACCGGGAGTTAACTTAAGTCAAATCTTCGTCAGAAAGGGTGTTCAGCATTTCTTCGACCATTTCCCATTCCTCGTCGGATTCAATCTGATAGAGGGAAAGATTCTCATCATCGTCTTCCTTTTCTTCATAACGGAAGGCGAAAACTTCCACCTCTTCATTATCTTTCTGCTCGGCGGGCACAACTGCGATATACGATTGTTCCGTTTTGTCGACATCGAACGTGAACAATACTTCAAAAAGGTGCTCCTCTCCGTTTTCATCAGGTATTACAATTTTTTCTTCTTTTTCCAGTGCCATGATATTCATCCTCCTTATTTTGGGGCATCCAGATATCCCTGAAGGATCATTACAGCTGCCATTTTGTCCACTACTTTCTTACGCTTTTTCCGACTTACATCGGCTTCTAACAGCACGCGTTCAGCTGCCATCGTAGTCAATCTCTCATCCCACAGGTGTACAGGAATTTCGAAGTTCTTTTCAAGCCAATTCGCAAACCGCTCGCTCTGCTCAGCCCTCGGTCCGATAGACCCGTTCATGTTTTTAGGATATCCGACTACTGCTTCGGTAATCATTTCCCGTTCGATGATCGGCGTCAGAGCTTGCCTCGCAGTCGAATAATCATCTTCATCCCAGTGAATCGTTTTGATTCCCTGCGCTGTCATCCCCAGAGCATCGGAGACAGCTACACCTATCGTTTTTTCCCCGACGTCCAGTCCCAGTTTCTTCATTCCTTACCCTCTTTTTGTTTATTCAGGTACGATTTCACCAGCTCTTCGATCAATTCATCCCGCTCCACGTTTCTGATCAGATTGCGCGCTTCCCGGTGACGAGGGATATAAGCCGGATCACCTGAAAGAAGATAACCGACAATCTGATTAATCGGGTTATACCCTTTTTCCTGAAGCGCATCGTAAACGTTCATTAAAATCGATTCTATCTCCCTGTTTTCAGGATCTTCCGGGGAATTGAACTTCATAGTCTTATCCATTGAACTCATCTTCATCACCTCGCACGTTTAGTTACCCTCCATTATATACTATTTAACGAAGAATAAAAATCAGACAGTCCCGGATACGTAATCATAGGCATAGTCGAGAGCTTCCGAGATTCTGGAAGTATCCTTCCCGCCTGCCTGCGCCATATCCGGGCGTCCACCTCCGCCTCCGCCACAGCGGGAAGCGGCACCTTTGACGAGATTTCCTGCATGGTAACCTTTTTCCACCAGATCTTTGGAAACTCCGGCTGTGAGCTGAACTTTATTACCCGAAGGGGTGGCAAGCAATATTATCCCTGATGAAACCTTCTGTTTCAAGTCGTCCATCATTGCGCGTAAAGCGTTCATGTCTTTGGCCTCCACCTGTTTGGCAAGAACATTCACTCCGTTCACTTCTTTAAATTCATCGAGAATGGAGGAAGCTTCGAGGTTCGATAATCTGGAAGTCAACGATTCGTTTTCTTTCTTCATCTCCCTGATTTCCTGATGGAGGGTCTGAATTCTTTCCGGCACCTGCTCCATACGTGCTTTAAGAAGTTCTCCTGACTCACGCAATACGGCCTCCCGTTCATTCGTCAATTCATACGCAGCTTTTGATGTCAGAGCTTCAATACGTCTTGTACCTGCTCCGATTCCCGTTTCGGACTGGATCTTAAACACACCGATTTCAGAAGTATTTGCTACGTGACAGCCGCCACAAAGCTCAAGGCTGTAGTCGCTGATACTGATGACTCGTACTTCCTCTCCATATTTCTCACCAAAAAGCGCCATAGCGCCTTCACGTTTTGCTTCTTCGAGAGTCTTGTAATCGACCGAAACCGGAAGAGCCTGCCATATTTTCTCATTTACTGCATTTTCTATTTCTTTTAACTCATCCTCAGTAACAGCTCCGAAATGGGAAAAGTCGAATCGCAGCCGCTCGCTCTCAACGAGAGATCCGGCCTGATTCACGTGCTCACCCAATATATCTTTGAGAGCCTGATGCAGAAGGTGGGTAGCCGTATGGTTTTTGACAATGAAAGACCTCGAGCTCCTGTCCACTGTGGCCCGGACTTCTTCTCCCTGACCGATCGACCCCTCTTTCACTGTAACTTCATGCAGATTCTGATTATTCGGCGCATTTTGTACGTCCGTCACTTCAAGAGTGGCCTCCTCAGTCGATAGGAAACCTCTGTCAGCGATCTGGCCTCCGCTTTCCGCATAGAAGGGAGTACGATCAAGCATCAGGTACACCGTTTCTCCCTTTTCCGCTTTTTCCGCGATGGCTCCTTCTTTCACTATGGTCGTCACTACACTTTCCGTTTCGAGCAGATCATACCCCACAAACTTACTCTCCGTGTGGATATCACCAAGGACACTGTTCTGGATCTGCATGGAATCCGTTTTCTGACGGGCGCTTCTGGCGCGCTCCCTCTGGTTTTCCATCTCTTTCCGGAAACCTTCTTCATCTGCGGTGAAGCCTTCCACTTCAACGTATTCCACCGTCAGCTCTTTAGGAAATCCATATGTGTCATAAAGCAGAAATACATCCTCGCCAGGGAATACCTGACTCCCCTTTTCCGCTTCCCTCTTCATGATCGAAGAAAGGATATCGAGACCTTCATTTAAAGTTTCGTGGAACCGCTGTTCTTCCGATTTAATGACCGTCTGGATAAAGTTCTCTTTGTTCTTCACTTCCGGATAGAAATCTTCCATGATGCCGGCAACTGCAGGAACGAGTTTATAAAGAAACGGCTCATCGATGCCCAGCTGTTTTGCAAATCGGACAGCGCGCCGCAGCAGTCTCCTTAATACGTACCCCCGGCCTTCATTGGAAGGAAGAGCACCGTCTCCGATAGAAAAAGCTACCGTACGAATATGGTCGGCGATTACTTTAAAAGCCGCATCCGTCGTTTCATTTTCATCATAGGAACGACCTGAGATCTCTTCAGTATGCTTGATCAGCGGAAGGAAGAGATCCGTCTCGAAGTTCGTCCGCGTGCCCTGGACGACCGAAACGATCCGTTCGAGTCCCATGCCGGTATCAATATTCTTCTTCGGCAGTGGAGTGTACGTATTATCCGGGTTGTGATTGAACTGGGAAAACACGAGGTTCCATATTTCAAGGTACCGTTCATTCTCTCCTCCCGGATAAAGTTCCGGGTCTGCCAGGTTATTCCCGAAGCTTTCCCCGCGATCATAGAAGATCTCTGTGTTCGGGCCACTCGGTCCTTCTCCGATGTCCCAGAAGTTTTCTTCGATTCTGATGATTCTTTCTTCAGGCAATCCGATTTTATCTTTCCAGATGTTGTACGCTTCGTCATCCTGAGGGTGAACAGTTACAGAAAGTTTGTTTTCATCGAATCCTATCCACTTGTCACTGGTAAGAAATTCCCATCCCCATTCAATCGCTTCTTTTTTGAAATAATCGCCGATGGAAAAATTACCCAGCATTTCAAAAAATGTGTGGTGTCTCGCGGTGAAGCCAACGTTTTCAATGTCATTGGTTCTGATCGACTTCTGCACGTTCACTATTCTCGGATTTTCGGGCACGACACGTCCATCGAAATATTTCTTCAATGTAGCTACTCCGCTGTTGATCCAGAGAAGCGTCGGATCTTCGTGAGGAATAAGGGAGGCGCTCGGTTCTACCCCATGCCCTTTCTCTTTAAAAAAATCGATGAACATTTGCCTGACTTCTACTGATGATAAATTTTTCATACGTGTGCCACTCCTTTTTTCCTTTTAATAAACTCAACGTCAGAAGGTAATATTCACCTTCCTGATCTCTCTAATAAAAAAATCCCTCAGAAATATTCTGAGGGACGGCTATGACCGCGGTACCACCCTGGTTATGGATAAACCATCACTTAGTGGACCTGTAACGGCGTCCATAAAGCCGTCGGGGATTAACCCGCACTCCGGGAGAGCTTTCCGCATTCAGTTACATAACACCCCTTCCAGCCTCTGGGGGCACCTCTCTGGATGACCGATATACGTACTTCTTCCCATCTTCGCATTAGTCTTAATATCTAAATTAAATTATAAGCAACGGATATTCCCGTGTCAACGGTTCTAAAAGAAACCGGCTCTTTACATGAAATCATATGGAGAAAGAGCCTCATCCTCTTCATCTTCATCGTAAGTAAAATCCGTCTCTTTTTTCAATTTCTCCTGAAGATACGTATATCTCTGATTGGTATCCTTTGTCCGTATGCCCTTGATGAACGCCTGCGGGTCACCACAAAGAATCAGCGACTGCTTAGCACGGGTCACCGCCGTATAAAGAAGATTCTTCTTCAGCATACGGTTGTACTGATAGGTGACCGGAAGAACCACTATCGAGAATTCACTGCCCTGGGACTTATGGATAGAAGTGCAGTAGGCAAGCATAATGTTGGAGAGTTCTTTTTTGGCATACGTCACTTCTTTCGTATCGAACTCTACTACCACCTGTTCAACGTGATCGATGTTTTCCTCCGCACGGAAAATGGCGGCCACTTCCCCTATATCTCCATTGAAGACTCCCTCTTCCGGCTGGTTTACAAGCTGGATGACTTTATCCCCTTTTCGGAAAATGTTTCCTTTCCACTCTATTTCTCGTTTGTTTTTACTTCCGGGATTCACTCTGTTCTGTAAAGAACGGTTGATTTCATGAATACCCGTTTCCGATCGGTACATGGGAGCAAGAACCTGGATATCTTTCATATCGATAGATTTCTCATACGCTTTCGCCACGATGTTGGTCACTACTTCGTTCAGGCGGCTGTCGGGAGCGTGGATAAAATTAAAATCCTGCTCTTTCTTCAGCATATCAAGCGTACACGTATCATTTTTTATTGCGTGAGCAAGGTGGATAATCTTCGAACCTTCTTTCTGCCGATACACTTCAATCAGCTGTATCAGCGGAATGACATCGGAAGCTATCAGGTCGGCGAGCACCTGCCCCGGCCCGACCGAAGGCAATTGGTCCTCATCCCCAACGACCACTACCTGCATGTCGGAAGGAATCGCACGGAATAACTGATTGGACAGCCACATATCCACCATAGAGAATTCATCAATGATCAAAATCTTTCCTTCGATCTGATTAGTACTGTCTTTTTCGAACGTCTGATGGCCGTCCCAGCCGAGAAGCCGGTGAATAGTACTCGCAGGAAGACCTGTAGACTCATTCATTCTTTTAGCCGCCCGGCCGGTAGGAGCTGCGAGCACAAAAGGGAAAGGCACATCTTTCGTATAGTCTTTCGGGTCGAGAGAGCAGTCTTCAAGTTTGGAGTACGCATGTAACAGGCCTTTGATTACGGTCGTTTTTCCCGTCCCCGGACCACCGGTGATTACCATCATTTTCTTTTTTAGCGCTGTCTCAATAGCTTCGAACTGTTCTTTTCCGTAACTCATCGTCTCTTCCTCTTCAATGGAACCGATAACTTTCAACAATTCGGCCTGGGTGAAGTCGACCTCCATCTCTCCGGAGAGAATGCGCTCCACCTGTGTAACGAAACCATTTTCTGCAAAATAAAGGGTCGGGAGGTAAATACGATCCTCTTCAATGTATACATATTTTTCTTCCCCGAGGTGAATCACCTCCCCGGAAAGCTGTTCATACGTAAGCGGCGACTCCCCGGGATGATGGAGCAGCTGCTCCATCTCGAGAAGACACGTTTCAAGCGGCAAATAAATGTGACCGGCCTGGAGGTTCTGGTGAAGAGTATACAGGCATCCGGCCCTGATACGGGTAGGATGATCATGGGTCAGGTTCCTGTGTCTTGCCAGCTCATCTGCTCTGTGGAAACCGAAGCCTTCGACGGTGAAGACGAACTGGTAAGGGTCCTCTTCCAGAATATCAAGCGTTTTATCCCCGAACGCACCGTAAATCTTCTGTATCGTTTTGAGGCCGAGACCGTGCTTCGTAAGCTCTACCATTACCCGTTCGAACCCCTGATGCTCCGTGAGAGAATAATAAAGCTTATCTTTTATCTTCGCCGACATCTTCGGCACCTGATCGAGGACCTGTTTGTCGGAGAGAATTCTCGGTACTGCATTTTCCCCGAGAGTCTCTACAATTCTCTCGGCCGTCTTCTTCCCGACACCGTCAAACAGTTCGCTGGAAAGGTAGGCGATCAGTCCATCCTTCGTCTCCGGGAGAAGTCTGCGATACTCCTCCACTACATATTGTTCCCCGAATTTTTTATGATGTTCGAAGTACCCGTGGAATATATAGGTTTCCCCTTCCTCAAGAGGAGTGAAATGCCCTTTGACAATCAGTTCTTCCGTTTTTAGATTTTCGGTCGTTTCCAGTACTTTCACGGAAGCTATCGAAAATGCCTCTTCTTCTTTATGAAAAATCATCCGCTTCAGTTCCGCTTTTACATACGGTCTCTTTTCCTGTTCGATCGATTGCTGATTATCCATCACCCGGCTCCTTATTTCCCATTCAGTGCTTTTTCGACTTCCCCTTTTGCATGGGCAGCGAGCATATGATCACTCTGCACCTTCAGTGCTTCATTGAAATAATCGAGGGCTGCTTCGGCTTCTTCTTTATAAATGCAGATCACGCCGAGGTTGTAGAAGGCATCCGCATGTTCCGGAACTATATCAAGAAGCGCCTTTAACACCCGTTCCGCTTCATCGAATTGTTCATTCTGTGCAAGACAGAGGCCGAACTGAAACTGAATGTCCACATCGTTCGGATCTATTTCGGCTGCCCGGGACAGATAGGGAAGAGCCAGCTTGTGATAATCCTGCTGAACGAGACTCATTCCGAGCAGAAAATAAACGTCCGCTTCATCCAGCCCTTTTTCGATCGCCTGCAGGAATTGATTCTGGGCTTTCGTAAAACTATCCTGTTCATAATACACATTACCGAGACCGTAATAAGCGGTGGCTGCAGTATCATCCAGCGAAATCGCACGTTCAAAAAACCTTTCTGCCCTTTCGTATTCCTGCATATGCAAAAGCAGATTTCCGAAGTTTATATAGCCGAGCGGCTCCCCGGGATTCTCCTCAATAACATCCGTAAACAATTTCGCAGCTTCCTCAAATTTCTGTTCCTGCATCCGGTCGATGCCCTGTTGCAGTTTATCCATGCCGATACCCCTTTCTTTTATGTAGGAAAAAAGCCATGCCGTATAACTACATGGCTTCCCTCTATTAACCGACGTGTTGCATCGGTTCCTCGTTCTTTTCGACTTCATCGATCGTGGCTCCTCCGAGACACACTTCGTTATCGTACAGAACAACTGCCTGGCCCGGTGTGATAGCGCGTTCCCGTTCATGGAACACAACTTTGATCCGGTTGTCCGTCAAAGGATGGACGGTGACTTTGGAGTCTTTCTGACGATATCGGAACTTGGCTGTACACTCGAATGAATCTTCGGGCACGCGATTATCCGTCCAGTTCATATCCACAGCAATTAAAGAATCGGAATAAAGCGCTTCGTGGTCAAAGCCCTGACCGACGTAGAGAATATTTTCGCTTACGTTTTTGCCGACGACGAACCACGGATCACCCGCACCGCCGATGCCGAGACCCTGACGCTGTCCGAGCGTATAATACATAAGACCGTCGTGCTCACCCTTAGTTTCCCCTTCCAACGTCTCCATTTTACCGGGTTGGGCAGGCAGATACTCGCTCAGAAATTCCTTGAAATTCCGTTCTCCAATGAAACAGATGCCCGTCGAGTCTTTCTTTTTGGCCGTTGCGAGTCCGTTTTCGAGGGCGATTTCCCGCACCTCCGGCTTCGGTATATCTCCGAGCGGGAACATAACTTTAGTCAGAGCTTCCTGGTCCAGCTGGTTCAGGAAATACGTCTGGTCTTTGTTCTCATCCACGCCCCGCAGCATTTCCACTCGTCCGTCCCGCTCCCGGACACGTGCATAGTGACCGGTAGCCAGATAATCGGCTCCAAGAGAGAGAGCATGGTCGAGAAAAGCTTTGAATTTAATTTCTTTGTTACACATTACATCCGGGTTCGGTGTCCGTCCGGCTTTGTATTCATCAAGAAAATACGTGAATACTTTATCCCAGTACTGTTTCTCAAAATTCACTGCATAATAAGGGATATCAAGCTGGTTACAGACACGGATGACGTCTTCATAGTCTTCCGTAGCGGTACACACGCCGTTTTCGTCCGTGTCGTCCCAGTTTTTCATAAAAATGCCCACAACGTCATACCCCTGCTCTTTCAAAAGAAGAGCAGCCACGGATGAATCGACCCCGCCACTCATTCCGACAACCACCCGTGTGTCTTTCGGTTCTTTCATTAAGGATCCCTCCTATTTGTTTAATCTTCTGTAAATGGAAGCCACCCGTCGAGCAGCTTCTTTTACGTTCGTCTCGTTGTTCGCTGCTCCGAAACTGAAGCGTATGGAATTTCTCATACGTTCCGGATCATCAGGAAACATAGCGCTCAAAACGTGGGAAGGTTCAAAAGAACCGGCAGTACATGCGCTTCCGCTTGAAGCGGCTACTTTTTCCAGATCAAAATTCGTAAGCATCGTCTCTACGTCCATATTATGAAAACTGATATTGACGATGGCAGCTGTCGTATTCTGTCCGTTCACCTCGAACGACACTTCTTCCTCTTCAAGGACCGACAGGAACGATTTTTTGTAGTTTTCGTACTGCGCTACATGCTCTTCCCGATTCTCTTCCATCATTTCCATCGCTTTTTCAAGACCTTTCACAGCCTGAACGTTTTCCGTACCGGCCCGACGTTTCCGTTCCTGTTCCCCTCCGTAAGTCATCGGAGTGAGAGGTACACCTTCCCGGGCGAAAAGAAAGCCGATGCCCTTCGGTCCATTAATCTTATGGCCGGAAAATGCAAGCAGGTCCACAGCCGTCTCCCTTACATCAATGTTCTCGATTCCAAGAGCCTGAACTGCGTCCGAATGAAAATAGGCCGGATGATTTTTCAAAGCTTCTCCGATCTCTTCCACGGGCTGCCGCACCCCTGTTTCATTATTCACCATCATAACAGAAACAAGCACTGTATCCTCGCGGAGTGCTTCTTTAACAGCTTCGGCCGTTACCGCTCCGTCCGGTTCCGGAGCGACGTACGTCACGTCAAACCCCTGTTTTTCCAAAGCAGCCACGGCGTGGAGCACAGCGTGATGTTCGATGGAGGTGGTAACGACGTGACCTTCACCCAATTCTTCGGTCACACCGAAAATCGCAAGGTTATCAGCTTCCGTTCCACCGCTTGTGAAAATGATTTCTTTTTCCCCGGCTCCGATAGAGGCAGCCACCTTCCGTCTCGCTTCGTCCAGCACCTGCCGTGCTTTTCTTCCATACTGGTGGATGCTGGAGGGGTTTCCGTATACTTCCCGGTAAACAGGTACCATAGCTTCAATCACTTCGTCGTGTACTGGCGTCGTGGCAGCATGATCGAGATAAATTGCTTCCATAACTGATTTCCTCCTGGTCTTAAATGTAGAACATAAACTCATCCTGTGTCTGTTCTCCGGTATGATTCTTCAAATCTTCCAGAGTAGTCGTGTCAAGCACTTCCCTGACCGCATCCCTGATCCGCAGCCACAGCGCCTGTTTTGCCGGTTCCTCTTCTTCGATTCCTTCAACAGGGGTGATCGGTCCTTCCAGAACTCTGATCACATCTCCTGCCGTAATTTCGTCGGGACGATCCTTAAGCATATAGCCCCCATAAGCACCGCGTACGCTTTTCACGAGGCTGGCGTTTCTGAGAGGAGCGATAAGTTGTTCAAGGTAATGTTCGGATAAGTCGTTGTCTCTCGCAATCTGCTTGAGAGACACGGGACCTTCCCCGTATTTTCTGGCCAGTTCAATCATTATCGTAAGACCATAACGTCCTTTGGTCGATATTTTCATTCTTCTCACCCTTCTTCATAAAAAACTTCAACAAACGTTTCGCCATAGGCAGGCTGTATCCTACCATTGTACCGAGCATAAGTGCTATAAATACTGTCCCTACACCTACCGGTCCCTGCAGCAGCCATCCGAGGACCGCCACGGATACTTCCATCACGTTTCTGGAGGTGGAGATCTTCCAGCCAAGCACATCGGAAAGCATCAGCATAAAGCTGTCCCTCGGACCCGCACCTAGATCAGGAGCTACATAGATTCCTATCCCGAACGCCATAATCAGCGTTCCGAGCGCGAAAACGGTGATCTGCATTGCAAGTGTCTCGGGTTCTACAAGCATCCAGTTAAATATATCTATGAATACGCCAATCAGAATCATATTTAAAATAGTCCCGAGTTTCGGCAACTGCCTGTAAAAAATGGAGGTGGCGACTACGATAGTTATCCCCGCGATTATCGACCACGATCCTATCGTAAGTCCGAGCTGCTCGTACAATCCGTAATGGAACACGTCCCACGGGCCGATACCAAGAGCCCGGCCCTGGATTGTAAGAGAAATTCCGAACGCCAGAATAATGAGACCGATGGTGAAAAAAGACCATCGTAACTTTTTATTGTCCATAGTTTTCCGCATAATTAATCCTTCTCCCTATTTTACCACACGCCATTATACCATGAAGGGTGGAGTGCTTGCATTTTTTCTGTACAAACTCTACGATTATCGTATATTACCTACACCAAGGAGGACATAATGAGTCAACAACCACTGGCATTTCGAATGAGACCTGCACACATAGAAGACATTATCGGCCAATCACATCTCGTGAGCGAAGGGAAAACGTTACGGCGAATGATCGATTCCGGAAGACTTCTGTCAATGATTCTGTACGGTCCGCCCGGCACCGGAAAAACTTCTCTCGCTACAGCTCTTGCCAAGAGCTTGTCTCTTCCCTATAAAATATTGAATGCGGTGACGGATAAGAAGAAGGACATGGAAGTAGCTGTAGAAGAGGCGAAAATGCACGGAGGGATGGTGCTTATTCTGGACGAAGTTCACCGGCTCGATAAAGCCAAACAGGACTTCCTTCTCCCTCATATAGAAAAGAATACTATCACATTGATAGGCTGTACCACAAGCAATCCCTACCACTCCATAAACCCTGCAATTAGAAGCCGGGTCCATCTCTTTGAACTTGAGAAACTGTCCCTCGAAGAAGTGAAGGAAACGATCGGACGTGCTGTAGACGCCGAAGAAGGACTGGCCGATCTTTCTCTTGATATTTCCGAAGAAGCTCTCAATCACTTTGCGCTGGCTTCAAATGGAGACTTGAGAGGGGCTTTGAACGGTCTTGAACTTGCCGCTTATTCAACGAAGGAAGATGAAAATGGAGTTATATCAATCGACTTGAGTGCTGCGGAGGAATCGATGCAGAAGAAAAGTTTTTCTCACGATAAAGACGGGGACGCTCACTACGACGTATTATCCGCTTTTCAGAAATCGATTCGCGGGAGTGACGTCAACGCTGCTCTTCACTACCTCGGAAGACTGATAGAAGCCGGAGATCTCGAGAGTATCGCCAGAAGACTTGTTGTCATCGCCTACGAAGACATAGGAGTCGCCAATCCTCAAGCCGGACCGAAAGCTTTATATGCGGTACAGGCAGCGGAACGCCTCGGCTTTCCCGAAGCGAGAATTCCCTTGGCGGTAGCCGTGACGGACTTATCACTCTCACCGAAATCAAACAGCGCATACAAAGCACTCGATGCAGCTATATCAGATATTAAAAAAGGAAAAAGCGGGGAAGTGCCTGATCACTTAAAAGATTCTCACTATAAAGGAGCGGAATCCCTCGGACACGGAGTCGATTACAAGTACCCTCACAATGCACCGGCGGGATGGGTCAATCAGCAGTACCTCCCGGATGAAATTAAGGACAGGCGCTACTACGAGCCGAAATCGAGCGGTAAATATGAGCAGGCACTGCAGAAAGTTTACGAAAATATAAATCAGCAAAAGAAAAAATAGGACAATTGTAAGTGTTGAGCTGCAAACTAAAAACCCGACTTAAAAAGTCGGGTTTACTTACATTAAAAAAATCAATCCCGATCGTGCCGTCGTGTCATGAGTTTTGAACCCGCTACTGGCAGGTGGGTGTCCTGTTCTGCATTTCTTGAGTCCTCTAAGTATAAATATACAACGAGGCATTCATTCCATGCAGAAACTTCGGACTCCCTTCTCATAAATGTTCGGTCAAAACGTACAGTTTTACAACGAACACATCAGGATTGATTTCTTTTACTTTGTATTCAAATCATAGCATAGATGTATAAGGTTATCAAGGAATCTTATTTCTTTTTATTCAATTTCAAGTGCAGTTCCTCCAACTGTTTCCCGGCAACTTCAGACGGCGCGTCCGTTAAAAGATCGGAAGCGGAAGCCGTTTTAGGAAACAGAATCGTGTCACGAAGGTTTTGACGATGGGCGAGAATCATGATCAGCCGGTCCAGTCCGAAAGCGATTCCGCCATGAGGAGGTGCTCCGGAATCCAGTGCCTCCATCAGGAATCCGAATTGCTCTTCGGCTTCTTCCCTTGAGAAACCGAGAGCTTCAAACATTTTTTCCTGAAGTTCGCGCTTATGAATACGAAGCGATCCTCCTCCAAGCTCATATCCATTCAGTACAATATCGTAAGCTTCAGCCTGTACACTCTCCGGGCGGTCGAGAAGATGCTGTTCATCTTCAGCCGCCGGCATAGTGAACGGATGGTGGGCAGCGTAGTACCTTCCATCTTCTTCATTGTATTCAAACAGCGGCCAGTCCACCACCCAGAGAAAGTTGAAACTGGAACGATCGATAAGGCCGAGACGGCTGGCCAGCTTCTGCCTAAGTGCTCCAAGGCTTTCCTGAACCACTCCCGATTTATCTGCTACGAACAGCAGCAGGTCATCATCTTTGGCGTTTAAAGCTTCTTTAAGAGAAGAGGCTTCCGGCTCGCCGAAAAATTTAGCTATGGGACCGGTGATTTCCCCGTCCTTGATCTTCATCCAGGCAAGCCCTTTCGCTCCGTAAACCTTCACCTCTTCGGTGAGCTGGTCTATATCTTTCCGGGAGAACTGATCAGCCTGCCCTTCCACATTAATGGCACTCACCTGACCACCCGAGGAGACGGCTTTTTCAAAAACCTGAAAACCGCTCTCGGAAACAACCGAAGAAACGTTAACGAGCTCAAGTCCGTATCGAGTATCCGGTTTATCGGACCCGTATCTTTCCATAGCTTCCATATAGGATAGTCTCGGGAAAGGAGTATCGATCTCTATCCCTTTCACTTCTTTCATGACCGCTTTCATCATACCCTCTGTCATGCGCATAATGTCTTCTTTTGTTACGAAAGAAGCTTCGATGTCCACCTGGGTGAATTCAGGCTGACGGTCCGCCCGGAGATCTTCGTCCCGGAAACACCGGGCGATCTGATAATATTTTTCAAATCCGCTCATCATCAGTAATTGCTTGAACAGCTGAGGGGACTGGGGCAGAGCGTAAAACCCGCCGCCATGGACACGGCTCGGCACAAGGTAATCCCTTGCCCCTTCCGGTGTACTTTTAGTCAGAATAGGTGTCTCCATCTCCAGAAAATTATCGCTGTTGAGATAGTCGCGGATGACCTGTGTCGTTTTATGACGGATGAGAAATGTCTCCTGCATCTCACTTCTCCTCAGATCGATGTAGCGATGTTTCAATCTAACATCTTCTGCAACGTCCGTATCGTTCTCGATCATAAAAGGAGGAGTTTTCGCTTTGTTTAAAACCTGAACATCTGTCGCTACCACCTCGATACTCCCGGTAGCTACCTGTTCGTTGACGGTGCTCTCATCCCGCTGCACCACTTTCCCTTCCACTTCGAGGACGTACTCGCTGCGCACCGATTCCGCTACCGCCAGTGCCTCTTTGGACGTTTCCGGATTAAACACCACCTGCACGATACCGGAACGGTCCCGGAGATCGATGAAAATAAGACCTCCAAGATCCCTCCGCTTCTGCACCCATCCTTTCAGTAATACGTTCTCTCCTTTGTGTTCTTGCCGTAACGATCCGCAAGACGTACGCTCCATTCTCTATTCCTCCTTCATTTTCTTCAGCTCAGCCATAACATTTTCAAGAGAGACTTCTTTCTGTTCTCCCGTTGCCATATCTTTAACGTTCACCAAGTTATTTTCCACTTCTCTATCTCCAAGAATCAGCACTTTTTTAGCTTTCAGTCGATCCGCAGCCTTAAACTGTGCTTTCATTTTCTTATGGAGATAGTCTTTATCAACGCGAAGTCCTTCCGAACGTAATTTATCCACCAGTTTCACCGCTTCAAGCTCCGGCTTTTCACCGATTGCAACGATATAGCAATCAAGTTCTTCCTGTTTCGGCAGTTCCACTCCTTCCGCTTCCAGAGCCATCAGAAGACGTTCGATACTAAGAGCGAAACCTATACCCGGTGTCGCAGGACCGCCGATATCCTCCACGAGCCCATTATATCGGCCGCCACCGCTCAGTGTTGTGATGGCGCCGAACCCTTCAGCCTCACTCATGATTTCAAAGGCTGTATGATTGTAGTAATCAAGCCCCCGTACCAGATTCGGGTCGACTTCATAATCGATATCCATTGCGTCAAGATAAAACTTCACTTTCTCAAAATACGTTCTCGAGTACTCATTCAGAAAGTCCAGAATAGACGGAGCAGTCTTCATCGCCGGATGATCTCTGTCTTTTTTGCAGTCAAGTACCCGCAGCGGGTTTTCTTCAAGACGGATCTGACAGTCACTGCAAAGTTCCTCTTTGTGAGGAGAGAAGTGGTTCACAAGTGCTTCCCTGTGCGCTTCCCTGCTTTCCTGATCCCCAAGACTGTTTACGATCAGTTTTAACGAAGAGAGACCGAGTTCCTGATATGCTTTCATCGCGAAAGATAAAACTTCGGCGTCTACAGCAGGATCTTCACTGCCAAGGGCCTCTATTCCGAATTGCACGAACTGGCGGGTTCTTCCCTGCTGAGGACGTTCATAGCGGAACATAGGACCGATGTAGAAAAGTTTGGTAGGCTGGTTCGCAAGACCATGAAGTTTGTTCTGTACGAATGAACGTACAACCGAAGCCGTGCCTTCGGGTCTTAACGTTACACTCCGGCCACCCCTGTCTTCAAACGTGTACATCTCTTTTTGCACGATATCGGTGGAATCACCCACCCCGCGCTGAAAAAGTTCCGTATGTTCGAATATCGGCGTGCGAATTTCCTTGTAATTAAAGCGATGCGACAAATCTTTAAGAGTGTTTTCTATATATTGCCAATCCTCTACAGTTCCCGGCAGTATATCCTGAGTCCCTCTCGGCGCATTCATTGCCATAGCCATTCCTCCTGATTCATATTATGAATATTCATTTACTCTTACCGATCAGGGCGACAGAGCCACTAAAAAAAGCCCCGCCCCTTTTTCTGCAATGCTGCAGAAAAAGGGACGGGACTGCCCGTGGTGCCACCCTAATTGAAGATAATTCTTCCACTTTGGACCTTTAACGCAGGCTTTACGTCCGCACCTACCAATATCGTTCGGCACGGCACCTAAGAAACGTCTTTCACCGATGCATCATAGGGAAGTGTTCTCAGCCGTGACACTTCTTCTCTGAACTATGTGGGTACCGGTTACTTTTTCCCTCGATGGTTTTATCTTTAACTGAATTGCTTTCTATCATATAGACGTCCTGTCATTCTGTCAAGACTCACCGCTCTTTGCTGTCCAGAATCAATGTGACGGGACCGTCGTTCACAAGATCCACCTGCATCATTTCTCCGAAACTCCCGGTCACCACAGGGATTCCTTCCCTGCGGACGTAGGCGTTAAATTTTTCATACAGGTCATTGGCCATATCAGGCTTGGCAGCCTGCATGAAATTGGGCCTGCGGCCTTTTCTCGTATCGCCGAATAAAGTGAATTGAGATATCGAAAGTATCTCCCCCTCCACGTCCACCGCAGAATAATTCATCTTTTCATTTTCATCTTCAAAAATCCGCAGATGAGGTATTTTTTTCGCCAGATACAGAGCGTCTTCTTCCGTATCTTCCCGGGAAACGCCAAGAAGAACCACAAGACCTTTATCCACTCTTCGCGGTTCTTTCCCTTCTGCCGTAACTTTCGCTTCAGTCGTCCGCTGTACTACTGCTTTCATTTGATTTCACCTCTATTGCATTACTCTCCGCACCGTATATACTTCCTGGATCTGTTTGATTCTCTCCACTATCTTCCTGAGATGGGAAGTATTCTGAATCAGTATTGTAATATTGATTGTAGCCATCTTATTGCGGTCGGACCTTCCCGAAACCGCCGTAATATTCGTTTTCGTTTCGTTGACAGCCTGTAACACTTCATTGACAAGACCTCTCCGATCATACCCCCAGATCTCGAGATCCACGTGATACTGTTTGCCGTTATCTTCCTCTTCTTCCCACTTAACAGGCAGGAGACGATCTTTAGCTTCTTCGGTCTTGACGTTCGGGCAGTCGGTCCGATGCACGGAAACACCGCGGCCTTTCGTTATATATCCGATGATTTCGTCACCCGGAACCGGACTGCAGCACTTGGCTAAGCGGACGAGCAGATTGTCGACCCCTTCCACTACGACCCCCGCATCTTTTTTCACGTTGGGCTGTTTTTTTAAGTCTTTTTTGTTTACATTGGCTACCGTATCTTCCAGAGCCTCCTGCTTTTCTTTCTCACGCCGGATTCTCTCCGTAAGACGGTTTGCTACCTGAATTGCAGTGATTCCCTGGTATCCTACCGCTGCATACATATCATCAAGCGAGGTGAAATTGAATTTATCGAGCACCCGCTGAATATTATCCTGTGTCAGTACCTCTTTCGGAGACAGGTGAAGGTTCTTTATTTCCCGTGCCACTGCGTCCCGGCCTTTGGAAATATTCTCTTCCTTGCGCTGCTTCTTGAAAAATTGTTTGATTTTATTTTTTGCCTGGGAAGTCTGGGCAATATTCACCCAGTCTTCAGAAGGACCATAGGAATGTTTTGAAGTCATCACTTCTACGATATCTCCGGTTTTCAACACGTAATCAAGAGGCTCCATTTTGCTGTTCACCTTGGCACCTATGGTCTGGTTACCGATTTCCGTATGGATCCGGTATGCAAAATCAAGAGGGTTCGAACCGTACGGCAGTTCGATAACATCGCCTCTCGGAGTGAAGACGTAAACCATATCGGAAAACAGATCCATTTTTAAAGATTCCATAAATTCTTCCGCATCATGGGTCTCGCTCTGCCATTCCATAATTTCACGGAACCAGGACAGTTTTTCTTCAAAAGACTGGGTGCTGCCGGACTGTTTTCCTTCTTTATAAGCCCAGTGGGCAGCAATGCCGTATTCGGCGATTTCGTGCATATCATGTGTTCTGATCTGCACTTCGAGAGGATCACCTTTCGGACCGATGACTGTCGTATGCAGAGACTGATACAGGTTCGGCTTCGGCATGGCGATATAATCCTTGAAGCGTCCCGGCATCGGCTTCCAGCATGTGTGTATAATGCCCAATACTGCATAACAGTCTTTAATGCTGTTTACCAGAATGCGTACGGCAAGCAGATCGTATATTTCGTTAAACTGCTTGCTTTGCAGAACCATTTTTTTGTAAATACTGTACAGATGCTTCGGGCGGCCATCCAGATCAGCCTCTATGTTTACATTATCGAGCTCGCCCCTTATCTGATTGATGACTTCATCCACGTAGTGCTCCCGCTCGTTTCTCTTCTGCTTCATAAGGTGCACGATACGGTAATACTGCTGGGGATTCAGATATCGCAGTGCTGTATCTTCAAGTTCCCACTTGATAGTTGAAATACCGAGACGGTGAGCGAGAGGTGCAAAAATCTCCAGAGTTTCGTTGGAAATTCTCCGCTGTTTCTCAGCCGGCAGGTGCTTGAGAGTCCTCATGTTATGAAGTCTGTCAGCAAGTTTAATCAGAATGACACGAAGATCCTTCGCCATTGCGACGAACATCTTCCTGTGATTCTCCGCCTGCTGTTCTTCTTTAGACTTATATTTGATTTTCCCTAATTTAGTCACTCCGTCCACGAGCATAGCGACTTCCTCATTGAAAGTCACCTTCAGATCTTCCACCGTTACGCCTGTATCCTCCACCGTATCATGAAGAAAGCCGCTGGCTATCGTTTCAGCATCGAGTTCCAGATTGACGAGGATCCCGGCTACCTGGACCGGGTGTATGATATAAGGCTCCCCTGACTTTCTATACTGATCACGATGTGCCCAGGCAGCATATTCATGGGCTTTCCGAATAAATTGTAACTCGTCTTCATTCAGATAATGTCTTGCCCCATCAATCACTTCTTCCGCAGTCAACACATTATCGTTCGCCATAACAATCACCCTGATTTCTATATGTTGAATTATCTTTTACTGAAATGCTGAACATAACCTCCGCCTTTCCAAGGGAAATGATAGCAAAAGAGCGCCCTTACAGAGGGCGCACTCTTCTACTCGTATTGCATTAGTGTCAGTACATCGTATCCTTCGAGCTTGTCTCTGCCGTTCAGGTATTGAAGTTCGATGAGAAAGGCACACCCTGCCACTTCTCCGCCCAGCTGTTCCACCAGATCTATAGTTGCTTCAATTGTACCTCCGGTAGCGAGCAGGTCGTCGATGATAAGTACGCGCTGGCCAGGTTTTATTGCATCTTTGTGTATAGCCAGGATGTCCTGACCGTATTCCAGACCGTAATCCACTTCAATCGTTTCCCGGGGAAGTTTTCCTTTCTTGCGAATCGGGGCAAAACCTATTTCAAGAGCGTAGGACACAGGGCACCCTACTATAAAGCCACGGGCTTCAGGACCTACTACGATGTCGATGTCGCGCTTTTTGGCATAAGTCACGATGTCATCCACAGCTGCTTTAAAAGCAGGACCGTTATCCATGAGGGGAGTGATGTCTTTAAACTGAACTCCCTCTTTCGGCCAGTTTTCAACAATTGCTATATGTTCTTTATAATCCATATCCTATTTCCTCCTTGACTTCCGCCCCTTTAATTTTTTGCAGCCGGGTTTCCATCCAATCTTTCAATTCTTTATATGTCGAATAATATAGTACTTTTTCAACTTCCATCTGTTCCTGTCTCGTCTGGAACGTCCTAGATTCTGTCAGGCTCTTCTGTTCGGGTTGTGTATTCATAAACAATTGACCATCTTTTATTGTAACAAAACCCAAATCAAAAAACACGTTACAAATGAATTTTATCGAATCGACTTTCCATCCCTTGTGCCTTGCGAGAAGAGCCGAATCTTTTTCAAGGTCAAACGTTTTTTTCTTCTTCAGCATTCCATAAAAGTACTTGAAATGCTCCCGGGACGGCAGCGTCTGCATAAATGCATCGTCTCTCAAAGAGTAGACGGCGTAAATACGCTCAGGTGATACCTCCCCGAGGAGCGCATTCAGATCTTCAAGCCGTTCGGGGAGATCGATTAAAATCAATATACTGTAATCCTTGACCCTGCTGTCGTTGAACCCGATCACCGGTAACTCTCCCGGCCCTTCCGTCTGCAACCCGAAAGTGACACAGGCGGCTTCGTCTCTCTGGAAGGACGGTAAAGACTTCTGCAAATGTTTCGTTCCTCTCCAGTCGAACAGCTGCCACTCTTTCACTGCAATGTCTTCCACCATCAGCTGTGGTTTCCTCGTTCCGTTCCATTCGTTGATACTCAGCTGCCCGACCATATCTATCGGGGACTGAGGAGCGATAGAGTGATATGCTTCTCCCTGTCCGAACGCGATAGCATCTAGACGTGAACCGTTCTGCTCCAGCGTTACTTTCATATGATTCTTTTTGCTGCCTATCAGCCTCAATTCCTTCGCCCTGCTTCTGACGTGGAAGTACGGTTTAGGATTAGCCATTCCGAATGGCCGTAACTGATTGACGAATTCTATCTGCTGTAATGACACTTCACTGAGATCGAGACTCATCGTGACAGGTAGTGACTGACCGTAGTCCTCCGGCGCAAGTTTTTCTCTCGCCAGTCGGGACAACTCTTCTCGTAGCGAAATTATATTGTCCTCCGCCAGTGTCATGCCTGCAGCCTGGGAATGCCCACCGAAGTGAAGAAACAGTTCCCTGTGCTCCATGCAATTTTCAAACATATCATAGGCATCTATACTTCTGGCGGATCCTTTTGCCTGACCTTTCTCCTTATCAATGGTAAGAACAATCGCAGGCCTGTCGAATTTCCTCACAAGCTTGGAAGCGACGATACCGAGCACTCCGGCATTCCAGCCTTCCCTGGCCACCACAATCACTTCATCTTTCACATCTTCCCCGAGCAGTGCCTCGGCTTCGTCAGCTATTTCCTGAACAATTTTCTGACGCTCTTTATTCAGTTCCTGAACGAACCCGGCCAGTTCCTGTGCCTCTTCTTCATCCCCGGTAAGTAAAAGATCCACGGCAGGAGAAGCATCCTGCAGGCGACCGACTGCGTTCATTCTTGGACCTATCATAAATCCGACCGCTTCTTCGTCTACGTCTCCGTCTATGCTATTCAAATTTTTCAGTTGACGAAGCCCCGGACGCCTCGTCTTTGTAATAGCCTCAAGTCCGAAGGAAACAAGTATCCTGTTCTCATCTTCAAGTGGCACCAGGTCGGCGACCGTTCCTATAGCTACAAGATCGAGCAGGTGAACCGGCTTCTCTTCCAGAAGAGCGTGGGCGAATTTGAACGCCACCCCGACTCCTGCCAGTTCCTGAAAAGGATACTGGAGAGAAGTTTTCGGATGCAGAATCGCAAATGCCTCAGGCAGTTCGTTCTGAACTTCGTGGTGATCCGTAATAATGAGATCGATCCCCAATTCTTTTGCAACTTTCGCTTCTTCCACAGCGGCTATACCATTGTCCACTGTAATTATAAGCGTGTATCCCTGTGCGGAGGCCCATCTGAATGCATTTTCGTTTGGACCGTATCCTTCCGTAAACCTGTTAGGAATATAAAAGTCGCATTCCGCTCCGAGCGATCGCAGACACTCCATCATTAACGCTGTCGAACTGACACCGTCCGCGTCATAATCCCCGAAAATCAGAATGGGCTCTCCGTAATGGATAGCCTCTTTGACCCGGTTCACAGCTTTCCGCATTCCGTTTATGAGAAAAGGATCATGTAAATCAGCAAGCGCCGGGTGCAAAAACCTGCTTCTTTCCTCTTCCGTATGCAAGCCGCGCTGCTCCAATAATTCATTTATCAATTCCTGCCTATTGGCAGAATCCGAACTGTATGTAAAATCCCATTTCATTTTACTTTTTAACATAACGACACCCCTGACCCGTTAATTATACTAAAGGCCGGGGGTGTGAACAACCATATTACCTGTCCTTATGTTTATCCGGGTTATCGTCCAAGTCTTTATCCTCATCTTTCTCATTAGCGGTTGGCTCTTCCGGTGCATTCTCCGTGTCATTTTGCATTTTTTTCTCCAGAGAACGGTAATTCTGTTTCAGCCGGAAATACCGGAGTGAGCCCACGGAAGCAGTTATAATTCCACCCATCAGTACGGAGATGAGGATCACAAGTATGAGGGGAGCCTCTCCGGAGCCGAATAAATAATCCACTTGCACAGGGTCCACGTTAATGACTGCAAATATAGCTACTAAAAGAGCAAATATAATGGCCAGTATAATGTAAGTCTGTCCCTTCACGACAGCCACCTCCTTTCCTCTGTAGTATACCCCCACGGAAAGTGATTCAATCAAAAAACAGGTAAGCCCGGCCCTCCTTTTTCCAGCGAATAGAAAGAGTAAGTGTCATCTGTCGGCTTTCCTTCCTTTCGTAAGCTGTGAAACGGAACGAAGGTAACGTTTATGCCGGAATCGTGACATTCACCGCTCCTTCATACCTCTCAACGTCACGAAAAGAACGTTATCCTTACCTTCGCATCTGAAGGGAAGGATAACAGGCTCGCTCCGGGCAGAGGTGCCCAATCCATCTCCCCCTTACTCGTAAAAAATACAAAAACCGAACACAAGGGTCCGGTTTTTGTTATCTGCTATTCAATTGTGCCGAAAACTTTTCGTTATTATACCTGCGGTCCGTTCGTTTTCTTCTTCTCAGAGTACTCGATCGGTTTCTTCTCGATCGTACGTCCTCTCATTACCAGCCAGAGCTGTGCGGCAATAAAGAGTGAAGAGTACGTACCGGCTACGAGTCCTACTACGAGAGCAAATCCGAAATTCGTTATAGAGGAAGCACCGAACAAAAAGATCATCAATGCTGCAAACACTACAGTGATTACAGTATTGAAACTTCTTGCAAGCGTCTGCATCAGACTTTCGTTTACCACTTTCGCCAGTTCACCGAAGGTCTTCACTTTCCGCTTAAGTTTCAAGTTTTCGCGTATCCTGTCGAAAGTGACGATCGTATCATTGACGGAATACCCGACGATTGCCAGAATGGCGGCAATTATCGTTATATCGAATTCAAGCCTGGTTATGCTGAATAGAGCTATGATAAAGAAAGCATCGTGCAGCAGGGCCAGAATTGCCGTGAGTGCAAAAAAGAACTCGAATCGGATCGTAACATAAATAACGATTCCTATAGAGGCATAGAGAACAGCCAGAGCTGCGTTCTTGGCAAGTTCCTGACCCACTATCGGAGATACAGTACTTACGTTAGGCGTGTTACCGTATTTTTCTTCAAAATGGTCCTGAATTTCTCCTACCTTATCTTTTGGAAGAACCGTTTCGAACCGGGCCACAGCAATCTCGTCGTTGTCCCCTGAAATCACTATCTGTTTCGGCGTGACGCCGAATTCTTCCTCGAGCGTCTCTTCCACCTGGGGAGATTTGATATTGCCATCGGAAAGAATAGACACTCTGGATCCGCTTGTGAAGTCAATCCCTAAGTTAAGTTTGAATATCATAAGCGCGATACCGCCGGAGGCGATCAGTATAATCGAAATTGCAAAGAATCGCTTCCGTAACCCTGCAAAATCGAAAGTTTTACCTTTTACAGTTGTATTCACCGGGGTCGTATCATTAATATCCTGGATTTGTGAAGGCTTCACCCCGAACCAGCCGGGACGTTTATTCAGCAGACGGCTGTGAATCCACAGACCCATGAAAAGGCGGGTACCGAAAACGGCGGTGATGAAGCTTACCAGTATGCTCACTATCAGCATCGTAGCGAACCCTTTTACGGAACTCGTTCCGAATATAAACAATACGCCTGCAGCTATCAGTGTTGTTATGTTCGCATCAAGGATAGTCGCAAGAGATCGCTTATTCCCCGATTTGAAAGCGGACATTACCGATTTACCGGATTTCAGTTCTTCTTTGATACGTTCATACGTTATGATGTTCGCATCTACAGCCATACCTACTCCCAAAATAAGAGCGGCTATCCCGGGCAGTGTCAGCACCCCGTTCATGAGTTCGAACACTACAAGAATAAGGTATATATATACGGAAAGTGTGACTGCTGCAATAATCCCCGGAAAACGGTAGTAGGCAATCATGTAAAGGAAGATTAGCGCAATACCTATCGCTCCGGCAATAACGGTTTTATTCATCGCCTGCTCCCCGAACTGTGCTCCTACGGACGTCGAGTACATTTCTTCGAGGTTCACCGGAAGCGATCCGGCGTTCAGCATGTCGGCCAGCTGTTTGGCTGATTCCACCGTAAAGTTCCCGTCAATCTGGACGTCCGTGCTTCTGATCGGCTCATCATTATTAAATCCGAGAGCGGAAATATATGCCGGATCTTCTTTGCCGTACTCTTCCGGGAACGTCGTCTCGGATTCGTTATAGTCGAGCCAGATGACCATCATACGGTCGTCATACGGAGTCTCCGGATCCTGTTCCTTACTCGTAATAGTATCCGAAACTTCGTAAAATTCCTGGGCACTTTCCATTTTCACAGTAACCACAGGCTGGTTCGTGTTCGCATCAAATGACTGCTGGGCACTGCCCTCGACAATATCACTGCCATCAAGGTATTCATTGCCCTCTACGTCACGAAAAGACAGTTCGGCGGTCGTCGACAGTAATTCTCTCGCTTCCTGCTGATTATCGACACCCGCAAGCTGCACCCTTATCCTGTTGGGCTCTTCGATGTTAATATTTGCTTCACTGATACCAAGGGAGTCCACCCTTTCTGTCAGTGACTGCACAGTCGCTTCAAGTACTTGACGGTTGACTTCCTGTTCCTCATCAATCGGATCCACCTCATAGAGAATCTCGAATCCTCCCTGAAGGTCGAGTCCGAGCTTTATGTCTTTGGCGACACCCGTAACAGTCGTGCCTATCATCGTTCCAAGTAAAGCTACTATAAGAAAAAAGGCGACAATGCGACCTCGTTTTTTCATTTCCTTCGCTCCCCCTTATTGTCCCTCTTTTCAGGGACTCTTTCCTCTTGACGTCAATCATACGGGACTTCCTTTGAGTCACAAAAGCAGCCCCTGCTTGCATTGCATACCTTTTTCATCAATATATAATCACTGTTTCACCATTGCCTGCCCGTGCTTCAAAAGAGGGCAGGTAAGCACACACCCTCCCTGAAACGCGGAGGCGCCGGCCTATATGTACAAGCATATAATCTATTGTAGCGGAAAATCATTTCTTTGAGAAGATGAACAGGCTATTCAGTGAAAAACTGTACCGAATGGTCAGATTTTTACAGGTCAGTTTGAGTCGAAAGAATCCAAAAAAACCCTGCAAAAAACAAAGAGTGATTCCCGGCTCAATGCAGGAATCACTCTTTTTCCTCAGGTATTGATAAAAGACGGCTTGAAATAAGAGCCGTCTTTCGTTTCCCTAGGTCTTAGTCGTTCTTTCTTTCTCTGACTGATGAACGATCCATCTTCAACGAAGAGCCATCGTTAACCGTAACGACGACAGTGCCTTCGTCAAGCGCGTGGATCGTACCATGAATGCCGCCGATTGTAATAATTTCATCACCTTTTTGCAGTTCGGATTGCATCTGCTGCACTTTTTTTTGCTTTTTCTGTTGAGGACGAATCAGCAAAAAGTAAAAGATAACAAACATTAAAATAATAGGCAGTAGCCCTATCAATGTTTCCATCTCTGTCTTCCCCCCTAAAAGTTTTTCGCATCTGGCCTGTTGAAACCATATTGTTCAAAGAATTCTTCACGGAAATCTCCGAGTCTGTCTTCTTTAATGGCTTCTCGCACTTGCCTCATCAATTTTAACAGAAAATACAGGTTATGATAAGTAGTAAGTCTGATTCCGAACGTTTCATTGGATTTTACGAGGTGACGGATATAAGCTCTCGAATAGTTACGACACGTATGACAATCGCAATTTTCGTCGATCGGACCGAAATCACGGGCAAATTTAGCATTACGGACGACCAGACGTCCGTTAGACGTCATACAGGTACCGTTACGGGCTATGCGTGTCGGAAGCACACAGTCGAACATGTCGATCCCCCGTATTGCTCCATCCACCAGGGAATCAGGGGACCCTACGCCCATGAGATATCTCGGCTTATCTGAAGGCAACAAAGGTGTCGTCGATTCAAGCATCCTGTTCATTACATCTTTCGGTTCCCCGACCGACAGACCACCGATCGCATACCCCGGGAAGTCCAGCGATGTAAGATCACGCGCACTCTGTTTCCGCAGATCTTCGTATTCCCCGCCTTGAACGATACCGAACAGGCCCTGATCGTGAGGACGTTTATGAGCCGACAAGCAGCGCTCCGCCCAGCGGCTCGTCCTCTCCACGGAATCCTTCATATACTTGTGTTCTGCAGGGTAAGGCGGGCATTCATCAAATGCCATCATAATATCCGCGCCGAGCTGATTCTGTATGTGCATCGCTTTCTCCGGAGAAAGGAATAGCTTCTCCCCGCTTATATGGTTACGGAAATGAACGCCTTCCTCTTCGATTTTTCTCAGATCACTGAGACTGAACACCTGGAAACCTCCCGAATCTGTAAGGATAGAACCTTTCCAGTTCATAAATTTATGAAGGCCTCCGGCTTCTTCGACGATATCCGCTCCCGGACGCAGCCAGAGATGATAAGTGTTCGAAAGAATCATTCCCGCCCCCATGGACTCAAGCTCTTCCGGACTCATCGTCTTAACTGTCGCTAACGTACCTACAGGCATGAAGGCAGGGGTTTCGAACGTTCCGTGAGGAGTATGGACCTTCCCTAACCGTGCACCTGTCTGCTTACATGTTTTTATATGTTCATATGTTACTGCCATCTGTATCTTCCACTCCTACTTTAAAATTAGCATTGCATCCCCGAAACTGAAGAAACGGTACTTCTCCGTCACCGCCCGGCGGTAGGCTTCCAGTATGAAATCCCTGCCGGCAATAGCACTCACAAGCATGATCAGTGTCGACTTCGGAAGGTGGAAATTCGTCACGAGTCCATCGATTGATTCCACCTGATGCGGAGGATAGATGAAAATATCCGTCCACCCGCTCTCCCCCACAAATCGCTGATGTTCCCGGTAAATCGTCTCAAGCGTCCGGGTCGACGTCGTACCTACCGAAATGATGCGCCCGCCGTTTTCCTTTATACGATTAAGCGTCCCGGCTGACTCTTCCCCCAGGGTATAAAACTCTGCATGCATGTCATGTTCTTCGACGTTTTCCACACTCACCGGTCTGAACGTTCCGAGACCTACATGCAAAGTAAGATATACAAGTTCAACCCCCGACTCCTCCAATTCCCGGAGCAGCTTTTCCGTAAAATGAAGGCCGGCCGTGGGCGCGGCAGCCGATCCCTCTTCTTTTGCGTAAACCGTCTGGTAACGGTCACGGTCTTCCAGTTGCTCGGTGATGTACGGAGGAAGCGGCATTTCTCCGAGAGAATCCAGCACTTCAAGGAAGATGCCTTCGTATGAAAACTCGACGATTCTCCCGCCGTGCTCCAACTCTTTTGTACAAACGGCTTTCAGTCGTCCGTCGCCAAAGGTGAGTTCCGTACCTTCCTTCACTTTTTGGGCGGGCTTCATCAGTACTTCCCATTCGTCACCTTCGCGCTGGTGAAGAAGAAGCACTTCCACTTTTCCTCCCGTATCTTCTTTCACACCGTACAACCGCGCAGGAAGTACTTTTGTATCATTCAAAACGAGACAGTCTCCGGGATGGAGATAATCTTTCACATCCGAGAATACACGGTGCTCTATTTCTTCTGCTTCCGTGTTAAGAACCATAAGACGGGAAGAATCCCGATCCTTCAGTGGTGTCTGGGCGATGAGTTCTTCCGGCAGTTCAAAATCGTATTCATTGATATCTGTTGTCATTATCCTTCAACCTCACTTCAATCTGCTGACTATATAAAAAATTAAAGACAAAATAATACTTACGACGATTGACGTCATTATCGGAAAATAAAAAGTCGTATTTCCCTTCTTAAAAATCAGATCTCCCGGAAGTTTACCGATAAAGGCTCCGATGATTCCAAACAAAAGAAAAACGATGCCGATAATGATGAAGATTTTACTGAGCTCATTCATGATCCCCCGGGCATCTCCCGGTCAAAGTGCGTGTAAGTTTTAGGAGTAGCCGTCCGGCCCCTCGGCGTTCTCTGTATGTACCCTTTCTGCAACAGGAAAGGTTCATACACATCTTCGATAGTCTGAGATTCTTCCCCGATGGTGGCCGCCATCGTATCAACACCGACAGGCCCCCCGCGGAAAGAATCCATCAGCGCAAGAAGAAGCTTGTGATCGATATGATCCAGCCCGTCTTCATCCACCTGCAGCATACCGAGCGCTTCACGGGCAGTGGCAAGAGAAATTTCCCGTTCTCCTTTTACCTGGGCTATATCCCGTACGCGTTTCAGCAGACGGTTGGCAATCCTCGGTGTGCCCCGGGAGCGGCTGGCTATTTCGTCCGAGGCTTCTTCATCTATCGATACATTGAAAATTTCTGCCGTTCTTCTGATGATGTCGGAAAGAGCTTCGTTCGAATAGAATTCAAGTCGGCCGTGCACCCCGAACCGGTCACGGAGCGGAGCCGACAGCAGCCCTGCCCTGGTGGTGGCTCCCACGAGAGTGAACGGAGGCAGATCGAGACGGACGGATCTCGCGCTCGGACCGTTGCCGACCACAATATCAAGACAGAAGTCTTCCATTGCCGGGTACAGAACCTCTTCCACGGAACGCGGAAGGCGATGAATTTCGTCGATAAAAAGCACATCCCCCGCCTCAAGCGAAGAAAGGATGGCCGCAAGATCTCCGGCTCTTTCTACAGCCGGACCGGAAGTTGTCCGAAACTGTACTTCCATTTCGTTGGCGATTATGGAGGCAAGCGTTGTTTTACCAAGGCCCGGCGGCCCATAAAGCAACGTATGATCCAAAGGTTCTTCCCTCATTTTCGCAGCCTCTATAAATATACTGAGATTGTGTTTCGTTTTTTCCTGACCGATATATTGGGAGAGAAGTTCAGGTCTTAAACTTTGTTCGATTTCATCTTCTCTCCCCTGCTGTTCCCCGGAAATGATTCGATCTTCCATAGGATGTTGCTCCTTTCTATGTCTTCAGTAGTAACTGCAGTCCCTGTCTTACGTAATCATCCACCCGGTCCGCCTCCATCGTCTGAAGCTCGGGTTTTATCGACCTTAGTTCCTTATCCGAATAACCCAGAGCTTCCAGTGCCTCCAGTGCTTCCGCAATAAGCGACTGATCGGCTCTTGCTTTGGTATAGAAGATAGTCGCTTCATTTTCTTCCTCGGGCAGCCAGTCGACCAGTTTCCCTTTCAGATCCAGAATCATCTGTCTGGCGGTTTTCTTCCCGACCCCCGGAAATTTAGTCAGATATTTATCATCTTCCCGTTCAATGGCACTGATGAAATCCGATACGCTCACTCCGCCAAGAATGGCCAGCGCCCCCTTGGGACCGATTCCCGAAACGCTGAGCAGCCTGGCAAACAGACGTTTATCCTCTTTTTTCGGGAAGCCGAAAAGAATTTGAGCGTCTTCCCGCACATGATGGTATGTATATATTTTCACTTCTTCCCCGAGTTTCGTTTCAAAATAAAAAGGGTTGGCACAATAAACTTCATAGCCAAGACCTTGTACTTCCACATTAATGGTTTCTTCTTCTACCGCTGTCAATGTACCCTTAACGTATGCAATCATTCATTTCGCTCCATTCCTGCGTTGTCCCTGATATTATAACATACATACACACGTTCGTATCAGGAAAAGTGATGGCGTTGCCTCTATGATATTTCTATATAAAAAGAGTGGTTTCCTTTAAATGTAAAGAAAACCACTCTTTCCAACGACGAATTCAGGTCAGCTTCTCCAGTACTTCCTGATCGGCGTCAAGGTTATGCCAAATATCCTGAACGTCGTCATTATCTTCGAGCATATCAATGAGCTTAAGCATTTGTTCCACAGTCTCTTCCTCCTCCAGAGGGGTGTAAGTCTGAGGAATCATAGTCACTTCAGCTGTCTGCACAGGATAAGCTTCCAGCGCGTGTTTTACATTTTGAAAATTTTCGGGTTCCGTGTATATTTCAAAAAAGTCATCCGTAGTCTCAAGCTCATCTGCACCAGCTTCGATCGCTTCAAGCATAATATCATCCTCTTCCACTTCCGTGGCGGAGCGGTCGATGGTGATGAATCCTTTTCTGTCGAACATGAAGGAAACACACCCGTTTTCCCCCAAATTCCCTCCATGTTTACTGAAGGCGTGACGAACTTCGGGAGCCGTTCTGTTTTTGTTGTCTGTCAGTACGTTGACCATGACGGCGACCCCGCCGGGACCATATCCTTCATACACGACGTCTTCATATTCATTTCCGCCGACATCGCCTTTAGCCTTTTTCACGGCTCTGTCGATATTGTCCTTCGGCATATTATTCGATCTGGCTTTTTCTATAGCTAACCGCAAATCCGGGTTCATCTCCGGATCCGGATCTCCCTGTTTTGCAGCAACGAAGATTTGGCGAGCCAGCTTCTGGAAAAGTTTTCCCCGTTTCGCATCCTGTGCACCTTTACGATGTTTAATGTTACTCCATTTTGAATGACCGGCCATGGTGCATTCTCCTCTCCAAATCAAGTTTTTTCCTTTAATAACTATATCAAAATTCATTCCACTGTCAAAACTGTACACTTCTTCATTAAAAAACGTGCCTCGGAAGGCACGTTTTACTTCATTACGGGAGAAAAAGTTTCAATTTCATAACTTGGATACGTGCCGAGGACTTTAAGTCTGCAGCCAAGTGCTTCCAGTTCCTGCTGTACTCCCGGGAAGAGTACCTGATCATACGGCTGGTCCACGTCCACAAGGAAGAAATAATTGCCGAGACCCGTCTTCATAGGGCGTGACTCGATCTTCGACAGGTTCATCTTTCTCCAGGCAAAAGCAGCGAGAACCTGATGAAGTGCTCCAACGTAGTCCTGAGGGAGAGTAACCATTACGGTAGTTTTGTGTTTTTTCACAGGCTGATCTTTCACTTTCAACGTTTTCGGCTCTTTTTGCACTACGGCGAACCTGGTGTGATTGTTGTCATAATCATGAATGTTACCTTCCAGGATGTTCAGCCCGTTCATTTCGGCAGCCAGATGGTTACCGATAGCCGCTGCGTGCACACCTTTTTCCCTGACGATTTCGGCTGCCCGCCCCGTAGAAGCAGTATAATGGATTGCCGCTTCCGGATAATGTTTGTGTAAATACTGATGGCACTGGGCAATCGCATGACTGTGAGAATGAATTTCGGTTATGTCATGATCGTCATAATCCGGATGCGTCAGCAGGTGCTGGCGTATAGGAACAGTAAGCTCTGCTATGATCGCCTGGTTCACCTGATGAATCAAATAATCGATTGTAAGATGAACGGATCCTTCGATCGCATTTTCGAGCGGGACGACCCCCGTATCGATTTCTCCTGCTTCCACTGCATCGAGACAGGCAGGGATGGTATCAAAGCTTACAAACTCCCCGCCGTCGAACAAAGAATCCACCGCCATTTTCGTAAAAGTACCCTTTGGTCCCAGATACCCTATCTTTTGCGTCTCCATTCTATCACCCCTCCATTGTTAAGCACCGGAACTTAAAACTTCCACATTATCGACGAAGGAAAGTCCCTGCATATCCTGCATCAGACTGTTCATCTCCTCCGTCATTCCTGCCGTATTAAGCGACAGAGTAACGTTCGCTTTTCCCTGGATAGGAATCGTCTGGTGTATCGTGAGTACGTTGCATCCGAACCCGGCAGCTACTGCAAGCAGGTTCGAAAGACTCCCCTTCTGATCTTCCAGGTGAAAAAACAGTGTAACGATCTGTTCTTTTACCATCGTCTGGAATGGGTAAACAGCATCCTTGTATTTATAATAAGCGCTTCGTGATAAATCGACATCGCGGACAGCTTCGTATATGGACTCAGCTTTTCCGCGCTCGAGCATGGCTTTCACATCAAGTGTTTTTTTCATCGCTTCCGGAAGTATATCACTTCGTACCAGATAAAATTTCTCGCTGTAATCTGCCATGACTTCACCCCCGTTAACCGTCTACAAATTCAAATTCAAATTCAAGCAGGCGAATCGTATCACCGTGTTCGGCACCTTTCTTCCGGAGGGCCTCATCCACACCCATGCTGCGCATCTGCTGTGCGAACCGGTTGACAGCCTGATCGTGATCGAAGTTCGTCCGGCGGAAAAGCGACTCTATCTTCTCTCCGTAAAGTACGTAAGCCCCATCATCATCTCTCGTAATATGAAAGGCAGGTGCTTCTTTTTCGTATTTATACAGAACTCTGTTTTCCGTAGTAACTTCCTCTTTCACTTCTTTAGGGATACGGTCGAGTTCATCCGCCACTGCGTAAAGGATTTCGTCCAATCCGCTTCTGGTAATCGCAGAAAGAGGATAGATCCGCAAGTCTTCCTTTTCGGTTTCGGCACGGAATTTTTCCAGATTTTCTTCCGAACCGGGCAAGTCCATTTTATTGGCAATCACTATCTGAGGCCTGTCTTTAAGACTTTCATCATAGGAGGCGAGTTCGTGATTGATAGCTACGTAATCTTCATAAGGATCACGCGCTTCCATCCCCGACATATCTATAACGTGCAGTATTACTCTGGTCCGCTCGATGTGCCTGAGGAACTGATGTCCCAGTCCTACACCTTCGTGCGCCCCTTCGATAAGACCCGGAAGATCGGCCATAACGAAACTGCGTCCATCCTTCGTTTCCACTACACCAAGATTAGGATTCAGGGTAGTGAAGTGATAGTCAGCCACTTTCGGCTTCGCGGCAGTAACAGTGGAAAGGAACGTTGATTTCCCTACGCTTGGAAAACCTACCAGCCCGACATCCGCCAGCAGTTTCAGCTCTAACTGGACGTCGAGTTCCACTCCGAGCGTACCATTCTCGGAAATTTCCGGCGCACGGTTTCTGGCAGTCGCAAATTTGGCATTTCCACGGCCGCCACGTCCTGCTGCAGCAATCACTGCCCGCTGCTTGTGCTCGAGTAAATCTGCTATCAGTTCGCCGGTAGCCGCATTTCGGACGGTAGTGCCCGGAGGTACCGGAACTACAAGATCATCAGCATTTTTCCCGTGTTTCTTCTGATTCATACCGTTTTCGCCGCGTCGAGCCTTGAAGTGACGCTGATAACGAAAGTCCATGAGCGTGTTTAAACCCTCATCCACTTCGAAAACCACGTCTCCGCCCCGGCCGCCGTCTCCGCCTGCAGGACCGCCTCTCGGAACATATTTTTCTCTGCGGTAGGCGACAAGGCCGTTGCCCCCATCTCCCGCTTTTACATATATTTTCACCTGATCGACAAACATATATTTTTCACCTCTTCAATTCAGTCTTTCGCCTATCCCCTTAAGGATACTTTCTTATCAAAACAAACGCTTATCCACAATACCTTCGCAGTATGGAAGCACCTTTCTCCCTGTCCGGGTCGATAAATCAACCTCAGCTTCCGATACGAGAACGGGGCCTGTTCAACCGGCCCCCCCAAACACTTCTCGAAGCAGTTCTTGAGCATGTTTCGTTCGGAAATTGAACTTGATTCACCCATTACCGTGACAGTGAAGAAAACGGCTTTCTTCATCTGCACATTTAAATATTATTAAGAATTATAGCAGAATCAACCTTATGATTCTATGATTCTATGGGGTACAGATACCGGTCGCTGTTCATTACTGATAAAGAAAAAACCACGTCCATGCAAAAAGCACGGCGTGGCTTCATCTTCTTATAGCAATTTACGCTTCTTGTGCTGCAGGGTATACGCTGACTTTTTTACGATCGCGACCGTAACGTTCGAATTTTACAACCCCGTCTGCTTTAGCGAAAAGTGTGTCATCGCCACCGATACCCACGTTTGTACCCGGGTAAATTTTAGTGCCGCGTTGACGGTAAAGAATGGAACCGCTCGTTACTGACTGGCCGTCAGCACGCTTAGCTCCAAGACGCTTACTCTCGGAGTCGCGTCCGTTTTTAGAGCTTCCCTGACCTTTTTTCTGGGAGAAAAATTGCAGATCTAGACGTAGCATGAATTCCACCTCCTTCAGTTTATGATTGTAATATATTGAGAATAATCCTGTTCGATAGTTCTCAGGGAAATAAGCAGCCCCTCCAGGAGGGTCAAAGCTTTTTCCTCTTCTTTATCTTTCCCGGTAAGAATGACTTTAAGGTAGCCACCTTCACCGCCCTGGACTATTTCCGGTTCGCAGCCTGCCACTTCCATCAATGCATTGGCTGCACCGAAAGAAACAGCCGATACTGCAGCACATACAAGATCATGTCCATAAGGACCGCTCTCTGCATGACCGGAAATTTCAAATCCAAGAATACGCTGATCCGCGGAAAGAATTTTTGCTGTAATCATATCTTCAACCCTTACGCGTCGATTTTGTCGATAACGACTTTTGTATAAGGCTGACGATGACCCTGTTTACGCTTGTAGTTCTTCTTCGGCTTGTATTTGAACACGGTAATCTTTTTCTGACGACCATGCTTGGCTACTTTAGCCGTTACGGAAGCACCATCTACAAATGGAGCGCCTACTTTGGAGTTGTCTCCACCGACGAACAATACTTTGTCGAAAGTTACGGACTCACCATCGGCAGCGTCCAGTTTCTCAACGTAGACTTCCTGGCCCTCTTCTACTTTGACCTGTTTTCCACCAGTTTCAATAATTGCGTACATACGTGCACCTCCTCATTAAACTAAGACTCGCCATCCAGGTACCACATTCATGGTTTATGACCTGTCCTGAGCGGTTGTAGCAGTGAAGTGCTACAAGATTAACAAACTAATGTTATCACAACCGGAAACCCCATGTCAATCAATCATCTGAACGACGGCTACTGCTATTACAGGCTCTCTGTAAAGCCCGCAGTAAATTTTACTAAACCGGAAGTATAAAAGCAATGAAAAACGAAAGAAATTACATCCGGAACATTGAAAATCCGTGGCCCCGATCCTCACCCTTATCCATTAAGAATACTCCCGCCATTTCACGAGCACGTTCTTGAGAATCAGGTAAAGAAGCAGGAAGACTATCAGATTAACGAGTAGCGCGGGGCCGAGTCGTTGAAGTATAAACTGCAGAAAATTCCCCTCCGCGACCTCAAGTGCAGAGTAGAACACGTACAAAAGAGTATCTGCGAACGAAACACCCGCAAGAACAAGCAGCGTTACGACCGGGAAATTGGTGTGGAAAAGTTTATTCAGCCCGTGTACGGTATAAACCACTACTGCGTAGACGAGCATATGTACTCCGATTATACCGGTATAGGCTACATCCATAAACAACCCCGCCCCCAGGGCGTACCAGAGCGTCCGGTACGTATCATTGGAATCGTAGAAAAGACTCATAAGAAGAAGGAAGACAAGAGTCCACTGCGGGGTCATAACAGTCTCGCCTCTTATAAGGGAGCCGGAAAAAAGATTGACGACCGTTCCTTCCAGAACGATAAACAGCAGAATAAGGATTGAAAGTTTAACAGTTTTCATGAGTTTTCTTCCTGACTCTCTTTATCGTTCTGATCGGAACGTCTGGCAATAATTACCTGGTTGATCTCATAAAGATCAGCTGCAGGCTCAATATAAGCGGTTTTCGTCAATCCATATTCATCATTCTTCACTTCATCCACCGTGCCGATTTGAAGTCTGCTCGGGAAGACACCGCCAAGGCCGGTGGAGATGACTTTCTCCCCTTTTTTCAGTTTCACGTCAAGGTTTATGCCACCGAGCAGGAGTCGTCCTGACTCTTCATCATAACCCTCTACAAGACCGAACACATTATCTCCATTTTTCTTCACTACCCAGGAAGAGATTTTGTTCGACGTATCGAACCCGCTCAACAATTTCACGGTTGAGTGAAAAGCAGCTGTAGATTGTACTTTTCCGATAAGACCTTCCTTCGTGATTACGGCCATATCTTTCTCGACTCCATGCTTGGAACCACGATTGATCGTAACCTGCTCAAACCATCTTTCCGGACTTCTCGCGATGACGCTTGCCTGAACCGGTGAATATTTCTCAAGACCTTCCGCCCGTTCCATTGTTCCCCGAAGCTCTTCGATTTCTTCTTCCAATTCCTGATTCTCTACAATCAGTCCTTCGTACTCTGCAAGTCTTTCTTTCAGCACTTCGTTCTGTTCGTATACCCGGAGCACATCCTGGAACGTTTCAATGGAGTTATCCACCCACTCCACCGGTGTGTGGATTATGGACTGCAGCACTCCTGTGGTATCGAGTATAAACCTCTCGGGGGCCGAAATATTTTCCCTTTCCCTTATAGAAAAGCCGATCAGTGTTACAAAAATAATAAATGCTACAAGTACCAGTATGAGTATTTTTCTTCTAAAAAATGAAGGCATGGGCTCTCATTCCTAATCTCTTAGACTTTGGTCTGCGACGTTCGGACGGGATTTGAAATGTTTCATATAGTCCAGGGAATGTCCGGTGCCTATAGCTACACAATCCAGAGGCTCATCAGCTATGAAGACGGGCAATCCCGTTTCTTCGCTGAGCACTCTGTCAAACCCTTTGAGCAGGGCACCGCCTCCGGTAAGGACGATTCCCCGTTCCATTATGTCGGCAGCCAGTTCCGGGGGAGTTTTCTCGAGCGTAGCCCGCACGGCTTCACCGATGGAAGAAATCGTTCCGGAGAGCGCCTCCGAAATTTCTTCCGGATACACGGAAATGGTTCTCGGGAAGCCGGTCAGCAGATCTCTGCCTCTGATCTCCATCCCTTCTGTCTCTCCAAGGTTCATAGCTGCACCGATAGTGAATTTAATTTCCTCGGCCGTTCGCTCTCCCACCATCAGGTTATGAGTTTTGCGGATGTAATTTGTGATTGCTGCATCCATTTCATCCCCGGCGATTCTTATGGACTGGCTGGTTACTATACCACCCAGAGAAATAACCGCAACCTCCGTCGTTCCTCCGCCTATGTCGACGATCATACTGCCGGTAGGATCCCACACCGGCAGGCCTGCACCGATGGCTGCCGCAAAAGGTTCTTCGATTGTAAAAGCCTCTTTTGCGCCCGCCTGCTTTGTCGCATCGATGACAGCACGTTCTTCCACCGAAGTGATTCCATAAGGAACACATATTATTACATTGGGCTTGCCCGCAAACGACGAACCGTTTTTCAAAGACTTCTGCATATAATACTTCACCATCTCTGTGGTCGTTTCGTAATCTGCGATCACCCCGTCCCTCATCGGTCGTATAACTTTTATATTTTCAGGGGTCCGGCCTATCATGACGTACGCTTCCTGCCCGACCGCTTCTATAGTGCCGGTCCTTATATTTCTAGCTACTACGGAAGGTTCACGCATCACTACTCCTTTGTCTTTCATAAAAACGAGAGTATTAGCCGTGCCGAGATCAATACCTATATCTTTGGAAAGTCCAAAAAAACCCAATACTATCTTCCTTTCTGTAACACCATGGATAAGAACAAGCGCCAGATGTAAGGGAACCTTACATTATGGCGCTTCTCGTTTCACGCTTATTTAATTATAAGAGAAATCGAATAAAATAGATAGAGGTTGGCGGTTATAGATAGCCTTTTTCTTTTAAAGAAATAAACGTGCCATCTCCTATTATTAAGTGATCAAGCATTTCTATTCCGATGATTTTACCACACTCAGCTATCCGTTTGGTTACCTGTATATCTTCTCTTGAAGGTGCAGGATCGCCGGAGGGGTGGTTGTGTACGCATACAATAGAAGCAGCCGATCTCTTCACCGCTTCTTTGAATACCTCCCGCGGGTGAACTATGGAGCTGTTGAGGCTCCCGACGAATACCGTTCGCCTGGCCAGGACGCGGTTTTTGACATCGAGAAAAAGGGCTACGAAATGTTCCTGTTTTAAATGTTTCATTTCTTCCATTACATATTCTGCTCCATCTTCCGGACTCCGGATCAGATAACCTTCCTCCCTTTTTTCACGGTACACTCTTTTCCCCAACTCGATAGCTGCGATGACCTGCATCGCTTTCGCAGCCCCAATGCCCCTGATAGCCGTCAGATCTTCCACAGTCGCTTCCCGGAGTCCGTCCACACCCTGCAGAGACACGAGAATTTCTCTTGAAAGACTTTCTATCGGCATCCCTTTTGTTCCTTTGGAAAGCAGCACAACCAGCAGTTCTCTTACTGTCAGTCTTTCTGCTCCGTACATAAGCATCTTTTCTCTTGACCCCTGTTCTCTCGTATGAATAACTTTTTCCAAATCAGTTCTCCTTTAGGACAATTCTTATCCGTGCACGGCTAAGTATCGTCATTATACCCGAGCGTGCACTTTCAGAAAAAGAACCGTAAATGAAATAAGCCGAAGCCTATTCCGGAAAAATTGAAAAAAGATCAGAGGAAATGACTATTATTTCACCGGCAGGCAGAGGATATACAAAACTTATCTACATTGAGCTTTTTATCAAGATTTATTTGAATACGACCAGCAACTTCCATGTATGTGGCTCAGAAATGTCCAAGGTACCATTCTATTAATGGTGTTCCGTAAAAGTTGGTCACACAGGCACCCGTCAGAATAAAAGGAGCAAACGGTACAGGCTGTCTGCCGGAAATCACTTTCGTTATAATCAGCAATCCGCCTGTAAGCGCTCCAAGTAAAGAGGACAACAGGAATATAAGGAAAAGTTTCTCCACGCCCATCATGAATCCGAGCAGACCGAATAATTTCATGTCGCCTCCGCCCATCCCCCCTCTGCTGAGGAGAATGATCCCGGCCGTAACACCTGCACCGACACCTCCACCTATTACCTGCGACCAGTATGAGACGGGAGGGTCTATGAGGAAATAAAGCATGCAGCAGAGAAAGAATGTAATCAGAACGGAGGAGGGAAGTATCATACTGGTTAAATCCGAAACGATGAAAATGTGCGTGAGAGCACCGAGTAAGAGGGAATAAATAAGAGAGGGAGTGAAACCGTGGTACAGGAAGGCGAAAGAGAAGTACACACCTGAGAAAAGCTCCATGGCAGGATACATCAGGGAAATATGAACCCGGCAGCCGCTGCATTTCCCCCGTAAAAATAGCCAGGACAACAGCGGTATCAATTCATACCAATGCAGATTTTTACAGCAATGCGGGCAGTAGGAACGTGAGTGCGCCAACAGCGACTTTGCGGGGGTACGCAATCCGACTACATTAAAAAATGATCCGAAAACCAGACCGAAAACGAAAAAGACAGCCGTCATGTATTCACCTTTCTTCCATCTGTATTCAGCATCCTGAGCATTTTTGAATGAATTTTCAAAAATTTCAAGCGCTATACCCAGTATAAGGAACCTTCCGTTACTCGTCCACTGTTATATGAATGAACCGGGGCAAGATTCATCTCCCACCCCGGTTCTTCCTTACGTATACATTTTCCTTACTTCCGATATAAAATAAAGCGAGCCGGTCCAGAGAATCACATCCCCGGCATCCGCCGAATTCAGTACACTCCGGTACGCCACTTCCGGATTCATAAAGTAGGGAAAGTCGCTATTCATATTAAGATAATCTTCTTTCTTCAATGATTTCGGAAAATCGAAAGAAACGGTGGCAATGGAAGCAGCTATTTTCTTCAGCATCCCGAGCATTTCTGCAGCCGGTTTCCCTTCAACGGCTCCGTATATAACATGCACGTTACTATCTTTGTACAGATTTTCCATCGTTTCCACCAGAGCTTCTGTTCCTTCGTAATTATGGGCACCATCGAGAAGCGTCAATGGGTTCCGGGAGATGATTTCCATTCTTCCGGGCCAGGTCATTTCTTTCAACGCTTTCCCGTAAAGAACGCGGCTTATTTTCCATCCGAACTCCTTCAACACTTCCATCGACGTAACGGCGAGAGCTGCATTTCTTTTCTGGTGCGCTCCGAGCATCGACAGCTCATACGTATCTTCATGCCGGAATCTATATATAAACTGCTGCTCCGCTTCTTTCTGCCCAACAGAGAAATCCTTTTCCAGTTCATATAAAGGTGCATGCAGCTTCCGTGAGGTTTCTTTAATTACTTTTTTCGCCTCCTGATGCCTCACTCCGCTGATTACAGGGACGTGACTTTTAACGATTCCTGCTTTCTGAGCGGCAATTTCCCCGTAACTGTGCCCAAGTATATCCTGATGATCCAAGCCGATATTCGTAATCACAGACAGAAGAGGGGCTACAATGTTCGTCGAATCGTAAAGCCCTCCGAGACCTGTTTCAATAATAGCTATGTCGACATTTTTTTCCTGAAAGTATAAAAAGCTCATAATCGTTATAACTTCGAACTCTGTAGGTTCCCCTCCCGGCAAAGAGGCCGCCTCTTCCACAAGCGGTTTCACTTTATATATAAGACGGATCAGTTCCTCATCGTCGATCGCTTCTTCGTTCAGACTTATTCTTTCATTAAAATGAGTGATATAGGGAGAAGTGAACGTACCTACGGAATACCCCTGTTCCATTAATAGATATTTCAAAAACGATGTCGTCGATCCTTTCCCGTTTGTTCCTGCTATGTGGACGACCGGCACGGCTTTCTCAGGGTGCCCCAGTTTCTCAGCCAGCCATTCCATCCTTTCCAGTCCGGGCTTGATTTTGAACTTGCTCCGTCCATGGATCCATTCCAGTGCTTCTTCTTTATTCATTTTTACACCTCACCTGCAACCGTGTAACTTTTCATGAAAAAAGGCACCTGCCTGGCGGTGCCCTTTTCCCTTCTAAGCTTTAAGTTCTTCGATACGCGCTTCCACTTTGGCACGCTTATCCAGATAGTCCGCTTCTTTTTCTTTCTCGGCTTCCACTACGTGAGCCGGAGCTTTGGAAACGAATTTCTCGTTGGCCAGCTTCCCTTGCACACGTTTCACTTCTTCTTCCCACTTTTTCCGTTCTTTCTCGAGACGGGCAATTTCGTCCTCTATATTCATCAGGCCTTCGAGAGGAAGGTAAAGAGAGGCGCCTGTAACGACAGCAGACATTGCCTTACCGGGAGCTTCGACTTCAGTATCGATTGTAAGCTCGCTCGGATTACAGAATTTCTCCAGATAATCGCGGTTCATTTCAAGCTCTCCGACGACTTCCCGGCTCTCCGCCTGAATAAGCAATTTTATCTGTTTCGACATTGGAGTGTCCACTTCCGCGCGAATGTTACGCACAGCCCGGATGATGGATACGAGCCTCTCCATTTCTGTAACAGCCTGACGATTATTTAATGATTCATCAGCCTGCGGCCATTCACTCACCGTGATGGAAGGTCCTTCATGAGGAAGGTGCTGCCAGATCTCTTCCGTAATAAAAGGCATGAATGGATGGAGCATGCGCATAATACGGTCAAGTGTATAGGCCAGGACCGAACGGGTGGTGTGGATCCGCTCTTCATTCTCACTGTAGAGAGGTAGTTTGGCCATTTCGATATACCAGTCGCAGAAATCATCCCAGATAAAGTTGTAAAGATGACGCCCTGCTTCACCGAAATCGTACCCGTCCACGTTTTTCGTCACCTTTTCGATGGTTTCGTTGAGTCTGGTCAAAATCCATTCGTCCGCAACTGTCCTGTTTTTCGTAATATCGATGTCCTCTACGCACAAGTCACCCATATTCATCAGTGCAAAGCGTGAAGCGTTCCATATTTTATTCGCAAAGTTCCAGGTGGACTCCACTTTTTCCCAGGTGAAACGCATATCCTGTCCCGGGGAAGAGCTGGTGGAAAGGAGGTAACGGAGTGAATCCGCTCCATACTTATCAATAACATCCATCGGGTCCACGCCGTTTCCGAGAGATTTACTCATTTTACGTCCTTCTCCGTCACGGACCAGACCGTGGATAAGGACATCTTCAAACGGACGGCGGTCCGTGAACTCGATCGACTGGAAAATCATGCGGCTGACCCAGAAGAAAATGATGTCATAACCGGTTACGAGGGCATTCGTAGGGAAATAGCGCTTAAAGTCCTCGCTCTCTTCATCCGGCCAGCCCATAGTGGAAAAAGGCCACAACGCAGAAGAAAACCATGTATCAAGGACATCCGCGTCCTGCTCCCATTCTCCTTCATTCTCCGGAGCTTCTTTCCCTACATAAATTTCCCCGGTCTCTTTATGGTACCATGCGGGAATCCGGTGTCCCCACCACAGCTGACGGGAAATACACCAGTCTCTGATATTCTCCATCCAGTTCAGATACGTTTTTTCAAACCGCTCCGGTACGAAGTTGACTTTATCCTCCGTTTTTTGCTGTGCCACTGCGGCTTCTGCGAGCGGTCCCATGTCGACGAACCACTGTGTGGATAAATAAGGTTCCACGACAGCACCGCTCCGCTCGGAGTGACCGACCGAATGCATATGCTCTTCAATTTCAGTCAACACACCCTGCTCCTGCAGATCTTTCACCAGCTGTTTCCGGCAGTCGAACCGGTCCATCCCTTCATAGACTCCGGCATTTTCGTTCATCGTCCCGTCTTCATTCATAACCAGAACGCGTTCGAGGTTATGACGGTTGCCGATTTCAAAATCATTCGGATCGTGGGCAGGGGTGATCTTAACAGCTCCGGAACCGAACTCTCTGTCTACATAATCGTCAGCGACAATCTCCAGTTCCCTTCCGATGATCGGTAGGATCGCTTTCTTCCCGATAAGGTGCACGTACCGCTCATCTTCAGGGTGTACAGCGATAGCCGTATCGCCAAGCATCGTTTCCGGTCGTGTCGTAGCAATGGAAATCGATCCCTCTTTGTCCTTCAACGGATAGCTCATGTGATAGAAAGCTCCCAGCACCTCTTTATATTCAACCTCTATATCGGACAAAGCCGTCTGGGTGGCAGGATCCCAGTTGATGATATACTCTCCCCTGTAAATCAGATCCTTTTCATAGAGACGTACAAACACTTCCTTCACCGCATCCGAAAGTCCGCTGTCCAGGGTGAAACGCTCACGGGAGTAATCGAGACCAAGTCCCATCTTTTCCCACTGGGACCGGATAAAATCAGCATACTCCCCCTTCCATTCCCAGGACTTCTCGAGAAACTTTTCCCGGCCGAGATCGTAGCGGGAAGTACCCTGTTCTTTCAGTTTCGCTTCCACTTTTGCCTGGGTGGCTATTCCGGCGTGGTCCATTCCGGGCAGCCATAAAACATCATAGCCCTGCATTCTTTTCACCCGGGTGATAATATCCTGCAGCGTCGTGTCCCAGGCGTGCCCAAGGTGTAATTTACCGGTAACGTTCGGCGGTGGAATTACGACTGTATACGGTTCCTTTTCCCCCGTTCCTTCCGCTTCGAAGTATTTTCCTTCGAGCCAGAACTGATAGCGGTCTTTCTCCACTTCCGTCGGGTCATATTTAGTCGACATTTCAATATCTTTCATTATTCATCCTCCTCTTGTCCATACAAAAGACCCTTTCCTCCAGCTAAGGACGAAAGGGTCTTTTCCGTGGTACCACCTTAATTTACAGATATATTCTGTACACTTCGTTCGGATATAACGGTCCGCGTCCGGCTTTTCCTACTGAATCAAGTTCAGAAAAGCTGCTAATAGAGCTACCTTCTGTCTACAGTGGTTTAGAAAACTTTCAGCGTTTGTTTTCCTCTCTTAAAACGTATAAGACGTACTCTTCTCCATCATGGCAATTTCTTTATCCTTTTTCTCTTTTAATTGTATAGAACAGCTTCCATGCCGTCAACGAAAATATCCATGGACCGGGCCGACTTCTGATTCACATCCACTCTGCTACAATAAACGGGGCAGCCTCCACAGAGACTGCCCCGATCAAATGATTATAATGTTTTGAATACCTTTTTCACTGCGCTGATCGTCTTCTCAATGTCCTCGTCCGTGTGGGCCGCTGATAAAAAGAGGCCTTCGAACTGGGAAGGAGGAAGGAAAATACCTTCTTCGATCATCCCGCGGTAATACTTCGCAAAACGTTCCGTATCGGAATTACCCGCTGTTTCAAAATTAGTGACAGCGTTATCGTTGAAAAATACTCCAACCATAGAACCGGCACGGTTGATGGCAAGCGGTATATCGTTTTCGTCCGCCGCCTCACGGAAACCTTCGACCAGACGATCCACTTTCTGTTCGATCGTTCCGTAGGCCTCTTCAGTCATTTGACGAAGTGTCTCATAACCGGCCGTCATCGCAAGCGGGTTACCGGAGAGCGTACCTGCCTGATATACTTTTCCGACAGGAGCTATCGTTTCCATGATTTCACGTTTACCTCCATAAGCCCCGACCGGCAGGCCGCCGCCGATCACTTTTCCGAGACAGGTCATATCCGGTGTTACACCGAAGTGTCCCTGAGCACTATTATAACCTACGCGGAAACCGCTCATGACTTCGTCGAAGATAAGCACTGTTCCATGCTCCTCCGTAATTTCACGCAGCCCCTGGAGGAAACCATTCTCCGGCGGTACGACTCCCATATTGCCGGACACAGGTTCCACGATTACAGCGGCAAGTTCGTCCCCGTACTGTTCGAATGCATAACGCACGCTTTCAAGATCGTTGTACGGAACGGTAATCGTATTTTCGGCTACGGATTTAGGAACTCCGGGGGAATCAGGAAGGCCGAGAGTCGCTACCCCCGAACCCGCCTTAATCAATAAGGAATCTCCGTGACCATGGTAGTTCCCTTCGAATTTAAGTATTTTATCTCTACCCGTATAACCTCTCGCCGCTCGCAGAGCACTCATCGTAGCTTCTGTGCCGGAGTTGACCATACGCATCATCTCAATGGAAGGTACCCGGTCGATGACCAGCTCTGCAAGCTTGTTCTCAATAACCGTGGGAGTACCGAAACTGGTACCTTTCGCAACCATCTTCTGCAGTTCGTTCACTACCCGCTCGTTGGCGTGGCCGAGAATCAGAGGGCCCCAGCTGAGTACATAATCGATATATTCATTACCATCAATATCGGTAATTTTAGACCCTTTCCCTTCTTCCATGAACAGGGCGTCCATGTTCACGGAATTAAAGGCACGTACAGGAGAGTTGACCCCTCCCGGCATTATCTCTTTCGCTGTTTTGAATTCAGAAATAGAGTTATCAAACTTTTTCATTATGACACCTTCCTTCACTTATTCTTTCAGCCATCTTGCCATATCTTTGGCGTGATACGTTACGATAAGATCGGCTCCGGCCCGTTTCATGGATAAGAGCTTCTCCGTTACGATAGCTTTCTCATCAACCCATCCCTGGCTTGCAGCTGCTTTGATCATGGAATATTCTCCGCTCACATTATATGCAACAAGTGGAACATCCGTCTCTTCTCTCGTATCTCTCAGTATATCCATATAGCTGAGGGCAGGTTTTATAATGAGAAAATCGGCTCCTTCTTCAAGATCCGACTTGACTTCCCGTTTTGCTTCCAGCCGGTTCGCAGGGTCCATCTGATACGTATCCCTGTCCCCGAACTGCGGCGTGCTGTGGGCAGCATCCCGGAAAGGGCCGTAGAAAGCAGAAGAGTACTTAACTGCGTATGACATAATCGGTGTTTGAGGGAAGCCGGACTCATCCAGAGCTTTCCTGATATACGTCACGAAACCGTCCATCATGTTAGAAGGCGCGATAATGTCTGCTCCCGCTTCAGCCTGAGTCACCGCCGTTTTAGCAAGAAGTTCAAGAGAGGTATCATTCTCGATCACTCCGCCGTTCACGACTCCACAGTGTCCGTGATCGGTATACTGACAAAGACAGGTGTCTGCGACTACTGTCAGCTGTGGAGCATAGTCTTTAATGAAGCGTATCGATTTCTGGACGATGCCATCATCGTTATAGGCTTCTTTCCCGTAAGGATCCTTCACCTCCGGGACTCCGAAAATGATGACGGAAGTAAGTCCAAGCTCTATAATTTCGTCGAGCTCTTTCTTCAGGTTGTTAAAGGCGACCTGATAAACCCCGGGCATGGACCCTACATCGTTATTTTCCGTCGCCCCTTCAACAACAAATAAGGGAAATATAAAATCTTCAGGATGCAGGTGGGTCTCCCGCACCATCGACCGAAGAGAAGCCGACTGTCTCAATCTTCTATGTCTTTTAAATTCATTAGCCATCCGTTTCATCCTTTCTCGTTAAAATATTTCTCCATCTTTTCAATAAGCGCTTCCGCTGTGAAAGTCGCAGGGCTTTGTATATTTGTAAATCCGGCGTCCGCGGCCTGTCTTTCTGTAGTAGGACCGATGCAGAAACAAGGAAGATCAAGTGCCCTGTTGCAAAGCGTTCCCGAAAGCTCACAAAATGCTTCTACAGCGGAAGGACTGAAAAAAGTAAGAGCATCCCAGCTTTCGTTTCTCAGCCTGTCCTGTAACTCTGCTGCTTTCTCTTCTAATATTAACGTATCATACGCAGTCATCGAATCAAAAGAAATGTGATGCTCCTTGAGCCCTTCCCGTACCGTTTCCCTCGAAAGGTTGCCCCGTACATATAGCACCCGCTCATCACTTTCGAGCATCGGCACCCATTCTTTCACTAAAAACTCCGCAGAATAAGAGGAAGGAAGAAAGGAAACGGTTCTTCCTTCCTCTTCGAGCGCCAATTTCGTCTTTGGGCCCACCGCCGCGTATTTGAGTCCTTCCGGGGTTGATTCCAGATATTTCCTGATCAACTCGTTAAAAAACCATACACCGTTTGTACTCGTGATGAGAACCCAGTCGTAGGCATCCAGATTCTCGAGAAGGCGGACATTTTCTTCACTATCCCTTTTAGCAAAAGAAAGCAGAGGGACAGCAGTCACACCGGCCCCTCTGCTTTCAAGACGTTCCTTTAACGTATCGGCCTGATGCCTGGCCCTTGTAATCAGGACTTCTTTTCCCGAAAGAGAAGACATTACTGCTCAAACTCCTCTTTCGCGTCTTCGATAATTTTTGCAGCACCGCGGTCTCTCAGAAGATCTGCAGCCTCTTTACCTACAGCTACAGGATCGGTACCGGTTACGATTTCGTGAAGGATCGTCTCTCCATCAGGTGTCCCCACCAGCGCAGAGAGTGTATACTTATCCCCTTCGCGATATGCATACCCTCCGATCGGTACCTGACAGCCGCCGTCCAGATCATGAAGGAATTTACGTTCGGCACTGACGGTCGCTGCCGTGTATTCGTGATTTAATTTGGCCAGAAGTTCTCTCAATTCATCGTCATCATCACGACACTGGATCGCAAGCGCCCCCTGTCCGATTGCAGGTACACAAACTTCCGGGTCAAGGAATTCAGTGACGACTTCTTCTGTCCAGCCCATCCGTTTAAGACCGGCAGCAGCAAGAACAATTGCGTCAAATTCTTCTTCTCTCAACTTTCTGAGACGGGTGCCGATGTTACCACGGATCCACTTCACTTCCACATCCGGTCTCACCGCCTTTATCTGAGCAGATCGACGAAGACTGCTCGTACCAACTATCGCTCCTTCCGGAAGATCTTTCAGAGTCGTATTGTCCTTCGACACGAAAGCGTCCCTGTGATCTTCACGTATTGGAACCGAGGAGAGAGAAAGACCTTCTGTCACTACCGAAGGCATATCTTTCATACTGTGTACGGCCATGTCGATTTCTTTGCTGTACATGGAATCCTCGATTTCTTTAATGAATAACCCCTTCCCGCCGACTTTCGAAAGGGTGACGTTCAATATTTCATCCCCACGGGTGGAGATTCTTTTGATTTCGAATTCATAGGAAGGATCGATCTGTTTCAACTGGTCTATTACCCACTCTGTCTGGCTTATAGCCAGGTCACTTTTTCTTGACCCGATAACAATTTTACGCACAATAGTTCCTCCTAGTAATTAAAAATGAAAGTTTGATAATGAACTGAACAGAAAGAAGTTGATGAGCAGGAGAAGAAAGGCACCTATATTATAGGTTGAAATGAGCCTTCCCTGAAATCCCCGCACAACCTTCAGAAACAGCCAGATCATATAGACGAATACAACTATGATCGAACCTACCGTTTTAAAGTCCATCCAGTAGAATACGTCCTCGGAAATGTAACCCCAGACGACCCCGAGCACAATCGCTATCAGCAGGACGGGTACCGCAAGAACGATGAACAAGTAAGATAATCGTTCCAGTTTAGCCAAATCCCCGAGCCTTGCGAGACGGTTCCGCCACTTTTTACTTTTCAGCCAGCGATATTGTAACAGGTAAAGCACTGAAAATATGAAAGAGAGGGTGAAAAACCCGTAAGAGATAATCGCCAGCGTCACATGTACTACCAGCATTTCGTTTACAAGTTCCACCCCGCCTTCCCCCATATCTCTCTGGGCCCGGGTCATCAGATGAATGATCATCACCGAAAAACCGATGACGTTCGTGAAGAAAATAATGAAATCCACCCGAAACAGCCGGTTCAGAACCAGAGAGAAAGTTACAAGGATCCAGGCATAAAAATAAAGACCGTCATAAACGGTCGTGACGGGAAAATCGTCTTTTATGAAGATTTGGGATAAAAGAAAAACCGTTTGCAGCGTCCAGACTACCCCGAGTAACCAGAAAGCGATCTTGTTCGCTCTCCGGTCCCCCTGGATGAAATCTATAAAATAGCCGGTAAGGCTGAGACCATAAAATAAAATGATGATTTCGTAAATCCACTTAAGGTCAAGTACCATAGGTTGTCCACCTTTTAAGCCTGAGTCATGTTCTGTAACGCAGGGAACGTCAATATCCCTTTATCATCGACCTTAACAGCGTGGTTATTTTTTTGTTCCTGAATTTTCACCTGTTCCTGCACTTCTTCTTCAATGCCGAAGATTTGAGTGAGCAGCTGCAGCGATTCTTCTGCACCAGGTTCATTGGCGAGTTCTTTTGCCTGGGTAATCGGTTCTTTCAGCATCTGGTTCACAATGCTTTTCGTGTGTTTGTTCAGTACTTTCCTTTCGCGGGCGCTCAGTTCAGGCAGCTTCCTCTCGATACTTTCCATCGTTTCCGCCTGAATGCCGAGAGCTTTCTGACGCAGCGCAGAAATGACCGGAACCACTCCAAGCGTCCGCAGCCATTCATTGAATTCAACGATTTCGGCTTCAATCATAAGCTCGATCTCTTCTGCCGCTTTCTTCCGCTCCGAAAGGTTTTCGTCCACGATTCCCTGCAAGTCGTCAATGTCATAAAGAAACATGCCTTCAAGACCGGCGATACCTGGATCAAGATCTCTCGGTACAGCGATATCGACGAAGAACAAAGGATTCCCTTTTCTCTTTCTGTGAGCCCGTGCAACCATATCTTTCGTAATGACGTATTCATCAGACCCCGTAGAGCTGATGACGATATCCGCCTCTTCAAGAATTCGCTCACGGTCCTCCAGAGTAGTAGCCTCTCCGGAGAACTGAGAAGCTACTGCTTCGGCTTTTTGCAATGTCCGGTTAAGTACTGTCACCTTACCGACGCCAAAACCGAAAAGGTTCTTGGCTGCCAGTTCTCCCATTTTACCGGCACCGATGATAGCGATGTGTTTATCTTTCAACTCTCCGAACACTTTTTTGGAAAGCTCCACCGCAGCGTAACTTACAGATGCGGCGTTCTCTCCGATCGCTGTTTCCTTATGGCCTTTCTTCGCTACAGTGACTGCCTGCTTGAACAGCTGATTGAAAACTGTACCGGTCGTGCCTGAGCCTTGAGAAAGTTGAAACGCCTGTTTCACCTGGCCGAGAATCTGCGTTTCTCCCAGAACCATAGAATCGAGTCCTGCCGAGACTCTCATCAGATGTTCGATTGCCCCGTCCGCTTCATATACAATCAAGTGAGGCGAAAACTCCTGCTTTTCAATATTGAACCACTTTTCCAGAAAATCTTTAATGTAGTAACGGCCAGTATGTATCTGATCCGCCACTACGTACAGTTCTGTGCGGTTGCACGTGGACAATATCACGTTTTCCATAATGCTTTTCTGAGCATTTAAAGTTTTCATCGCTTCTGCATGATCAGCTTCGGAAAACGCGAGCTTCTCCCTGATAGCAAGAGGGGCGGTTCGGTAATTAATACTTACAGCTAAAATATGCATGACATATACCCCCATCATGTGTCCGTACCTTATCACAACTCATATTTACCATTGTAACATGAATTTTTACCTCTGTTAGAATAACTTATGGACAGAATATGAAAGTCTTATGATACGATATAAGAAAGATTCTAAAAATTCTTTACCAGATTAGAATTAATTTAAATAAGAGCTATTAATAATATATCAAAAGCTTGTTCATTCCACAAGAAAATTACATCCCGGAGGTTCTTTCGTTTATGAAAAAATACTACTTTCTGATTGCAATGGTTTTAACAGCTATCGGCGTTTTCTTTCTCTTTAAACAGTTTCCTATCCCTTTTATCGGCACTCCGTTTGGAGGTGTGTCCCTGTTCGCCTTCCTGACAGTCGCTCTTTTCATTCACGCCAGACGCGTACGGGAGACGCCGCTGCTGTTTTTCCAGGCCATGGTCCTGCTTATCCTGTGGCAGCTTTTCGCCGAAACGAATATAGCTGTGTGGCCTGAGCATTGGAGTATGTACATCGTTTATATCGGTATTGCACTTATGTTGAGCAGAAAAGTGAAAATCGGGTTGCTGCCTCTTGCTGTCGGACTCGGCATTCTCCTCGTTCCAGCCATCGAGTCGCTTTTTTTCTGGGTGCCGCCTGTAGTGACATACATAAAAATGTACTTCAGTATCCTTTTCCTGCTGCTCGGGGGATATTACTTTTACAAACAGAAATAAACAGAAGCCACGGTTCCTGTTTCCCGGGATCGCGGCTTCTGTCTTTGAACTTTTAGACGTATATAGACTGAAGAAACTGTTTCGTCCTGTCGTTTTGCGGATGCTCGAATATCTCCTCCGGCGTCCCTTCCTCCACGATACGGCCGTCATGCATATAGACGACTCTGTCCGCTGCTTCTCTGGCAAAACGCATCTCGTGCGTTACGGCAACCATCGTCATCCCCTCCTTGGCAAGATCCTTCATCGTTTGCAGAACTTCCCCGATCAGTTCCGGGTCAAGAGCCGAAGTAGGTTCATCGAAAAGCATAATCAAAGGGTTCATAGCTAATGCCCTGGCTATAGCTACACGCTGCTTCTGCCCCCCGGAGAGACGGTTCGGGAAGACATCCTCCTTGTCGCTGAGTCCCACCTTATTAAGCAGCTCGCGGGCTTTATGTGCTGCCTTATCTTTTTCCATTTTCCTAACCTGAAGAGGAGCTTCCATCACGTTCTCAAGAACCGTTTTATGAGGGAACAGATTGAACTGCTGGAAGACCATCCCTATGTTCTGCCTGATTTCGTTCAGCTTGTCCTTCCGTTCGTCCACACGCTTTCCGTGAAGTGAAATTTCTCCACTGTCTTTCATCTCCAAAAAATTCAGACAGCGCAGTAATGTACTTTTACCGGAACCGCTTGCTCCGATAATTACGACAACTTCCCCTTCCTTCACGTTGAAATGAATATCTTTCAGTACTTGCAGTTCTCCAAATGACTTATTCAAAGCCTGTACATCAATAACTTTGTTCATTTTCACCTCTCCCAGCATTAACGGTTTTCACTAAAAATATCACGGAACGCCTGAAAAGGAAAGAGCTCACCTTCACCAGCCAATAAGTAAGAAAGGCCCGAACGATTCTGCGAATCGAACGGGCCTCCCTGGTTCTGTAATATCAGTGTTTTTCTCTGACCACCGGTCTTCTACATTTTCAGATGGGAGCGCAGGGACTTCCAGGCTTCATCTTTACCTTCGGAGGTTTCCGCAGAGAAAAGGATGAGCGGATCCTTTTCATCAACTTCCAGCACCTCACGTATAAGCTTCTTCTGAGCCGGGCGCTTCCCTTTCTTAACCTTATCCATTTTCGTAGCGATAATCGTTACCGGAAGGTCGTGATATTTAAAATAATCGTACATCATACAGTCTTCATCGGTCGGTTCATGCCGTAAGTCCACGACAAGAACTGCCGAAACGAGCTGTTCCCGTTCCCCGAAATATTCATCCATCATCTTTCCCCAGCGTGTTCTTTCCGCTTTGGAGACTTTCGCATACCCGTACCCGGGTACATCCACGAAGTGAAAAGATTTATTGATGATGTAGAAATTGAGCGTCTGCGTCTTCCCCGGCTTCCCTGAAGTGCGGGCCAGATTTTTACGCTGGATCATCGTATTGATGAACGATGATTTCCCTACGTTGGAACGCCCCGCAAGCGCAATCTCCGGAATCGGATCGCTCGGATACTGGGTCTTACTTACAGCACTGATAACTATTTCCGCTTCATTTACTCTCATTTTTCTCACCCGTCAATGCCTGCTCGAGCACCTCATCAAGATGCTTCACAGGAATGAATGTCAAATCGTTCCGGACACTTTCCGGGATGTCGTCTAAATCCTTTTTGTTTTCAAAGGGGATAATTATCCTTGTCAGTCCGGCCCGATGAGCACTGAGAGCTTTCTGTTTCAGCCCGCCGATAGGAAGGACGCGGCCTCTCAGTGTAATCTCCCCGGTCATCCCCACCTCTTTCGACACAGCACGACCTGTAAGTGCGGAGACGAGAGCAGTAGCCATCGTGATACCTGCTGAAGGACCATCTTTAGGCGTGGCTCCTTCCGGCACGTGAATGTGGATATCATTTTTCTCTACGAAGTCGGAAGAGATATTCAGCTCATCCGCCCTGGTGCGAATATAGCTGAAAGCGGCCTGGGCCGACTCTTTCATCACGTCACCTAATTTCCCGGTAAGTGTGAGATTGCCTTTACCCGGGGAGACGGAAACTTCAATGGACAACGTATCACCGCCGGCTGCTGTATAGGCAAGGCCGGTGGCTGCCCCTACCTGATCTTCAAGTTCTGCCTGACCATACCGGAATTTAGGGCGGCCGATGAGTTCTTCTATCATTTTCTCCGTAACAATTACCCGCTTCTTCTCTCCGGAAACGATTATTTTAGCAGCTTTCCGGCAGACGTTGGCGATTTCACGTTCAAGTCCGCGCACACCCGCTTCCCGTGTATAACGTCTGATAAGTTTCATAAGAGCGTCATCCCGGAACTGAAGCTGATTCCTCGTCAGCCCGTTCTCTGTAATCTGTTTACCTAAAAGATGTTCTTTTGCAATGTGAAGTTTTTCGACCTCGGTATATCCAGCAATCTGAATCACTTCCATCCTGTCCATGAGCGGACCGGGGATTGTGGACATTGTATTGGCTGTAGCTACGAACAGAACGTTCGAAAGATCATAATCTTCTTCAATATAGTGGTCACTGAACGTTGCGTTCTGTTCAGGATCGAGAACTTCAAGCATCGCAGAAGACGGGTCGCCCCGGAAATCACTGGCCATTTTATCTATCTCATCCAGCAGGAAGACCGGGTTGACAGTCTCTGCACGTTTCATACCCTGAATAATTCTCCCCGGCATAGCTCCAATATAAGTACGCCGGTGTCCACGAACCTCAGCCTCATCTCTTATACCGCCGACAGATATCCTTACGAATTTACGGTTGATCGCCCGCGCTATGGACTTTGCGAGAGACGTTTTCCCGACGCCCGGGGGACCGACGAGACAAAGAATCGGTCCTTTAATGGATTGGGTCAGCTGTTGCACGGCCAAATACTCCAATATACGTTCTTTTACTTTATCAAGACCGTAATGGTCCTCCTCGAGAATCTCTTCCGCGTGCGGCACATCCAGATTATCTTCCGTTTCGGTCGTCCAGGGCAGTACGACGAGCCACTCAATATAATTACGTATGACGGAGCTCTCGGCTGAACTTTGAGGAACTTTTTCGTACCTCCCCAGCTCTTTAAGAGCTACCAGTTCAATCCGCTCAGGCATATTTGCATTTTCAATTTTTTCTTTCAGCTCCGCAACTTCCCCGGACTTTCCATCTTTATCGCCCAGTTCGTTCTGGATAGCTTTCATCTGTTCCCGAAGGTAATACTCTTTTTGGGTATTTTCCATCGATTTTTTTACACGCTGTCCGATTTTCTGTTCTATCTGCAGAACTTCACGTTCGTTTCCTATAATGTCAATGACACGTTTCAGTCTCTCTTTTACTTCTGAAGTTTCAAGAACTCCCTGCTTTTCCTTGATTTTAATCGGAAGGTGAGACGCTACCATATCGGCAAGATGGGAAGGGTCATCGATATCGGCCAAAGTGTCGTAAGTTTCTTTCGTTACTTTTTTCGATATTTTTACGTACTGTTCGAATTGTTCCATGAGCGTACGTGTCAAAGCTTCTTCTTCATTCCGATCCCCCTGCACTTCCTGTAACGCAGTGACGGTCGTTTCGAAATGTTCTTCTTTTTCCTTTATTTCTTTTACTTTTGCCCGCTCCACGCCTTCGACGAGGACGCGGTGCGTACCATTCGGCAGTTTCACCATCTGTTTCACGAAAGCTACTGTACCTACCTCGTAAAGGTCGTCACTTTCAGGCTCATCCACGCTTGTTTCTTTTTGTGCAATCAACATAACGTGACTGTCATCGATCATAGCTTCTTCTAAAGCTTTCACTGATTTCTCACGACCGACATCCAGGTGAAGCACCATTGAAGGATAGACGAGCAATCCTCTCAGCGGAAGTAGAGGGTATGTTTTACTTTCAGTCATTCGTTACACCTCCTGATATTATTTTCATTCCATATTTGTCCGGAAGAATTATGTAAAGAAAGAATACAAATCAAAAAAACAGAAAAGAGAAGCCGCGCTTAAACTAGCGCGGCTAAGCTTTATTCCGCCTGAAGTGCTCAGGCGCTTTTTGGACTTTTCGGTTCTTCCACCGTACCATCGGTCAATATAAGACGAGGACGGCCACCTTCCATTTTCACCGTTTCTTTCGTGATGACACATTTCTCGATATCATCCCTTGAAGGCAGGTCGAACATTACATCGAGCATGATCCCTTCAATGATAGACCGCAGTCCACGCGCACCTGTTTTCCGTTCGATAGCTAATCTGGAAATTTCGCGAAGAGCATCTTCTTCAAATTCAAGTTCGACATCATCGATCTGAAGGAGTTTCTGATACTGTTTCACGAGAGCGTTTTTCGGCTGAGTGAGGATTTCTACAAGCGCATCTTCATCGAGCTGCTCAAGGCTTCCAATCACCGGAAGACGACCTATGAATTCCGGAATAAGTCCGTAACTCAGCAGGTCTTCAGGAAGTACTTTCGTAAGCAGTTCCTGTTTCTCGGAATCCGGCTGCGCCTGTTCGGACCCAAAACCGATCACTTTTCGTCCGAGACGACGTTTAATGATCTGATCGATACCATCGAATGCACCGCCAACGATAAACAGGATATTCGTAGTATCAATCTGGATAAATTCCTGATGAGGATGCTTACGTCCCCCTTGCGGAGGCACGCTCGCCTGAGTTCCTTCGAGAATTTTCAGAAGGGCCTGTTGCACACCTTCTCCGGAAACATCGCGTGTGATGGACGGGTTCTCGGACTTACGGGCGACTTTATCGATCTCATCAATATAGATAATACCTTTTTCGGCTTTCTCTACATCATAATCTGCTGCCTGAATCAGTTTAAGGATAATATTCTCTACGTCCTCGCCAACGTACCCGGCTTCCGTAAGGGAAGTTGCATCGGCAATGGCAAACGGTACATTGAGAATACGGGCCAGTGTCTGAGCCAACAACGTCTTCCCGCTACCAGTAGGCCCAAGCATAAGAATGTTACTCTTCGCAAGCTCCACTTCATCATTCTTCGCAGTTGTCGTATTCACACGTTTGTAGTGGTTATAAACCGCAACGGATAAGTTCTTCTTCGCCTGCTCCTGACCAATGACGTAATCGCCCAGGATATTGTGGATCTCTTCAGGTTTCGGAACTTCTTTGAATTCCGTTTCTTCTTCATTACCCAGTTCTTCTTCGACTATCTCTGTACACAGTTCAATACACTCATCACAAATATATACACCCGGACCTGCTACAAGCTTTCGTACCTGATCCTGGCTTTTACCGCAAAACGAGCACTTGAGCTGCCCTTTTTCTTCATTAAATTTAAACATTACTTTCACCCTTTCCAAAATGATGCCAAGGCTAACCCGCACTATCTTTCGCTTATCATACCAAATAAATCGATATTTAAAAAGTAAAAGGCTGCCCTTCCTGCTGACAACATCACATAATATTATGCAGAGACTGTACATGCAGGTCAAACGCTGAGTAATTCTTATTATGTATAGATACGATTGACTGTCTTAATGATATGACTTATTAATGACAAATTGCAAATAATATGAGAAAACAAGGCGGGGATCTTCCTCGCCTTGTTTCCGTTATCATTCATTATACTGTTTTGCTGTTCTGCTCAAGTACTTCAATCGCTTTTTGGATTTTCAGATCATCTTTGACCATGTCTGTGTTTCCTCCAAGCATCTGCTTCAGATTCTCAACGTCCGTCTGATACATAGCGGACATATTTTCAAGTTCCTTATTTACGTCTTCTTCGGTTACTTCGACGTTTTCAGTCTGAGCAATCGCCTCAAGCGTCATGTTCGTCTTCACGCGCTTTTCAGCATCTTCTTTCATCTGCTCACGAAGCTGGTTGTCGTCCTGACCGGTGAACTGGAAGTACATTTCCTTCGTCATTCCCTGCATTTGCAGACGCTGTTCGAATTCGCTTACCATACGATCCAGCTCGGAGTCGACCATGGCCTGTGGAATTTCCACGGAAGCATTGTCGCTCGCCTGGTTGACGAGTGATTCGCGTTTCTGGTTCTCAGCATCCTGCTGTTTCTGCTGTTCCAGGTTTTCGCGGGTCTTTTTCTTCAGTTCATCCATAGACTCAACGTCTTCGTCTACATCTTTAGCGAATTCATCATCAAGTTCAGGAAGTTCCTTGGCTTTCACTTCGTGAATTTTAACTTTGAATGTCGCTTCTTTTCCGGCCAGCTCTTCAGCGTGGTAATCTTCCGGGAACGTGATGTTCACATCAGGCTCTTCTCCAGCTTTTTTACCGACGAGCTGTTCTTCAAAACCTGGAATGAACGTACCGGAGCCTATTTCAAGAGAATAGTTTTCGGCCTGGCCGCCTTCAAAAGCTTCCCCGTCAACGAAACCTTCGAAGTCCATAGCAACTGTGTCGCCTTCTTCGATTTCGCCTTCTTCTTTAACTACGAGCTCAGCCTGGTTTTCCTGTTGACGCTTAAGTTCTTCCTCTACGTCTTCATCGGTTACTTCAGTATCTGCCTCTTCTACTTCAAGACCTTTGTATTCGCCGAGTTCTACTTCAGGCTTAACTGTAACATCCGCTTTGAAAATAAGCGGTTCGCCTTTCTCAATCTGTTCCACATCCACTTCAGGCTGGTCTACCGGCTCAATGCCCGTTTCCTGTACAGCATCTGAATAAGCCTGTGGAAGAATGATATCAAGTGCATCCTGATAAAGAGATTCAACACCGAAACGGCCTTCGAAGATTTTACGCGGTACTTTTCCTTTACGGAATCCAGGTACCTGCACTTCTTTCACTACTTTGTTAAACGCCTGATCGAGCGCTTTATCGAATTCTTCAGGTGATACCTCTACTGTAAGGGTCCCCTGATTTCCTTCTTTCTTTTCCCAATTTGCTGACATAAAAAGTCCCTCCAACGTCATATTTTCATTTTTACATGGATCTGTTACAGACATGTGCACGAATCTAATTTACAACCACTATATTATAACATAATGCTGTTCTCTTTCAACAATAGAGGGGTTATTATGCTTATTCTCCTGTAATCGCCCTGTATTGTTGATTTGCGACTTCAATATCCTTCTTATAGGATTCAGTTTCCGGTCCCATTCTAATAGGTGTTTCTTCTAATTGCAAATACTCATTCCCGAGCATTTTCAATGCTTCTATTATGTAAGTCACTTCATTTTCCGTAGGAAGGAAAGGGTACCGGATATAAATGTAACGATGAAGCATCGTTACGATGATATCGTACATTATCGGATGTTCCTGCTCAATATGAGTAAGACGTAACTCTAAATGCTTTACTATGTAGTGTGTGGAAGGGGAACCTATTTCGACAGGGACGATGGATATGGTTTTACCAAATTTATGTATAGATGTGCTCTCTTCCACCCCGTGCGACTGGAACCATAGTATAATGGCTGTTTTTATTACCGGATGTGTTTCTTCATCCGTCAAATATCCACGGAATGTCTCCATCGAGGGTGCCGGATCGAAGCTTTTCAATTTCATAAGAATACTATACTGTTTTTCTATTTGCTGCCCGTTTATAGCTTCCTGCCATTCCTCCATCAAATACTCTTGTTCTTCTTTTTGATGGGAATCTTCGATATCTTTACTTACGTTATACATCTGCCACAGCTGTGTCCTTACTTCACCAGGGAGGTCCTCCTGTTCAAGCACTTCTTCCACCAGCGTCATCAATTCCCCGTATTTTCCCTCGTGGAATAGAATTGTTATATAAATATGTAGATATTGAAAATAAGCGGATTCACTGACCTTCATGCGATTCAGGCAAATTTCTTCCGCCTGCACGTATTCTCCCGTGCCTACCCATGAGATTAACAGACCGGTAATCACTTCATCGTCAGCTTCGCGGTAATGGAACAGAGGTTCCAGTGATTCGATAGCTTCTTCGTACTGCTGATGGCGGACCGCTTCCAGTCCTTTCTCACGCAGCTTCTCCCTCCATTTCGGAAAAAGAACAATTTCTCCTTTGCTGTTTTCCATAACGCACCCTTCCTAACCGTTTTAAGTATGTACTTTATTCATTATATCAAACATGTATTTCAAAAGAAGAAATCCGCTTGAATTCCCCTGATTACCTGTGAATATTTCCTTGAAGAGGCAAAAATAAAACTCTTCGAACTGATAACCGAAGAGTTTAATACGTAATCTCCTCAAACCGCCTTTCCACTTCATTTCTATAATTAAGGCAAAATCCCGGTCAAGCTTTTTCTCGAGTACGATACCATTCAATTACCCGCCCGAGCCATCTTCCTCATTAATTACTTTACGAAAGTCAGAGTGATAAACGATATGTTCTCTTTTGAATTTTGTCGGAGAATCCAGCCCGGCTACAGCCGCTAAATCGAATAAACCCTGGCGCAAGGCAATCAGATAGTTGGTAACTCGGTAATTTTTTTCTTCGATAACGAGGGCCTGCTGTAATTCAGCGTCGGTCGTTGCGACTCCTACCGGACAGGTGTTTTTATGACAGACCTGCGACATGATACAACCGACACTCATCATGAACCCGCGTGCAATATTGATCAAATCCGCTCCGAGCGCCAGCGCCATTGCAATTTTATCAGGAGTGAGTAATTTGCCCGAGGCAATAATCTTAGTACGTCCACGTATACCGTATTTTTTCAGTATCTCATCCACCATAGGGATAGCTGAAAAAGCCGAAATAAATTGATTCTTTAGAATTATTCTATCCAACGTCCGATTGGAAAGTCAACTCAATAATCAGACAACTCTGCCACGAGCCTTTCCTGCAAATAAATAAAAAGCTGCATTCCTCACAAGATAAGGAATGCAGCTTTTGCAGGTAATGTCCCAGGCAGGATTCGAACCTGCGACCCACAGCTTAGAAGGCTGTTGCTCTATCCAACTGAGCTACTGGGACAATGGAGCGGGTGAGGAGAATCGAACTCCCATCATCAGCTTGGAAGGCTGAGGTTTTACCACTAAACTACACCCGCGTTTATGAAATTGTTATATGTATTGCGACGACATGAAAAAGTATACTTGCTTCACAGTAAAAAGTCAATGGTAGCAGGAAAAAATTAATTCCTGCTACTCAAGTCAAATTGCACTTCTAAATCTTCCAGTTTATTCCCGTCCATATGATAATACGTAACCGTTATTTCTTTCGAGCTGTCTTCCCACTCAATAATCGCATACGTCGGTTCACTACGGTCTCTCGGCAGCCGGGAACTTCCCGGATTCATAATCAGTTTGTCTCCCACCTTCTCCGCACCTATCGTATGAGAATGTCCGAAACAGGCAACATCGGCCCCTGCTTCCTCGGCTCTGTAATATATAGGCATCAGAGACTGTTTCACCTGAAGCAGATGCCCGTGAGCGACTAGAAACCGGACTCCTTTGACGTCTACAATCTGTTCATTTTCCATATCCTCTTCGAAGTCACAATTTCCTTTTGCGTAATGAAAACCTTCAAGCTCCGAAGCATCCGTCGCAAGTTCGGAATCTCCACAGTGGATAAAAGCATCCACTTCCTGTGAGTGGCGATCCTTCACTTCCTGCAGTTCTTCGGTGAGTCCGTGACTGTCGCTGATTATTAAAGCTTTCGGCATGAATTAGTCCCCTTTCTCCTTCAGCCACTCTTCAATTTTCAAAAGAGCATGGTGACGGTGACTTATGCTGTTCTTCTCTTCGGCAGTCAGCTGGGCCATCGTTTTCTTGTACCCCTCCGGTATGAAAATAGGATCGTAGCCGAAACCGTGTTCACCTCTCGGTTGAAGAGCAATAGCCCCTTCACACGTACCACGTTTCGTGAAAGATTCTTCTCCGGGTACTGCTACTGCAATGACACAGACAAAACGCGCCGTCCTGTCTTTGACCGTCGTCTCTCCAAGTTCTTTCAGCAGCTTTTCGGAGTTCTTCTTATCATTTTTATCCTCTCCGGCGTACCTCGCAGAGTAGATGCCCGGTCTGCCATCCAGAATATCGACCTGAAGACCCGAATCATCGGCGATGACCGGTACATTCCATCGCTCGGAAATCGTTTCCGCTTTTAAAAGGGCATTCTCTTCGAATGTTTTTCCGGTTTCTTCCACGTCTATCTGTTCTTCGAAGTCCTTCAGCGATTTCACCGAAATTTCATATTCGGAAAACATCTGCTCAAACTCTTTTACTTTCCCCTGGTTGGATGTAGCTATAATCACTTCTTTCACTGTCCGTCCTCCTCCCTTTCTTTGTAGTTTTCGATAGCACTCGCCCACGTGCCGATGGCTTCTTTCTGACGAAGCATCAGTTCCGATACGGCTTCTGAAGCCAACTCAAGCATCGTAGTCAGCTGTTTCATGGAAAACGTAGCTTCCTCGCCCGTCCCCTGAATTTCAACAAACTCTCCATCACCTGTCATAACAACGTTCATATCAACTTCAGCATTGCTGTCTTCCTCATAACAGAGATCTACGATTTCTTCGCCGTCCAGTACGCCTACAGATATCGCCGCCAAATAGTCCTGTACAGGCAATTCCTTGATTTTCCCTTTTTCCAGAAGCGTTCCCAACGCATGTACAACAGCAATGTATGCACCGGTAATGGACGCGGTTCTCGTGCCGCCATCCGCCTGAATGACATCACAGTCCACCCATATCGTTCTTTCCCCGATCGCTCCCAAATCAATCACAGAACGCAGGGATCTTCCTATCAGTCTTTGGATTTCCATCGTCCGGCCGGATACCTTCCCTTTCGAAGATTCACGTATGTTACGGGTTTGTGTAGCGCGGGGAAGCATCGCGTACTCGGCGGTAATCCATCCCTTACCCTGACCTCTCAGGAACGGAGGTACTCTGTCTTCGATGCTTGCATTACAGATCACTTTCGTATCACCGAATTCAATAAGTACGGAACCTTCCGGATGTTTGATATAGTCCGTTTCTATTTTAATAGCTCGTAAGTCTTTGACTTTCCTTTCATCTGCACGCATAAAAATTCCTCCTCGGGTTACCGTTATTTCCTGCCAATCATAACACAAAAGGGACAGCTTCTCATTCATACAAAGAGCCACTTTGAAAGTGGCTCACCAATTCTTATGTTCAATAAACGGAAACCGGGTCAAGTTCAATCACTTCAAATGTATCAAGTGGTCCTTCAAACCATTCCGTTGCGATCATTTTGAACTTTTCGAAATCCCCTGTCGTGTAAAACCGGTACGATGGTTCCTGTTCACTCTGCACCAAAAGATCATTATAAGAGAGAATGAGGCTGGCTTCACGAGCCGTCTCTTCTCCGGAGCTGATTACTTTTACGGCTCCTCCTATTTCCTGCTGGATCACCCCTTTAATCAAAGGATAATGGGTGCAGCCGAGTATGAGAGTGTCGATACCGTTTTTGTTTTTCAAAGGCTGAAGTTCCGTCCGGACGATAGCATGGGCTTCATATCCTGCCAGCACGCCGCGTTCGACCAGGGGCACCAGGGCGGGACAGGCCTGACTGTTCACCCGGATGGAAGCATCGATCGCTTTCAGGGCCTGCGGGTAGGATTCACTGCTGATCGTTCCTTCCGTTCCGATGACTCCGATTCTTTTATTCTCACTCGTCGAAATAGCTGCTCTGGCACCCGGCTCAATTACACCAAGCACCGGAATGGAGAGCTTTTCCCGAAGCTCCTCCAGCGTAAAAGCAGTAGCCGTATTACAGGCGACTACGAGCATTTTGATTTCATATCTTTTCAGATGTTCCACCATTTCCCATGTGAACGTACGGACTTCCTCTGCCGGTCGCGGGCCATATGGACAGCGTTTCGTATCACCTATGTAATAGATGGACTCCTTAGGCAACTGTCTCATAAGCTCTTTTACTACCGTCATTCCACCGACTCCCGAGTCGATAACTCCAATTGGTCGATCCATGCTGATCCCTCTTCTTTTCACTTTAATTTGTCAATTTACTCATTTTTTCATATACACGCTTCATAAGGGTGCGAAACTCCTTCAGTTCTTCTTCATCCACTTCATGAAACAAATCTTTGAGATAGGCTCTTCGTTTATCAATCACTTCCCGTATGACTTTCTCACCTTCCGACAATATGTACACACGTACCACTCTTCGGTCGGTTTCATCTTTTTTTCGTTCTACGACCCCGAGCTTTTCCAGACGATCGATCATATCAGTTGTAGTACTGTGGGCCAGATGCATTTTACTGGATATAGTTCCGATAGTAATCCCCATCTCATCCGAAACCCACTGAAGCGCCACGAACTGAGGAGGAGTTATTTCGTGATTTTCCAGAATTTCTCTACCCTTATCTTTTACGCCTCCCGCTACGTAACGCAAATAAAATTCCATATCTTCTATCATTTGATCGGACACGTGGGTTCCTCCTGACAAAATCAAAAGTCTATGTTATCTATTCTCTAAGGTTCCTGTGAAAATATCAAGACAAAAGGTATCATCCCCCCTGCCCAAATAGTAAAAACACCGGCAGTCTCCACGGGAAATGCGAACGGATTATTTTGCTTTGGAGATCAGCCCGAGTTCCTGAGCTTTATAAAGCGCCTCCGTACGGGAACGCACGTCCAGCTTGTTGAAAATTCCCGTAAGTGTATATTCCACACTCCTCTGAGACATGTGAAGGTTTTGCGCAATAGTTTTATTCGTGAACCCGTTGGATACTTCTTTTAAAATCGACTGTTCCTTCTCATTAAGGAAAAGGGCTTCTTCTTCTTTCGTTCTGTTTATGCGTACCGGCGACACGCTCGCCTCCGTACGGCGCAGCTGTCTGAACAGATGAAGAGGAATCACTACCTCATCCCTCATAGCGCATCTTATAGCCGTCAGCAGTTGTTCCTGCGAAGCCGTTTTACTGACGAACCCTTCCACTTCCGCTTCTACGAGCATATTAAAATGTGTACTCAGGTCGAACCCTGTATAGATGATGGCAGTTACATCGGGCCGTTTCTGTTTTACACGTTTCGATAATTCAATACCGTTCATCCCCGGCATATATAAATCAAGCAGCAGAACGTCGTAATCATTGTTTAAAACGAGATTCTCGACTTCCCCGGGGTTTTCCACTACGTCCACATTCATTTCACTGTTCTGTTCGATCATGGCTTTCGTTCCCATCCCTACTGCAGGATGATCATCGACGATCAAAACGTTCGTCATTCTTTACACTCCTTCTCTTTCAGCGGAAAACCAACTTCCATTTTGAAACCTTCGTATTCAGCTGTATTGATGTGAAGAGATCCTCTGAGTCCATTCACCCGATGTTCTATACCGGATAGTCCTATGTGAGTGAAGGCATTCCATTCGTATTTATTTTCCATCCCCACCCCATCATCTTCATAACGCAACGTAACCTCTTCTTCATTTCCGGCTAAATAAAGATGTACATGCTTCGCTTCACTGTGCTTCACAGCATTCGCCAGCAGCTCCTGTACGATACGATATGTAGTAAGGATCATCTCCTGATCGAGTTCGGAATGAAAATCTTCTGCACAAAAATAAACGGTGAAATTCGAACGCAGCTGATATTGCTGAATGAGACTGTCCAGAGACTGTATGAGCCCGATTTCTTTCAAAAAGGTCGGCCGTAGTTCACTGCACGTCTCCCTGGTCAGATGTATACTGTCGAGCAATTGTTCTTTATATACGGAAAGCTCGGTGCGCAAAGTAAGCGGCAGTTCCTCCCTGTTTGTATGTAGTTCATCCATACGACGATACAGGTATAGCAATTCCTGCAACACGGTATCATGAATATCGATGGACAGCTGTTCCCGCTGATCCTCGGCTATTTGAAAAAGGAGCCTCGACAGCCAGGCCGGGTACTGGTCGGTATTCTTACTCTTCACTTTCTGCAGCTGCTTCATCAATTCTTCGATGTGACTCATGTTTTCAATGGCTATATTCGCGTTCATGGAAATGATTTGAAGATATTTCCTTTCTTCCCGGTTAAGAGAAGTGAAATCCTGTTTCCCCGTACTATAGATGACGGTTACTTTGTTAAGGGACTCAGCTATTACGAAACCGAATCCTCTCCTCGTCTCCACTATTTCTCCTACTGTAAGTTTTCTATTATGCATGCTGTTTTTCAGATGCCGGAGCAGGTTTTCAGGAATCGGCTCATTCACACAGAACATGCCGTCTTTCGTGTGATAGGAGTATGCGTTGGTATAAGTTAATTTCAGCGTTTTCGTAATCTCATGGCACACTTCATTCATCAAGTCACCTACGCTGTATTGATCTTTGAAATTCTTCATCAGCTTATGCAGACTTTCCTGAAAATTACCTCTGTCGGAAAACAGTCCGCTCTGCATCCGGAAGTCCATAACCTCTGCAAACGTCATAATAAGTGTAAGCACCACTACTCCTGCGAACAAAAGCTGCAGAAAGGGTTCAAGGGAAAACGTCCAGTCTACAATCAGATTTGCCATAATAGCTATAAGAAAACTCGGCAGCAGAGAAAGAAAAGCGTGATGCCTCAACCTGCGGATAATAAAGTTAATATCGATCAACTTCTGTTTCGATAATAAGTAAAGAAACGTTATCGGGAGCGCTATAAGGAAAAACACAGCTATTTCGATTCCGATTATCGGTACACCTGTAAATAATTTAGGAACGAGATAAAAAATCAGGTAGGGTGCGAACGAAAGAGACACCCCGAAACTTATGTACTCGAAGAAAGACCGGTAGGATGAAGTCCGAAGTCGGAAAGCTCCTCTGCAGACTACGATAAAGATGAATATATAAAAAGTCAGAAGTACGAAATACTGGATCTGGTCTATCCAGAAAGGAGACTCTCTGCTCAAAAACCGGTAAACATCCATCATAAGCGATCCGGAAAGCACCACGTAACCTGTCTGGTAAATCCTTTTAGTGAAAAAATAAACTTTTATCTCTGCAAAGTACCTGTACAGAAAATGTATGAATATAACCGGGGCACTGATAAATGCCGAGGAGTTCACCAACGTACTGAAAGCGAGTCCCTGTACTGCTCCGCCTGCGCTGACGTAACCAAGCGCCAGTGTCAGAAGAAAAGCTATCAACAGCCGTATGGAAAAAGTATCAGCGATACGGCGATGAATGAATGCACTGATCATTACTGTAGTCACGAAATACAGTGATGGAATGATTACAAAGAAAAAGACATAGTAATAAGACGAAGGAACAGCCGAATAAAGAATGAGCTTCGCCCCTGTCCTTTCTTCAGGTAGAGTATACAATTCCCCGGAAATAGAGGAAACCATCAACGTGACACCAAGCAAAAGCACAAGACCCAATATATAATACATCCACCGTTTACACACACCGACCCCTCCCTTCCAGTATCTTAATAAAATAGAAAGACTGTGTCCACTTCGGACACAGCCTCCAGTAAAAAATTATTTATCGCTTCCGAAAAAGCTTTTGAACGATTCGACTGCCGTGTCACGATAAAGGGCAGCCAGTGACGTAGTCAAAGGAATTCCCTTAGGACAAACCTCTACGCAGTTCTGCGCGTTCCCGCAGCCCATGATACCTTCTTCATCCATAATGGACTGGAGACGCTCACTCTTGTGCATCTCCCCGGTAGGATGGGAATTGAACAGGCGAACCTGAGATAGAGCAGCAGGACCGATGAAATCGGACTTACTGTTCACGTTCGGGCAGGCTTCCAGGCATACACCGCAACTCATACACTTGGAAAGTTCATACGCCCACTGACGTTTTGTTTCGGCAATCCGCGGTCCCGGGCCAAGATCGTATGTTCCGTCAATAGGTACCCATGCTTTGACTTTCTTCAGAGAGTCGAACATGCGGCTACGATCGACGGCAAGGTCACGGGTGACCGGGAATGTATTCATAGGTTCGAGATGGATAGGCTGTTCCAGCTGATCTACGAGTGCCGTACAGGACTGTCTCGGCTCTCCGTTGATAATCATGGAACAGGCACCACATACTTCTTCCAGACAACCCATTTCCCAGAATATCGGAGTAGTAGCTTCTCCGTCTGCATTAACAGGATTTCTTCTGATTTCCATCAACCCTGAGATGACGTTCATATTTTGACGGTATGGGACGACAAATGTTTCTTTGTACGGTTCACTTTCAGGTTCATCCTGTCTTGTGACGACAAATGTTTCTTTGTACGGTTCACTTTCAGGTTCATCCTGTCTTGTGACGACAAATGTAATATTCTTCTCTTCACTCACGATGAAGGACCTCCTTATTAACTCTTGGAATAATCGCGCTTACGCGGTTCGATTAATGACGTGTCCACCTCTTCATAGCTGATGATCGGCTCGTTGTTTTCCTTATCATATGTTGCGATTGTAGTCTTGAGGAAATCTTCGTCGTTACGGTCCGGAAATTCAGGTTTGAAGTGCGCACCGCGGCTTTCGTTTCGGTTATAAGCTCCAAGGGTGATCACTCTTGCCAGTTGCAACATATTATCAAGCTGACGGGTGAACATGGCTCCCTGGTTACTCCAACGGGACGTATCGTTGATATTGATACGTTTATAACGTTCCATCAGTTCTTTGATCTTTTCGTCCGTTTTCAGAAGGTTTTCGTTGTCCCGGACCACAGTCACGTAGTCTGTCATCCATTCCCCGAGTTCTTTATGAATCTGGTAGGCGTTCTCATCTCCATCCATTTTCATAATTTCCTCGAAACGATCCTGCTCTGTCTGAAGATGTTTATCGAACACTTCTCTATCCATATCTTCCACATGTTCATCAAGACCTTCGGAATATCTTACTGCACTCGGACCGGCTACCATTCCTCCATAAATGGAAGATAGCAGAGAGTTGGCGCCAAGACGGTTTCCGCCGTGCTGCGTAAAATCACATTCTCCGGCTGCGAAAATACCGGGGATGTTCGTCATCTGGTTGATGTCTACCCACATTCCGCCCATAGAATAGTGTACAGCAGGGAATATTTTCATCGGTACTTTACGAGGATCCTCACCGACGAATTTTTCGTAAATCTCGATAATCCCGCCAAGTTTAACATCAAGCTCTTTGGCATCTTTATGAGAAAGATCCAGATAAACCATGTTTTCTCCGTTTATACCGAGTTTCTGATTTACACAGACGTCGAATATTTCACGGGTCGCGATATCACGTGGTACGAGGTTCCCGTAAGCAGGATACTTCTCTTCGAGGAAGTACCATGGTTCCCCGTCTTTGTATGTCCATACGCGGCCGCCTTCCCCGCGTGCCGACTCACTCATAAGACGAAGTTTGTCATCGCCCGGAATAGCAGTAGGGTGGATCTGGATGAACTCGCCATTTGCGTATTTAACTCCCTGCTGGTATAAAGCACCGGCAGCAGATCCGGTATTGATGATAGAGTTCGTGGATTTTCCGAAAATAATCCCCGGTCCCCCGGTTGCCAGGATCATTGCATCAGCAGGAAAGTCTCTGATTTCATGGCTGTGGATGTCCTGAGCGACTGCTCCACGGCTTATTCCTTTGTCGTCAATGATAGCCGAGAGGAATTCCCAACCTTCGTATTTTGTAACAAGACCGTTCACTTCATGTCTGCGAACCTGCTCATCAAGTGCATAAAGCAATTGCTGACCGGTCGTAGCTCCTGCATACGCTGTACGGTGATGCTGTGTACCTCCGAAACGGCGGAAATCCAACAGCCCTTCAGGTGTACGGTTGAACATTACCCCCATACGATCAAGCAGGTGAATGATTCCGGGCGCGGCATCACACATCGCTTTAACAGGCGGCTGGTTAGCAAGAAAGTCTCCGCCGTACACCGTGTCATCGAAGTGTTTCCATGGAGAATCCCCTTCCCCTTTCGTATCCACTGCTCCGTTGATGCCACCCTGGGCACAGACGGAGTGGGAACGTTTCACGGGTACAAGTGACAACAAATCTACGTGTACTCCTTCTTCTGCTGCTTTGATTGTCGCCATCAGACCGGCCAGGCCTCCCCCGATGATGACTATGTTTTTATTCGACATTATTTATGTTCACTCCCTTAATCACTGCTTTTATCTATTGTCTAGACGCCGTAAGCGAACTGAATCAGCGTACGTACGCCTACATAACCCAGTGCTAAGAATACAACTACGGTAGCGTAAGTCATAATACGCTGGGATTTCGGTGTAACCGTAATGCCCCAACTTACAAAGAAAGACCATAGACCGTTAGCAAAGTGGAACGTTACTGACAATACACCGACTATGTAGAACCAGAAAAAGAATGGCTGTGTCAGTATATCTTCCATCAACTGATAGTTCAGCTCTTCCCATCCAAAACCTACAGCTACTCTCGTCTCCCAGATGTGCCACGCTACGAATATGAGCGTCAGAACGCCTGTAACCCGCTGCAGCATAAACATCCAGTTACGGAAATATCCGTGCTTGTTCACGTTGAAATTGGACTGGAATGCAATATAAACTCCGTAAATTCCGTGAAAAAGTAATGGTAAAAAGATGACGAAAATTTCCAGTACATACCGATACGGCAATCCTTCTATGAAATGAGCCGCCGTATTGAATGCCTCTGGCCCCCGTGTTGCAAAAAAGTTTGTAGTTAAGTGCTGGAACAGAAATATCCCAAGAGGCACTACCCCCAGTAATGAATGTAATCTTCTGTTCACATAGCCTCGTGATCCTGCTGCCATATTTACCCCCCTCAATATGATGAATAATTAAATTATGTACACAACCCCGGATAATAAAGCGCTTTAAAATATAAAAAAACGTAAGGAGAGGATCACCCTCCTATCATCCGGAAGCGTACAATTTGTATCATACTTATTGTACTGCGATAGGTCAGCACCGTCAAGAAGGCAGTGTTCCGATCAAGGGAAATCTTTCCACCGGGCTGTTGCACAAACCTGATTTTCAAGTGATAATAATAGACAGAAAAAAAGGAGGCTGAACATCATGGCACGTATTACCACCGGCAATATTTCCTCGCTCGTTACTACCGGAGCAGGATTCGACATTCTTCGCTACTTTGCCCTGCCTGACATGCTCGGTGAAGACGCAGAACAAATTTTATATATAATGGGAAGAAATATAGCGCGGAACTCCGCTTATGAAAATAACGAGGAAGTCACCAGATTCTTCCGGGATTTTGGATGGGGAGAGCTTGAAAAAGAGAAATCCGGAAAAAATGAAATTCACTTCTCCCTGCACGGAGACGTGGTAAAACAGAGATTCACCCAGGAAGAATTTCAAATTAACGCCAAACTGGAGGCGGGATTCCTTGCCGAGTGTCTGAGTAAGTTGAAAAACGAAACATTTGAATGCAGGGATGAAATAAATGAAAAAAATCATTCCATCTCCCTTATCGCTTATAAACTGTAAAGTGTCTAATTAAAATTTCAGAAGAACCGGCATCAGTTTTCTGCCGGTTCTTCTTTTTTTTCATTCAATTTAATCTGGACGGTACGCGCCACCGGCTCGGGGATGCCGAGCTTCACTATTTCATTTATATCAGCTTCCCGGATAGCGGGAATCGACTTGAAATGTTTCAGCATCAATTTCCTTCTCTTCTCTCCTACGCCGGGGACATCGTCCAGTTCGGACTGAAGTGCTCCTTTTCCACGCAGCTGGCGGTGAAAGGAAATGGCGAATCTGTGCACTTCATCCTGTATACGCTGCACGAGATAGAACGCCTGGGAATGCCTGTCCAGGTCTACCGGGCCGGGTGGATCGCCATAAAGAAGTTCGCTCGTTTTATGCTTGTCGTTTTTCGCAAGACCGGCCATCGGTATATCCAGCCCAAGCTCATTTTCAAGAATGTCCTGAGCTGCCGACATCTGTCCTCTGCCCCCGTCGATCAGTATAAGATCAGGGAGCGGTTTTTCTTCCCTTACCACTCGTTTATACCGGCGCCTGATCACTTCACGCATCGTTTCGTAGTCATCTGGCCCTTTTACATCTTTCACTTTAAACTTCCGGTAATCTTTTTTACTTGGTTTTCCGTCTATAAATGTAACCATTGCCGATACAGGATCCGTCCCCTGTATGTTGGAGTTGTCAAAAGCTTCGATCCGTAGAGGGGCTTCTATATTCAGCACTTCACCGAGAGTATCCACAGCTTTCACCGTTCGTTCTTCATCTCTTTCAATGAGAGCGAATTTTTCTTCCAGCGCAATTTCGGCATTCTTTTCCGCCAGCTCAACGAGTTCTTTCTTGCGGCCCCTCATCGGAACGTTTACGTCCGTGTCAATAGCGCCTTCGAGCACGTTTGTGTCCGTGCCGAGGGGAACGAGCACCTGCTTTGGATAAAGATGATTCTGGTGCAGATAAAAACTCGCAATCGAAGAGAGAAAAGTCTCTTCGGGATCGTCGAAAAAAGGAAAGATGGAAACATCTCTTTCTATCAGTTTTCCCTGACGCACGAAGAACACCTGCACGCACATCCAGCCTTTGTCATAGGCATAACCGAACACATCGCGGTTCACCTGGTCGTTCATCGTCATTTTCTGCTGTTCCATCACCGACTCTATGTGGCTCACCTGATCCCGCAGCTCTTTGGCACGTTCGAAATCCATTTTTTCCGAAGCCTCATACATTTTGTTTTGCAGATCTTTCTTGATTTCTCCGTGACCTCCGCTTAGGAAAGAGGAAATCTGCTGCACGATTTCCCGGTTCTGTTCCCGGGACACGGGGAATTCGCACGGTCCGAGACACTGGTGCATATGATAATACAGACAGACACGTTCCGGCATTTTATTACATTTTCTGAGCGGATAAAGTCGATCCAGCAACTTTTTCGTTTCTCTTGCCGATACCACGTTCGGGTAAGGACCGAAATACTTCCCCTTATCTTTTTTCAGTTTTCTCGTAACGAGCAGCCTCGGGTGTTCTTCAGCTGTGATTTTTAAATAAGGGTACGTTTTATCGTCCTTGAGCAGCACGTTGTATTTAGGATCGTGTTTTTTTATGAGATTCATTTCGAGAATAAGTGCTTCTATTTCTGACGTAGTCACGATGTATTCAAAATCTGTTATCTCACTGACCAGTCGCTGGGTTTTCCCGTCATGAGCTCCCGTGAAATAGGAGCGCACACGGTTTTTCAGCACTTTTGATTTTCCGACGTAAATAATCGTCCCGTGTCGGTCCTTCATTAAATAACATCCGGGCTGATCAGGGAGAACAGCTAATTTCTCACTAATCACATGATTCATCCCATTCACTCCAATTCTGCTTTGACTGCGGCTTTCACGGTTCGCGATTACCGGTCAAAAAAAGCCATGCTGCAATTCACAGCACGGCTTATATAATTTACGCGTGTTTTCTGATAACTTCTGTAAGCTGTTCTTTCGGTTGGAAACCGACTATCTGGTCGACCACTTCACCATTTTTGAATAGAAGAAGAGTCGGAATGCTCATTACTCCGAATTTACTTGCCGTTTCCTGGTTCTCGTCAACGTCAAGCTTAACGATTTTAACTTCATCGCTCATCTCTTCATCAATTTCCTCAAGAACCGGTGCAATCATTTTACAAGGGCCACACCACGGTGCCCAGAAGTCTGCGAGTACCAGACCGTCATTTGTTTCCTGTTCAAAGTTCTGATCACTTGCTTTTACAATTGCCATAAATAAATCCTCCTATCAACTTATGTTTGTACTGAGTATATCATTGCGTACGGAACGTGACTAATATTTTGTTTTTCGGTCATGTCACTACTCTTCACAGCGGGGCTAAATGCTGAGGTTTCGCTGCCGGCAAACGACTTATCCGCAAACAAATAAACCGGGGACAGGAGCCCCCGGATAAGATGTTACGCATTCACTTTCATATTTCTGATTTCTTCCGTAAGCTTAGGAACGATTTCGAAAATGTCACCTACAAGACCGTAATCGGCAATACTGAAAATGTTCGACTCGGGATCTTTGTTGATAGCTACAATCACCTTGGAGTTTGACATACCGGCAAGGTGCTGAATAGCGCCCGAGATACCGCAGGCGATATACAGGTCAGGCGTCACAACTTTACCGGTCTGGCCGATTTGAAGTGAATAGTCGCAATAACCTGCGTCACAGGCTGCACGGGAAGCCCCTACAGCCCCGCCGAGTTCATCGGCAAGTTCCTGAAGCGGTTCAAACCCTTCCGGACCTTTTACAGCGCGGCCTCCGGCTACGATTACTTTCGCCTCGGATAGATCCACCCCTTCGGAAGTTTTACGGATCACTTCTTTGATAATGGTGCGGATATTTTGTACGTCCACGTCCAACGAAGAAACATCTCCGCTTCTGCTGTCATCTTTTTCAAGAGCAGCGATGTTGTTTGGGCGTATCGTCACAAATGTAATACCTTCTGTAACCACTTTCTTTTCGAACGCTTTACCCGAATAGATCGGGCGTGTGAAGACAAAGCCGTCATCACCTTCTTCTACCTCGGTCACATCGGAAATCAGACCGGTTTCAAGCTGGCTGGCCAGTTTAGGAGTTACGTCTTTACCGATGGACGTATGCCCCATAACGATCCCGTCCGGACTCTCCTGGTCGATAACCGCTTTGTACGCCTGAGTGAAGCCTTCAGGTGTATACGTTTTCAATTCAGCGTTTGCAACGGTAACTGCACGATCCGCTCCATATTTGATAAGTTCTTCCGCCATCGAATTGAGATCGCCTTCTCCACAGATTGTGGCTACGACTTCTCCACCTTCGCTGAGAGTTTTGCCAAGAGCTATAGCTTCAAAAGAGACATTTCTCAGTTCGCCTTCTTTCGCTTCTGCGATTACTAATATATTTTTACTCATTTCTTAACCTTCTCCTTTCCTGTGTCCGATTACAGTACCTTGGATTCGTTCTTCAAAAGACTTACAAGTTCTTTTACCTGCTCATCCGGTTCGCCTTCGATGATTTTTCCAGCCTGCTTTTCAGGAGGAAGGAAGATTTCGAGTGTTTTCGTTTTTGCTTCCACATCGTCCTCTTCGAGATCAAGATCGTCAATTTCAATTTCTTCGAGAGGTTTCTTCTTCGCTTTCATAATCCCGGGAAGGGAAGGATATCTCGGCTCGTTCAAGCCCTGTTGACATGTAACGAGAAGCGGGAGTGTTGTTTCCACTTTTTCCACGTCACCTTCAACGTCCCTTTCGATATTGACTGTTTCTCCGTCGATGGATATGTCTGTAATCGTAGTGACGAATGGTATATCCAGCCGTTCAGCCAGTCTCGGACCGACCTGACCGCTCGCTTCGTCGATTGCTACGTTACCGGCCAAAATGATATCCGGTTCGTTTTCCTTGAAATAAGCCTCAAGAATTCTAACCGTCGTATACTGATCCCCCTCTTCGAGATCATCTTCGGTATTAATGAGAACACTCTTGTCAGCGCCCATCGCGAGAGCAGTACGAAGCTGTTTCTCTGCCTCTTCATCACCGACTGTAACTACGGTCACTTCCCCGCCGTGTGCATCTTTCAGGTTGATAGCTTCTTCCACAGCGTACTCGTCATAAGGGTTGATGATATATTCGGCACCCTCGTCTTCGATTTTTCCATTGCTGATAGAAATTTTTTCTTCTGTATCAAAAGTTCTTTTAAGCAAAACATAAATATTCATTACATTTCCCTCCAGTTTCTATTTATCACGGAACTCGGGTTTTCTTTTCTCGATAAAAGCCTGCACACCCTCTGCAGCGTCATCTGTGCGGAAAACCTCTTCAAAGCGTTCAGCTTCGTCTTTCAATCCTGCATTCAGTGTGGATTCATAGACGTTCGGCACAAGTCTGAGTACGTGCTCCACAGACGGTTTGCTTTTAGCCGCTATGGATGCCGCCACTTTCCTTACGTGATCAAGAAGTTCCTCCTCCTCGACCGCTCCGTTGGCAAGCCCTATTTTGACAGCTTCCTCACCGCTTACCGGCTCAGCCGTCAAAATCATCTCATAAGCTTTGGCATCTCCTACGTAACGAGGAAGACGCTGAGTCCCTCCGAAGCCCGGTATGATTCCGAGTCCCAGTTCGGGAAGGCCGAGTTTCGCTTTCTTCGTAACGAATCTCATGTGACAGGAAAGGGCAAGTTCCAGTCCTCCGCCCAATGCAGCTCCATGAATGGCCGCTATGAAAGGGGCGTGAAACTGTTCAATTCTGTCGAAAACAGCCTGACCTTTGAAAGACATATTTTCTTTGCCGCCCTGAAACTCAGTAAATTCCTTTATGTCAGCACCGGCTGAAAAGAATTTTCCTTCGCCTTTTAAAATGACAGCTTTAAGAGACTTCTCTGCATCCAGTTCATTCAGAATTTCGTTGAGATCTGCCAGAATTGTACTGGACAAAGCGTTGGCAGGCGGACTTTCTATAGTGATCTCAGCCACCTGACCTTTGATTTCATAAGTTAACGTATCCATCCTATCCACTCCCCCTGCTATGAACGTCTAAGCAGCCCTTCCACAATCATCTCGTGTACTTCTTTCGCCTGCTTAGTGATATCATAGCGTTCTTCTTTCATAACCCAGTTTGTCACTACCTCATCGATAGTACCGAAAATCAATTGCCGCACCAGTTTTCTATTAATATTATCGCGAAAAACTTCTTCCCTGATACCTTCCTCGACTATTTCATCAATCACGTCTAAGTATTTTTTCAGTACGGAGTTGATTTTCAATCTGAGCATCTTATTGGATTGGCGCAATTCAAGTTGCGTCACCACAGCCAGATGGTGATCCTCAGATAATTGTTCAAAATGAGTCTCCACCAGTACACGCAGTTTCTCGGATGGCGTCTGTCTTGAAGTAGTTGCGCTTTCAATTCTTTCTATAAAGACTCCCATTTTCTCCTGGAAGAGCGAAACGAGGATATCTTCTTTATTCTTGAAATAGAGATAAATCGTTCCGTCCGCAACTCCTGCCCGTTTAGCTATTTTAGAAACTTGAGATGAATGATATCCATTCTCGGCAATAACTTCGACCGCTGCATCAATGATTTGTCTGTATTTTGGCTTCGTCTGTTTCATCTCTGCTCTCCTGCCTTCGAAATAATGAATGAACCATCATTCATCTCTCATTCTACCCACTAAAATTTATTCTGTCAACTGAGCTTCTTCTGCTTTTCTTTTTCTTCTTCCACCAGGCTTCTCCTCAGTATTTTACCGACGGCCGTTTTCGGAAGTTCTTCTCTGAACTCATAAAGTTTAGGAACTTTGTATACTGCGAGATGCTGTTTACAGAATTCATTCAGTTCTTCTTCCGTAAGACTGCTGCCTTCTTTTCGTACGACGTAAGCTTTGACCGTTTCCCCTCTGTAAGGATCCGGCACTCCGGCTACAACGGCTTCCTGAACCTGACTGTGTTCATAAAGGATTTCTTCCACTTCACGCGGGTAAATATTATATCCGCCGGCGATGATCATATCTTTTTTCCTGTCGACAATATAGAAATAGCCCTCTTCATCCATATAGCCGATATCCCCGGTCCTGAACCATCCGTCCGGACTCAGCACTTCCCGCGTCTCTTCTTCTTTGTTCCAGTAACCTTTCATCACTTGAGGACCTTTAACGGCTATTTCACCTATGCTTCCGACTTCAGCTTCTCCTTCTCCGGACAGGTCCATAATCTTGGAGTCGGTGTTCGGCCATGGCACGCCTATACTTCCGGGTACTCTTCTTCCCCACAGGAAATTGGAGTGGGTAACCGGAGACGTTTCAGTCAGACCATACCCTTCGACGAGCCGTCCTCCCGTCACGTTTTCGAAACGCTCCATCACTTCTACAGGGAGGGGCGCAGACCCACTGATACAGGCATCGATGGATGACAGATCGTATTTATTTATATTCGGATGATTTAAAAGACCGATATATATAGTCAGTGCTCCCGGAAAAAGCGTAGGTCTTTCTTTATCTATCGTTTTAAGCACTTCTTCCACTTCGAATTTAGGAATAAGGAGAATTTTGAATCCCATCATAATGGATAGGTTCATCACCGAGGTCATGCCGTATACATGAAAGAACGGCAGCATCCCGAGGGTGACTTCTTCCCCTTTTTTGCTCTTATACATCCAGTCCACGGACATCCGGGTATTGGCTACAAGGTTGTAATGGGTAAGCATTACTCCTTTCGGATAACCCGTGGTCCCTCCCGTGTACTGCAGCAGTGCCAGATCTTCTTTCGGATCTATATCGATCTCCGTAACGGCCGGTACTTCCGATTTGAATATGTTTTTCCATAAATGTGTTTCACCGTTATGTTCCGGACTGACAATCATTTTGTATTCTTTCTTCTGGACAAAAGGATAGAGCGTGTTTTTAGGAAAAGGTAAATAGTCCCGAATCCCCGTCACTACTATATGTTCAAGATCTGTCTGTTTTTTGACGGAAGCAGCTTTCGGATAGAGGATGTCCAGACATATAATCATTTTTGCGCCGGAATCCTTCAACTGATACTGAAGTTCTCTTTCCGTATAGAGCGGGTTCGTCTGTACGACGATTCCTCCGGCCATTAATACGGCGTAATAACTGATGACAGACTGAGGAGTGTTCGGCAGCATAATGGAAACGCGGTCTCCTTTCACAACTCCAAGCTGCTGCAGATAACCCGCAAGATGACAAGCTTCCTCATAAACCATTTCGTACGTCATTTCTTTCCCCATAAAATAAAGCGCTTTCTTTTTTGCGTACGATTGGGCACTCTGCTTCAAAAACTCATGCAATGGCTTTTCTTCATACTCTTTCTCAACCTCGATTTCGTTCGGGTAATGCTTATGCCATATCTTTTCGGACTGGGTCATTCCTTCCCCTCCTTAAAATGAGTTACTACCATTATAACGGCTGGAAGGGAAAAAATGAATGATTTTTCAAATATTTCAATAATATGTACCTAGTAATAAATTCCCGTTTTTCCCGCCCCGCCATGTTCGAGACGGGCGAAGACGGAAATAACCGGGAACTCAGATTAAGTAAATGACACCCGCAGCAATAAACAATACCGCTACTACGATCATTACAATGGATAATGTACGCAATGACTGTCTCCCCTTATATAATTGTAGCGCCGATTACGTAAGATAAACCGACTGAGATAATGAGGGAAAGAAGCCCGACGGCCCGGTTCCCCTCTTCAATCTCTTTATCTATGCGAAAAGATGGAGTTAAAAACTCAAAGATGAAATAACCGATGAGGAGAAGCAGAAATCCGAAAACTCCCCAGCCGATGGAGAGAAACAGAGCATCATTATGTTCAATGGAAAAACGGAAAATGTTGGATATACCGAATATTTTTCCACCGGTGGCCATAGCTACTGCCAGATTCCCTTCTTTAATTTCTTTCCAGTTATCATACTTAGTAACCAGCTCGAATAAAGTAAGGAAAACGACTATACATAGCACGACCACACTGAATCTCGCTGCAGTGTCCACGATCGAAATTTCCCAGAACCCTTCCATGTTTCACCTCTCCCCCTGCATAATCATTTAAGTTCAAGTACAGTAACGCCGCTTCCTCCTTCTTTCATACCACCGGAACGCGCCGTACTGATTCTGGAGTGTCGTTTTGCCAGCGACTGGACTCCCTGTCTGAGGGCACCTGTCCCTTTTCCATGGATAATGGAAACTTGAGGGTAACCAGCGAGAAGGGCATCATCAAGATATTTTTCAAGACGGTTCAAGGCATCTTCATACCGTTCCCCTCTAAGATCAAGCTCAGGTTTCACGTGGGAAGTTTTCCCTCTTACCGGTGCAATCTGTTTCTCCCGTTCCGGCTTTTTCGTTTTGACGAATTCGAGGTCCTTCCTTTTCGCTTTTACTTTCATGGATCCTACCTGTACCTGATACTCGTCGTTTCTTCCTTTCTCGACAATTACACCCTGCTGATTCAGCGTAAGAAGTTTCACTTCATCGCCTGCCTGAAGTTCCTTTGTTTCATTCGACTGCTTGTTCTTCGGCTGTTTCTCTTTCTTCGTAAGCTCCGGCTCAGCTTCATCGAACATCTTCCTGGCTTCAATCCACTCATGTTCTTTCAGTTCGGAGGAGTTCTTCATCTGCTTCAGTTCGTCTACGATGCCCTGTGCTTCCTCCCGTGCTTTATCAACAGACTGTTTCGCTTTTTCTTCGGCTTTCTTATACAGTTTTTCCTTCTGATCCTCGAACCGTTTCCATTCGCTGTTAAGCTCCGAGTAAATTTCTTCCGCTTCCCGCCTTATCTCTTCAGCCCGCTCATAGTCCGCTTCCGCCTCTCTCCTTGCTTCATCGAGAGAAGCTATCATGGATTCGACACTTTCCGAGTCGACTCCCACTCTTTCTTTGGCGGCACTGATTACATCTTCCCGTAAGCCGAGACGTCTCGATATTTCGAAGGCATTACTTCTCCCCGGAACTCCGATTAATAGCCGGTAGGTCGGCTCAAGCGTTTCGATGTTGAATTCTACGGAAGCGTTGACGACGTTTTCCCTGTTGTAGCCGTATGCCTTCAGCTCAGGATAGTGGGTCGTAGCTATGACCCTTGCGTCTTTATCAACCACTTCATCCAGGATAGCCATAGCAAGAGCTGCACCTTCCTGCGGGTCCGTACCGGCTCCAAGCTCATCAAAAAGCACGAGCGTGGAGTCATCCACTTTATCCAGAATATCCACGATATTAGTCATGTGGGAAGAGAAAGTGGAGAGACTCTGCTCAATGGACTGCTCATCTCCGATGTCCGCATAAACGTTGTCGAATACTGCAAGTTCACAGCCGTCCATCGCAGGGATCTGCAGTCCAGCCTGTGCCATTAATGTACATAGACCCACCAGTTTCAGTGTTACCGTTTTACCTCCGGTGTTCGGGCCGGTAATGATGATGGAAGTGAAGTCTGTACCAAGCTCGATGTCGTTCGGCACTACCTCTTCCTCTGAGATAAGCGGATGTCTTGCCTGCTTCATCAATATTCTGCCTTCATTGTTCATCGCGGGCATAGCTGCTCCCATACTTCTGCCCAGTTTTGCTCTCGCAAAAATGAAATCAAGTCCAGCAAGTACCCGGACATTCTCGGCAAGGATAGGACGATCTTCTTCAATGGCCTCGGACAGCTCTCCGAGAATCCTGTCCACTTCCCTTTTCTCCTGCACCCTAGCCTCCTGCAGGTCGTTGTTGATATCGACTACAGGCTGGGGTTCTATAAAGAGTGTCGCTCCCGATGACGACTGATCATGAACAATCCCTTTGATACTTCCCCGATACTCCTGCTTTACAGGCAATACGTACCGTTCATTTCTTATCGTTACGATAGCGTCCGACAGTTTTTCGGACTGCTGCTTCGTGTAAGATTCCATTTTATCCCGGAGCCTGCTTTCTAACGTATTGATTCTGCTGCGGATCGAACGGAGGGTATCAGATGCCCCGTCCATGACCACCCCGTTATCGTCGATACTGTTCCTGATCGTTCTCTCAAGGATCGGTAATGGATGAATGATGTCGACAAGTTCTCTCAGAATAGGCATGTCAGGCTCTTCCATTTCTTCTACAAAGCGTTTCAATTCTTTACCGCCATAGATAGTGGTCGCCACGTCCACACACTCGGTCGCCGAGAGTACACCTCCGATCGAGGTGCGTTTAAGATGCGGTTTAATGTTTCTGATGCCTCCGAACGGAATATGCCCTTTCAGCCGGAGTACCTGCTGGGCTTCATCTGTTTCGTTTTGGAGTTTCACCACTTCCGGCAATTCTGTGGAAGGTTTCAGACGCTGAGCCGCATCCTTTCCAAGAGAAGTCTCCGCATAACCGGTCAGTTTTTCGATTATTTTTCCAAACTCAAGCACGCCCAAAATTCGTTCGTTCATGCAGTAGTGCCCCTTTATTTTGAAGTATCGTTAAGCCATTTCTTAAATTCTTTCAAAGATTTTGTATTTAATACGTTTTCCTTCTTCATGTACCCCCGGCGTGCAGTACCGACGCCCGTCTTCATATCCTCAAGCATAGGGAAATTGTGAGCATCCGTATTGATGGCTATCATTACTCCGTTTTCCTGAGCCTTCTCTATGTTATCAGCCATTAAATCAAGACGGTTCGGATTGGCGTTCAATTCAAGAACGGTACCTGTTTCTCCAGCTTTTTTAATGAGTTTTTCGATATTAACCGCGTATCCTTGCCTTTTTCCGATCAGACGGCCGGTCGGATGAGCAATAATATCGACGTGCGGGTTATCAAGTGCTGCATTCATACGTTTCATTATTTCTTCTTCTGACTGGGAAAATCTGGAATGAATGGACGCTATCACTACATCCATTTCCTTCAGAAAGTCGTCATCGAAATCCAGAGTTCCATCCGGCAGGATATCCATTTCCACTCCGCAGAAAATGTGAAAATCAGTCATCTTATCATTCACTCTTTCGATTTCCTCTCTCTGCTTCCGGAGTCTTGATTCGTTAAGTCCGTTCGCAACCCTGAGATATTTTGAGTGATCGGTTATCACTATATATTCATATCCTTTTTCTTTGCATCGTTCGGCCATCTCTTCGACAGAGTGGGCTCCGTCACTCCAGGTGGTATGCATATGAAGATCAGATTTAATATCTTCAGGCTGAAGAAGCGGCACAGGCTGTCTGAACAGTTTTGTTTCCTCTTTTCCCTCTCTTACTTCCGGAGGAATGTAGGTAAGACCGAAATGCTCGTAAAAAGCTTTCTCGGTTTTGAAAGTCTTTATTTTTCCGGAATCACTGTTTTCGACCCCATACTCGCTTATCTTCTCTCCCTGGGATTTGGCAATTTGACGCATTAGGACATTATGATCTTTTGAACCTGTAAAATGATGCAGGGTGGAAGCGAATTCCTTATCTTTCACTATGCGGAAATCCACATTCACATCCCAGTCTCCGCGTAACACTACAGAGACTTTCGTTTCTCCGGAAGCGATCACTTCCCGTATATCAGGATGCTTCAGCAGTTCATCCCTCGTCTTCCCGGGGCTTTTCGAGGAAATGATAAAATCGAGGTCACCAATCGTTTCTTTCACACGCCGCATACTACCGGCAAGTGAAAACCGTTCAATAGTCTCCAGCTTATGCAGGTATTCTTCCACCTTTTTTGCAAAAGGCTGCATGTAAGCGATAGGCAGCCTGTCGGGCCGGGTACCGAAATCACGGAGAGACTGAAGCATTTTTTCAGCTGATTTCTGACCGAAGCCCTCGAGTTTTTCCACCTCCCCCTCTTCCAATGCCTTCTGCAGTGTAGCTTTATCCACGATTCCGAGCTGATCATAGAGCTTTGCCAGTTTCTTACCACCAAGTCCCGGCAAATCCAGAAGCGGAATCAGCCCTTCAGGGACTTCTTCCTGTAATTCCTCGAGTTCAGGAGACTTTCCGGTTTCAATATATTCTTCGATTACTGTGGAAGTTCCCTTTCCTATTCCCTTGATTTTAGTGAAGTCATCAATCTCGGTAAGGGAGCGGTTATCACGTTCCAGAGCCTGAGCGGCTTTTGTATAAGCGGATATCCTGAACGGGTTCTCCCCCTTCAGTTCCAGGTACACCGCTATGTCCTCCAGTAATTTTATAACATTTTTTTTGTTTATCTGACTCACTCAAACTCTCCTCCTTTATACATAAAAAGCCGCTATGACAGTTAATAATCACGGCGGCTCTTCTGAGATTCCTTATTTGAAAAACCCTGCAAACTCCTTCATCCAGAGTGACTTTATCTCCCCGGAAATAATAGGTGTGTATTCAACGATCAGCGGGGCCAGCACTGAATTATCCAGGCTGTTCTGCAGGAACATGATAGGAGTTAAAGCGGCTATATACAGGAATATGAAAAGAATTAAATAGTTCTCCACAAATCCGAGCGCACCACCCAGCAGATGGTTGAGAGATTTCAGTATCGGAAGCTCCGCTACAAAATCAAGCATTGAAGCGATAATCTGTATGACTACGTTCACCGCCACAAATATCAGTATAAAAGCTACTGCATTGTAAAACGCCACTTCCATAGGGACGTCCCCTGTAAATATAGCCCAGGCCCCGTTCTCCTGAAATTCCGGGTAAGGAACCCACAGTGTAAGTTTTGAAGCAAGGTCATCGTAGTACAGTACAGCGGTCAGAAAAGCTGCAATGAACCCGACGATATGAAAAAGCTGTAACACGAAACCCCGCTTCATCCCTTTGACGAGACCAAGGAATAAAATTAAAAGTATCAATAAATCAATAATCATATCAGTCTCCGGCCTCTTTCTCCAACTTTTGAATATAGCTCATAAGTTCATCGTAATCTTTTTTCAGTTTAATATAATCACTCATCGTGTTGACAGCTGTAAGCACAGCCAGTTTAGCGGTATCAAGCCGAGGGTTATTCTTTATGATCCCTCTCATTGTTCCATCCACTCTGCCTGCTACTTCACGAACGTGACGGTCGTCCTCATTTCCTACTATAGTATAGGAACGGTTGTAAATTTCAACGGTAGTTTTCACTTTTCCTTTATCCGATTGGGACACGTCCATTCCCTCCTGCTTGTCAATCCTAACTAGTATCTTAACACGAAGATAAACAAATAGGAAAGCAATATAAAGCAACCCACCCGAGATGCGAACAGTCTGATATAATAAGTCCATAACGAGCAGGAAAGGATCAATGATTTATGCCGACTTATGTATTGAAGACTACACCTGAGAGAATAGAAGAAATGAAAAACTACTATAGCCGATATTTAAAGAAAACGCCCCCCTATGCCGTGTTCCAGGCTCACACATCCCTGGCCTCCATCACCGCTTACCAATCGGGGAAAGTGGTCTTTCAGGGAAAGACACCGGAGCAGGAAGCGGGGCAATGGGAAAAGGGGGTACACATGCCTGAGGAAAGGAATCCAAAGAAAGAAACTCACGCATATCACCCTCCGTCCGGTCTGTTCCACAGTCCGCATATCGGCTCCGATGAAGCCGGTACGGGAGATTACTTCGGGCCGATCACCGTCTGCGCTCTCTACGCTGATGAGGAGCAGATACGCACGCTCAAAGAAATCGGCGTCAAGGATTCCAAACATCTGACAGATGACAAAATAACCGTAATAGCCAAACGTATCGTTGAGATGAATATATCTTATCGGCTCATGCGTCTTTCCAACGACAGATACAATGAATGGAGGGAAAAGGGATGGTCCCAGGGCAAAATGAAAGCCCTGCTTCACCATCAGGCCGTAACGAAACTCGGGGAGGACCTTTCTCCCATACATCCTGAAGGAATTCTGATAGACGAGTTTGCCAGGCCGGAAATTTATAAAAAGCATCTGCGATCCGCAGGTAAAACAATTGAGAACAACACGTATTTTATGACAAAAGCGGAAAGTTATTCGATTCCGGTAGCTGCCGCTTCCATACTCGCCCGCTCCTTATTCGTGAAGGAAATGAATAAGCTGAGCCATCATTTCGGCAGAACTATCCCGAAAGGAGCCTCTTCGAAGGTTGACCGGGCAGCAGCAGCTATTTTGAAAACTCACGGAGAAGATACTTTGAAACACGTGGTGAAGTGGCACTTCGCCAATACGGCAAAAGCGAAAAAAATAGCTCAGGAAGGATGAACCTTCTCTGAGCTATTTTTATCCTGTTTTTTACTGTCTCAGACGTGCATTGTGTTTTGCGGCAACGGCTTCCAATATTGCACCGTGTGCTTCTTCCACTTCTTTATCTTTTAATGTTCGTTCCGGATTTTGATAGAGCAGTCGGAAAGCAATCGATTTTTCTCCGGGATCGAGGTGTTCACCCTGATATACATCAAATACCCGCACCTGTTTAATGAGAGGAGCACCGGTTGTGACGATAGTCTCTTCGATCTCTCCAGCCGAGGTCTTTTCGCCTACTACAAGTGCAATATCCCTGGATACGGAAGGGTATTTAGGTATTTTTACAAACGTTTCCTCTTTTTCATACCGATTCAGCAGCAGATCCATATTCAGATCGAAAACGTACGTTTCTTTCAGGTCATGTTTTTTCTGGTAGCGGGGGTGCACCTGTCCCATGAAACCTATCGTCTTTCCGTTACAGACCACGAGAGCAGTCCGACCCGGATGCATGCCCTGTACGTCTCCTTTCACATAAGTGAAAGAAAGACCAAGACGGCCGGCCAGCTCTTCCACGATACCTTTGACTACGAAAAAGTCTGCCTCTTTCTTCTCCTGCTGCCACGGATTCGTAACCCACTCGCCGGAAACAGCCCCCGCTGCACGAAGAACTTCTTTTGGCTGCTGCACGTGCTCGTCTTCTCTGCTTATAAACACTTTCCCGAGTTCATAGTACGCAAGATTCTGCTGCTGTCTTGCAGTATTATAACTGTGAGTTCTTAAAAGCTCCGGCAGAATACTCAGACGTAAGTGACTGTGGTCCTCACTCATCGGCATGGCCAGACGTATCGCCCCGTGCTGTTCATCTTCCAGCTCAGGACTGATCATTTCTTCAGCCGATTCTTTATCTGTCAGTGAATAAGTGATCGTTTCACTTAACCCGGCCCCTTCAAGAAACGTTTTAACGTTTCTTTTCAGTCGCTGCTCTTCTGTAAGACCACCTGCCTGGCCGGAACCCTCCGGAAGAGTGTAAGGTATATGATCATACCCATAAATGCGCGCCGTCTCTTCCAGCATATCTTCAAATATCGAAATATCAAAACGGCGGGACGGAACCTGCACATCAAAAACGCCTTTCTTTTCTTCATACTCGAACTGCAGGCGTCGCAGAACGTTCTTCACATCCTGTACTTCCATTTTCGTACCGAGCCGATCATTGAGCCTGGACGTCTCCATGCGGATGACCGTTTCTTTGCGATTCAAGTGGTCTTCTTCAGCTGTGCCTTTCAATATTGTCGCCCCGGCGTATTTCTGCAACAGTTCACACGCTCTTTCCCCGGCCTGAGCAACGCGGTTAACGTCCAGTCCTTTTTCAAAACGTACGCTGGATTCACTGCGTAACTCGTGGTCATTTGCACTTCGTCTCACTACCTGAGGGTCGAAGTACGCAGCTTCGAGAAGTAAATCAGTAGTACCTTCGTGCACTTCGGATTCTTTACCTCCCATAACCCCGGCGAGGGCATGGGCTTTCTCTCCATTGGTGATGACCAGGTGATGAGGGGAAAGCGTCCGCATCTTGCCGTCCAGGGTCTCCAAAGTTTCCCCCTCCTCGGCATAGCGAGTAACAATCACATCACTGTTGAAACGGTCACGGTCGAAAGCGTGAAGGGGCTGCCCATACTCAAGGAGAACGTAGTTCGTGATATCCACTACGTTATTGACGGGTCTTGTGCCGGCAGCCATGAGACGATTCTTCAACCACAGCGGCGACTCTTTCACTTCAACATCCTGCACAACGAAAGCCCCATAATACGGGTTCGCTTCTTTATCTACAATTTCTACCGCTACGTCTGAGTCCGCTTTATCTTTCGCTTCCTCATAGGAAGGACGCTCGAGCGTGTAATTCCGAGCAAGAGCAGCTGCCGTTTCGTAAGCCATCCCCACCATGCTCAGGACATCGGCACGGTTCGGTGTCACGTCAAGTTCAAGAACAGAATCATCCAGGTTCAGAAGTTTCACTGCGTCTTCTCCCGTTTCTGTATCCTCAGGAAAAACGAAGATGCCGTCTTTGAAAGCTTCCGGCACATCCTCCTCGTTCACCCCGAGTTCCTGAAGGGAACAGATCATTCCATTTGATTCTTCCCCGCGCAATTTCGTTTTTTTGATTTTGAAGTTACCCGGAAGCACGGCTCCAGGCTTAGCTACAGCCACTTTCTGTCCTGCTTTTACGTTAGGGGCACCGCAGGCGATCTGCAGGGTCTCTTCTCCCGTGTCCACCTGACACAAAGAGAGTTTGTCCGCATCGGGGTGCTGCTCACAGCTGATGATATTCCCGACGACCACTCCCTGCGGCAGCTCTTCCGGTTCCGAGATACCGTCCACTTCAATCCCGGTTTTTGTTATAATTTCCGATAATTCTTCTGTCGTATAGCCGCTGATATCTACGAGCTCTTTCAGCCAGTTCAATGAAATAAGCATATTAATTCCTCCTTACGCGTTATGATATTGTTTCAGAAAACGTACGTCGTTCGTATAAAAATGACGGATGTCGTCAATTCCATGCTTCAGCATTGCAATCCGTTCAGGACCCATTCCGAAAGCGAATCCGGAATATTTTTCGGAATCGTATCCGGCCATTTCAAGAACGTTCGGATGCACCATACCTGCTCCGAGAATTTCTATCCAGCCGGTACCTTTACAGACGGAACACCCTTCTCCTCCGCAAACTTTACAGGAAATATCCATCTCTACAGAAGGTTCCGTAAAAGGGAAGAAACTCGGTCGCAGACGAATCATCCGTTCTTTTCCGAACATTTTAGCCGCAAATTCCTGCAATACCCCTTTCAAATCGCTCATCCGGACGTTTTCGTCGACAAGCAGCCCCTCGATCTGGGTGAACTGGTGGGAATGCGTGGCATCGTCGTTATCTCTCCGGTACACTTTCCCCGGACATATCATTTTCACGGGTTCTTTTCCGTTTTTTGCATTCATCGTTCTTGCCTGTACCGGAGACGTATGCGTACGCATCAGCAGCTCTTCGGTGATGTAGAACGTATCCTGCATATCACGGGCAGGATGGCCCTTAGGGAGATTTAATGCTTCGAAATTGTAGTAGTCCGTTTCCACTTCCGGACCTTCTTTGATTTCAAAACCCATCCCGATAAAAAGATCTTCAATCTCCTCAATAATCGAAGTGAGAAGATGCGGCCCGCCTACCTGGACCGGACGGCCGGGGAGGGTAACGTCAATGTCTTCATTTTTCAGCTGTTCTTCCAGGGCTTCGTCTTCAAGTCTGGACTGTTTTTCCTCAATGGCATCGGCAATTCTTTCTCTTACTTCATTTGCTAACTGGCCTATTACCGGACGCTCTTCTTTCGGCAATTTTCCCATACCCCTGAGCACTTCCGTTATCGGTCCCTTTTTACCTAAATATTCCACACGGACACTTTTCAATTCTTCAATGGTTTCCGCCTGCTCTACTTTCAGCAGTGCCTCCTGTTCGAGTTCCTGCAAACGTTCGTTCATTGTCCATACCTCCTTATAAATACAAAAACCCCGCCCCCCTGAAGAAGGGACGAGGTTCATGGTCGCGGTACCACCCTTGTTGACACAGTTGTGTCCACTTTGCGTAAGTTAACGGACCGTCATCCGGACACGACTGTGTCAGCTCAAGAGTGAAATTTCGGCAGTCGCTACGGCAGCAGCGTTTCCAGTCTGAGACGCTGCCTCCCTGTAACCGATATTGCGACTGTCTACTTTGCTCCGTCAAAGCTTTTACCTGTATAACTAATAAATAATTATAGGAAAATTGTAAAGTAAATGCAACTACTGATTCACAGCAAACATTAATATTCCTCCGGCCACAGCGACATTAAGCGATTCTGCTTCGCCGTATATCGGTATTTTCACTCTGTCGTCAGAAAGCCCGAGGAGTTCTTCCCTGACTCCATTCCCTTCATTGCCGAGGAGAATCGCTACTTTCTGCGGACGCTTCAGTTCCGAGTAATCACCGGCCCCGTGCAGGGCAGTCCCCCAAACGGCGACGCCTCTGCTTTTAAGTAAGGGAATCTCATCTTCCAGAGAGACTTCTATTACTTTCATGTCATGAAACATCGAACCCTGGGTCGCACGTACCACTTTATCGTTAAAACGATCTGCGCTTCCCCTGCCGATGAGTACTGCATCAAACCCCGCAGCATCTGCCGTCCGTATAAGAGTGCCGAGATTTCCGGGGTCCTGAATAGTATCAAGGAGAAGAAAACGCGATCCCGTCTCCACTCTCTCTTCTTTTTTATACACGACCGCCATAATCCCCTGCGGGGTCTCTGTCTCCGTAATCTCCTTCATTACCGCTTCACTTACAAGTTCCTTTTTCCCTTCATAAGAGACCGGCATGCGGGTCTCTTCCTGAACTATAAGTTCCTTCACTTCCCAGTCACTATTAACAACTTCTTCCACAAGGTGATAGCCTTCCACGAGGAAAAGTCCATACTGATCTCTGTATTTCTTCTTATGGAGTTTCTTCCACTCTTTCACTTTTTGATTTTTGACGGATGTTATCATTAGTTATTCCTCACTCTTTCCTTACTCTTACCGGTCATCGTTTACCAGCCGGTATTCTCAATTCTCACCGCAAAAGTAACAGGACCTCCCCCTTGGAAATGGAGCGGTCCTGTTCAGTATAATCAGTTGAACGTAATATTCTCGACAGTCTTAGTATCGAGGTTTTTAATCACTTCTACAATAATACTTACTGCGTTTTCGAAATCATCCCGGTGCAACATTGCAGCATGGGAATGGATATAACGGGTCGGTACTGTAATGGAGAGCGCCGGCACCCCATTATGGCTCAGATGAATGGATCCTGAGTCCGTACCGCCTGCAGCCATGGAATCGAACTGATAAGGGATATTATTCTTATCTGCCGTATCAGTCACAAAATCCCGCAGCCCTTTATGCGAAATCATGGAAGCGTCGTAAAGAATGATTTGAGGTCCTTCTCCCATTGAAGCCTGGGCATCTTTGTTCGTAACGCCAGGAGTATCACCGGCGATGCCGACGTCCACACCGAAAGCAATGTCAGGCTGGATCATGTTGGCAGCTGTCTTCGCACCTCTCAAGCCTACCTCTTCCTGAACTGTCCCTACACCGTAAACGATATTCGGGTGTTTTTCTTTTTTCAGGCGCTTCAATACTTCAATGGCAATTGCACAGCCGATCCGGTTGTCCCATGCTTTGGCAAGCAGCATTTTTTCGTTGTTCATCTGAGTGAACTCAAAATACGGGACAACGGAATCTCCAGGTTTCACTCCGAATTCAGCCGCTTCTTCTCTGGAGCCCGCACCGATATCGATAAACATATCCTTGATATCCACAGGTTTTTTACGCTGTTCTGCCGAAAGGATATGCGGGGGTTTCGAACCGATGACACCCGTTACGTCACCTTTTCCGGTCATTATTGTAACACGCTGGGCCAGCATCACCTGACTCCACCAGCCTCCTACTGTCTGGAAGTAGACGAACCCGTTCTCGTCCACACGCGTTACCATAAACCCTACTTCATCAAGATGGCCGGCCACCATCACTTTAGGGCCTTTCTTATCTCCGCGTTTCTCGGCAATCAGACTTCCGAGGTTGTCTGTGTATACGCTGTCCGCGTAGGGTTTTATGTACTGCTCCATCACGTCGCGGGCTTCTCTCTCATTACCCGGGACTCCTCTTGCATCCGTAAGATCTTTAAGCATCGTAAGCGTTTCGTCTTTCTTCGCCATCTTATTACCTCCTTTGAATTACTCCCTGTACATTATAAACCGAAGTCGAAAAAATCACAAAAATAACTCAATACCCACGGTCCTGACGATCGTAATTTTCATCATTTTTTTCGAGATAGGCCTGCTTCATATCTTCTTCAGAAATGTTCAGCGCAGCAGCAAGAGTTACGTACGCATCAAAAAGATTTTGATAAGCCTGCTTCGTTTTTTTACGTTTCCATTCTCCCAAACGTTGGTATACCGTTAGAAAGGCCTCCGTCCGGGAGGTGACATCGGAAATTTCCGCTGACTCGACATAACTGTTCAACTCTATTCCAAGGGAGAGCAGAAAATGAAGCCCGTCCACGTACTCTTCCTTGATGGTTTCATGATCACTTTCAGGTTTATTACTCCAGAATTTGAAACATCTCGTCTCGTTTGCCAGTTCCCCAAGTTCCACGTAAAAAGCCAGAGTCTTATGATCGACGACCGACTCTTTTTCTACATTTTTATGCTGCTCGATGTACTTATCCAGCTGCCGCTGGTATTCATAAAGTTCTGCCCAGTGCATTTTTCTCCTCCTTATCGTTACGTCGGGTGAAAACAGCGCTATCATTTTAAGAAATAGTTGAAACTTCTGCCCCTGTTCTCCCGTATCTCTACTATAAGCCTACAAGGGGACGATTACTATGATGGTCATTTTATTCAGAATACTTTTATTGGCTGCACTCCTGTTTCTCGTCTATACAATGGTGCAGCTGGCCAAAGATCCGAAACGGCAATTTAATACGGCTGTGGAACACCGCAGTTTTTATTTCGAAGATAACGAAGACAATCCGAAGCGCAATTTCTTTATCACTTACAAAGGAGCTATCTTTGAGGGTGAGAAATATGTCGGGGCTACGGAAGAGTCTTTCGAAGTGGTTTCCATTACAGTTTCCGCAAAAGAACCGGACAGGCTGACGGGGATGGAACGGGAAGATCTTTATTTTCTGGAAAAAGAAATTCTGATCCGTTATCCTCACGCCTCCATCGAATGGAAATATCCGATGAAAACATTGTTGCAACGACCGTTTGAAAAACAATAGAAAAACCTGCAGGAAAGTATGTTCTTACTTTGCCTTTTTTCATACCCGTCCACCCGTCCTGAAGAAATAACACTTGTAAAACTCTATCTAAACAGAAAGCCATCTCCTAAACCAGGGAGATGGCTTTCTTTCGTTCGAAAAATGCGTTTTATTTAAGAGCAGTTTTAGCCTGGTCTACAAGAGAAGTGAAGGCTGCTTCATCATTAACTGCAAGATCCGCAAGCATTTTGCGGTTCACTTCTACTTCTGCGAGTTTCAAACCGTGCATAAGACGACTGTAAGAAATGTCGTTCATGCGTGCTGCAGCGTTGATACGTGCGATCCACAGTTTACGGAAGTCACGTTTACGTTGACGACGGTCACGATACGCATACTGACCTGACTTCATTACCTGCTGTTTTGCTGTTTTAAATAGGGCGTGTTTCGAACCATAATAACCTTTAGCTAGCTTTAAGACACGTTTACGACGTTGACGTGTCACTGTTCCACCTTTAACGCGTGGCATAATAATCCCTCCTGATTGTGATACTTAAATTATTTTTTCGGAAGCATGTTCTTGATACGACGATAGTCTCCGTTAGATACGAGTGCATCTTTACGCAATTTACGCTTCTGTTTTTGAGACTTATTGGCAAACAGGTGGCTTGTGTACGCGTGGGAGCGTTTAACCTTCCCGTTACCTGTTTTCTTAAAGCGTTTCTGGGAGCCTTTATGAGTTCTCATTTTTGGCATATCCATTTCCTCCTTTAACTAGATGTCGGTTACTTGTTCTCGTTAAGTGGAGCAAGCATCATAAACATATTTCTGCCTTCCATCTTCGGCTTCGTTTCTACCTGCGCTACATCTTTACACTCATCAGCCATACGGTCAAGTACTTTTTGACCAAGTTCTTTGTGTGTGATGGCACGACCGCGGAAACGGATGGAAGCTTTCACTTTGTCCCCTTTGGAAAGGAACTTACGTGCGTTACGCAATTTCGTGTTGAAATCGTGTTCTTCGATACCCGGGCTCAGACGTACTTCTTTGAGTTTGATAGTCGTCTGTTTCTTACGGGCTTCTTTTTCTTTCTTCTGCTGTTCAAAGTGGTATTTCCCGTAATCCATGATCCGGCATACCGGCGGTTTCGCGTTAGGTGCAACCATAACGAGATCGAGTTCTGCATTCGCAGCAATGTCCAACGCTTCATTACGAGATTTGACACCAAGCTGGTCGCCATTTACGTCTATGAGACGAACTTCCTTGGCACGAATCTTCTCATTAATTAACGTCTTATCGTTTTTGCTAATATCTAGCCACCTCCAAATTATATTCGGAAAATCATAACAAGATCTGTCATCGACAAGTTGTTGATTCCATAAAAAAGTGCGGGTACATAACTGCACCCACACGTAGCCCTACTGAAAAGCAGGGAAATTGAACCTGCCAACTGCTCATTGAGCGTCGATCAGGTGAGAAGCGGGTGCTTCTTCTTGTCTCAGATCCGTTCATTCATTTACCTAATATATATTATCACCGAGTGCTTCCATTGTCAAACCTTTATTTTAAAGGAGCAGGAATGATCTGCCCCTCCCCCTCATTACTTCCGCAATAATTTATGATCTATCTCGTTTCTTACTTCTTCAATAAATGTGGAGACCTCTTTCGTTTCCGAATCCTGTTCTCCGTACCTGCGTACGTTCACAGAATCGGCTTCTATTTCTTTATCGCCGACGACAAGCTGGAACGGTATCTTTCCTGTCTGGGCCTCACGGATTTTATATCCGATTTTTTCGTTACGTTCATCAACGCTCACCCGGACTCCCGACTGACGCAGACGGTCTTCGAGCTGCTTGGCGTAATCCAGGTGGACGTCCGCCGAAACCGGGATAATCCGCGCCTGTTCAGGGGCAAGCCACGTCGGGAACGCTCCCTTATACTCCTCGATGAGGAAAGCTACGAATCTCTCCATTGTGGAGACAACACCGCGATGAATAACGACAGGGCGGTGGTCTTTGCCGTCTTCTCCGACATACGTGAGGTCGAACCTTTCCGGCAGGTGGAAGTCGAGCTGGACTGTGGAGAGCGTCTCATCTTTTCCGAGAGCCGTTTTCACCTGAACATCCAGTTTTGGACCGTAAAAAGCTGCCTCCCCGTCCGCTTCCACGTAATCAAGCTCCATTTCATCCATCGTTTCTTTCAGCATGGCCTGGGATTTATTCCACATCTCATCGTTATCCACATATTTCTCCTTGTCCTCAGGATCACGATAAGAGAGACGGAAGTAATAGTCGTTCAGGCCGAAATCGTGATACACCTCGCTGACTAGTCTGACCACGCGTTTAAACTCATCTTTCAGCTGATCAGGGCGGGCGAAGATGTGAGCGTCATTAAGCGTCATAGCCCGGACGCGCTGCAGCCCTGCAAGGGCGCCGGACATTTCGTGCCGGTGCATCGTACCCAGTTCCGCGATACGGACAGGCAGGTTCCGGTAGCTGTAGTATTCATTCTTATAGACCATCATATGATGCGGGCAGTTCATCGGCCGCAGTACGAGGTCCTCATTGTCCATCTCCATCGTAGGGAACATGTCCTCTTTGTAGTGATCCCAGTGTCCGCTCTTTTTGTACAGATCCACGCTTCCAAGAACCGGAGTATAGACGTGATTGTACCCCAGTCTCTCCTCCAGATCCACGATGTAACGCTCAATTGTACGACGGATCGTAGCACCGTTTGGAAGCCATAAAGGCAGCCCCTGTCCGACTTCCTGACTGACCGTGAAAATGCCGAGTTCCTTACCAAGCTTGCGGTGGTCCCTCTCTTTTGCCTCTTCTCTTAAACGAAGATATTCGTCAAGCTCTTCCTGTTTCTCAAAAGCTGTACCGTAAATACGCTGCAGCATTTTATTATCACTGTCTCCCCGCCAGTATGCACCTGAGATGTTGAGCAGTTTAAAGATCTTTATTTTGCTTGTCTGCGGAACATGAACACCGCGACAGAGATCGACGAACTCACCCTGCTGATAGAAACTGATCGTTTCTCCTTCAGGAATATCTTCTATAAGTTCCACTTTAAGGTCATCCCCAAGTTCTTTATACTTCTGTATCGCTTCTTCCCGGCTGAGTTCAAATCGCTTCACTTCCAAATTCTCATCAACGATCTTCTGCATTTCTTTCTCAATTACCGGCAGGTCCTCGGGAGTGACGGATGTATTCAGATCCATATCATAGTAGAAACCGTCTTCGATTACGGGACCTACTCCGAGATTAATATCCTCGCCAAACACCCTCTTCACGGCCTGAGCCATAAGGTGGGCGGTCGAGTGTCTTAACACTTCCACCCCTTCCGGATTTTTATACGTTACGATTTCGATGGAGGCGTCCCTGTCAATCGGGCGCCGTAAATCGTACATTTCGCCGTCAAGTTTTACAGCAAGCGCCTGTTTTTTCAACCCGGGAGAAATAGAGTGAGCTATTTCCTCACCTGTTATCCCCCGGTCGAAAGTTTTCTCGTTGCCATCCGGAAACTGGATACTGATCGATTCTGCCATTACTACCACTCCTTCTGTATAATAATTTTCCCCTAAATAAAATAACCCGCCCACAATTGCTTTCGCAAAAGGGGCGAGTTATCAACTCGCGGTTCCACCCATCATTCACGCCTTCTTGAGGCGTCTTCATTATCCTTAACGCAGATATACGCTGACTGCTACTCACAGTTCACAGTCAGAGCTCCGAGGTGGTAATTGATAATCCTTCCGGGAGAAGCTTCCAGCCGCGACTTCTCTCTCTGAACCACAGGTACTTTACCAATCATGTCCTCTTCAAAGCTTTCATTTATCATTATGTCGTTATTATAGCCCTCTCCCGCGGTTAAATCAAGCTTTCCTAACCATTTCTCCGGTTAGGACCGCTCACTTCCACCGGGTCGCTCAATTGACGGATTCTTTCAATGATCCTCGTCGCTTTCAAAGCACCCACTTCTCCTCTGTTCGTATGACCCATCACCTGTTCCAGTTCTTTAAGGGAGTAATTGGAAGTGAAGAAGACGGGAAGTCCTTCCATCATCCTGTGCTGCAGAATAGAGCCGAGTATTTCATCGCGGAACCAGGCGGATTGTGATTCTGCCCCAATGTCATCCAGCATTAGAACGGGTACTTTTTTGAAAGCATCCACTTTACTTGCAATAGAATCATCTTTAATCGAAGCTTTCATTTCCCTCACGAATTCCGGCATGTAAATCACCATAGTCTCGATGTTGTGATTACTGAGTTCATTGGCCAGAACTCCGAGAAAATACGTTTTCCCTACACCAAACAACCCGTGGAAGTACAGTCCTTTTTGAGGAAGTTTCTCCCCGAGCTGGTCCACGTAGGCCACAGTTTTCATTACTGCTTCATTTCTCTCCTCGCTGCCGGTGAAATCCAGTTTTTCCAACGTCGCTTCATGCAGCTCTTTAGGCATGTACAAACTTTTGACGAGGGAACGCTGTCTCTCTTCTCTTTCTTTTTTCACCTGTCTCGGACATTTGTCGTAAGCGATCTTCACTTCCTCTCCGTGAACTTCCACACGGGGCACGTAGCCGGGTAAGATGTTAATGCATTCGGCGCGGGAAGGACACTTCTCACAGGCCAGCGACTGGTTCTGATATTCGTGAAGTTTAATCAGGTTTTTCTCAGCCACTGTTCTCGTCAGTCCCTCTGTTTCTTCAATCAGTTTTTTGACCTCCGGAGCTTCGAGCACCTGCTGCCTTGCCTGATTCATGCGGTTTTTGAACGATTCGTTATCTCTCATCCATTTCTTCAAAGATTCCTGAATCGGTTCCACGTGGTTCACCTGCCTTTCCGTTTCTCGGTGATGCGTTGAATACGCTGGGCAATTTCTTCGCCGGAAGCACCCTGCTCTTCCTTATCCTCATGTCTCGGATAGGGCTCTTCCTTGTGTTTTTCCTGCTTATACCAGGCAGGGAGAACTTCGGAACTGCGCTTTTTCTTCATCCCTTTGTCCTTACTCCACTCCTGGTATTTCTTGTGTTCAGCTCTGGCCATATTCATAGCCTGATCTACCGTTTTCACGTTTTTTCGTGCCCAATGACTCGCAATTTTTTCAAGATAAGGTTTTGAGAGTTTCATATCCGTCTTGAGCAGTACGTAGTGGATCAGTACGTTCATTACGCCTTTTGGAAGACCCTGTTCCGTCATAACGTTCCTGATCAGTTTCACGTCCTGGTCCGTTGCTTTGTTTCCATTCGACATATCCTCGAGCAGTTCTTTTGGAGTAATGTTTTCGAGCATACTGATGAATTTCTCGTTTTTCGAAACGGGGCTATCCTTCTCTTTCCCCTGTTCTTCCTTTTTCTCTTCAAACTTTTCAGGAGCAGGTCCTGTTGGAACGTCACGCTGGCCGAGATCATGACAGGAGGCTTTCAACTCTTCTGTATCCAGCTCATTCTGCTCCGTAACCGACCACAGAACCGCCTTCTCCATATCCGTCGTACTTATATTATAGAGCACCGCCAGCTGATGTACGAGCCGGCTGTTTTCTTTTCCTAAAATTTTCCCGGCAGGAAGCATACGTTCCTGAAGGGCTTTCTGGATCCACTCAAGGTCTACGGCACTCTCCTTGAGAGCCACTCCCTGCTGCTGTACAGTCTCTTCCCCTGTGTCCATACCCTCCGGAAGAGAGGCTGCCGGAGAAAAGACGTCACTGAACGAAGCGGTGACTTCCATATACTCGTCCAGTTGCACAGAAGAAAACGAAAAAGCCTGCTTCAACTTATTGAATTTCTCCTCGCCTATTCTGTGGAGAAGCAGGAGGGAGAGCATATGGTCATTAAAAAACTGGAAAGCTGAGAAAGGAGGGACAAGATGGTACGCATAACTGATGCGATTTTCCTCTTCCTTCCTGAACGATTTCAGAAGACCGATCGCTTCAAGCTGAATTCTGGCTTCGTAGATCCTGTCGAGCGTCAGACCCGTATAGGTCATCAGCGCATGATGGGTCCGTTCCCCTTCATACAGCCTGGCTTCTCCTTCCAAAAATTGAAACAACGTTACAGCTTCGCGCCCTATAACGGGCTGATACAGATGAGTCAGCACCGTCGTTCTGTCTTCGAGACCAGGCGCACTTAAGGAAATATAACAATCTTTCGGATTCAGTTTTCCGATTCCTTTATTCATTGATCTCACTTCTTTCTGCCTGAGGAAACTGAAATTTCACCTGTGGTCTGATAGTCCGGAAGTTACACATATGAAGCTGCCTCCTGCTGAAAAAGAATGAGCCTGATGCGGCTCATTCTTTCTCTTCATGTTTGATCAGGTCTTTCAATTCATCAATGAAAACGTTGATATCCTTGAATTGACGATAAACAGAGGCAAAGCGGACATATGCTACTTCATCAATTTCGGAAAGATTCTTCATAACCATCTCTCCGATTTCTTTACTGTTCACTTCAGACACTCCGCGATTACGTAGTTCCTTTTCAATGTCATGAGTCACTGCTTCCAGGTCTTCAACAGCTACCGGACGCTTCTCGCAAGCCCGTATCAACCCTCTCATCAGTTTCTCACGGCTGAATTCCTCTCTCGTCCCCTCTTTTTTGACTACTATCAGTGGCACTTCTTCCACTCGTTCAAATGTAGTAAAGCGGAAATCGCAATTATCACATTCCCGGCGTCTTCTGATCGCATGCCCGTCTTCTATGGGACGGGAATCCAGCACTCTCGTATTTTTGTCACCACAGTTCGGGCATATCACCATTCATCATCTCCACTATTCAGAAGTATATGTATCTAAGTTTTTTCCACCACTGGTAATTTATCTTCCAGCTTTTCGTAAAACCGACTCACCAGTTTATGACTGTATCCGAAATCAAAAGGAAGAGCTGATTCTGTAGTCACTGAAAAATCGACAGCGCTCCTGTAGGGGCGGACCATGATAATTGTTACAACCACAAAAGCTTTCCTTCCATCCCTGTATTCCACCGTCAGTTCGCCGCGCTCTCTGGAAGAACCTTTTATTTTTGAAGGCGGCTGGAACATCTCTTCAACAATACTGAAAATTTCATCTTTGTTCGCTTTATAGTATTTCGTCTGCAACGATGAATCCGGATGATGATCTCTCGTCTCGGCGTGATCGGAAAAATATCTTGACATAAAATTTTTCACTTAGTCTTCTCCTCATCACTGGGTTTTTATACATATATCATTTTAACATGATTCCTTCCGTACCGAAACTGACTATACGCTCAGCCATTAAAAACGGCACCCCGACGAATTTCATTTATGTCATACTTACGGCACTTCAATCCTTCCACAATAGTATGGAAAGCTTCCTCCGGCTGCAGATGGTCGCCACACGTATAAATATCTATACTTGCATACCCGTGTTCCGGGAAGCTGTGAATAGTCAGATGTGACTCAGAAATCAGCACAACTCCGCTCACTCCCTGTGGAGCAAATTTGTGAAACGCAACTTCTCTTACTTCAGCACCGGCTTTCAAAGCTGCCCGTACAAATAATTTCTCAACATAGTCGATATCTTCGAGACAGGAAATATCACAGTTCCATAAGTCCCCAAGTATGTGTCTTCCCAATGTATTCATGACAGACCTCTTCTCCCTTTCATGCGTCAATCGAACTGAACATTCCCGTTACAGTCTCCCCCGCTGAGTGAACTCAGCAGGTCCACTGCCTTTTTGAAATCGTAACATCCCCCCGTAAAAAAAGGAAACCTCAAAGCGTTAGCTTTGAGGTCACGATACTTTTTGTTTTTTTTCGCTCATCAGTTGTTCTGCTACCATTTTCGTCAAATCGACAGTGCGTGCGGAGTATCCCCATTCGTTGTCGTACCAGGCAAGCACCTTCACTTTTCTGTCTCCTACCACCTGTGTAGTCAGACCATCGATGATGGAAGAGTAAGGTGAAGAGGTATAGTCGATTGAAACGAGGGGTTCGTCGGAATAGGAAAGAATATTTTTCATTCCGTCTTCACTCGCTCTTTTGAATGTTTCGTTTACATCTTCCTTAGTGACGTCTTCTTTCAAATCGACTACGAGATCGATAAGAGAAACGTTAGGCGTCGGCACGCGTAAGGCCATACCGTTAAGTTTCCCTTCAAGTTCGGGCACAACTTCCGAGATAGCTCTGGCTGCCCCGGTGGAAGTAGGGATGATCGACTGGGTGCATCCCCGGGCACGCCGCAAATCTTTATGCGGGTTGTCCAGATTCTGCTGGTCGTTGGTGAACGAGTGCACGGTGGTCATGAGACCGTCAACAATGCCGAACTCATCTTCGAGAATTTTCACTACCGGAGCAAGACAGTTCGTCGTGCAGGAAGCATTGGAAATTACGTGATGATTGTGGTGGTCGTATGCTTCATTGTTGACACCCATTACAATAGTAGCGTCAGCCTGTTTTCCGGGAGCCGTAATAATGACTTTTTCGGCACCGGCACTTAAATGTTTCGCAGCAGCATCTCTTTCCCGGAACTTACCGGTAGCTTCTATAACGACATCAATGCCCATTTGTCCCCACGGTAATTGAGCAGGGTCCCGTTCCTGGCAAAGAGCTATCTTATGATTATTGATGTACAGTGCCTCCTCCGTGTGATCGATGTCAGCATTCAGTTTCCCGTGTACGCTGTCATATTTAATCATATGAGCCAGCGTTTCCGGTGGATAGCTCGCATTTACAGCTGCCAATTCCACTGTATCATCGTCAATCAACTGTCTCAGGACCATCCGCCCGATTCTTCCAAGTCCGTTGATTGCTACTTTTGCTTTACCCATAAGTACCCCTCCATTGTGTCATCATAATTTAAAAATAGTATATCATATTGTAATCGTTTTTGTTAGTAGGTAATTAAAAATCCTGTTATTTTTCAGGATTTTTCAGGACCCCCCATTCTTCCAGCTGTTTTCTTACCTGGATCTTCGTCTCTTCCACACTTCCATTGTTATTAATCACTGCATCTGCCATACGCGCTTTTTCTTCGATATTTATTTGGGAAGCTATCCTTTCAGTCGCATCTTCCCTGGCGGAACCATCCCTTTCCATAAGTCTCTGCAGCTGTACGCCCTCATCGACGAACACCACCATCGTCCTGTTGACGTAGTCCGTCAGCCCGCTTTCATACAGAAGAGGTATGTCCAGCACAACCGCGTTTTCCCCTTGTTCCTTGTAATACTCCCTTTTTTCTATCATCCTTTTGCGCACTTCGGGATGTACAATAGCATTCAGCTGCTTTCTTTTTTCTTCATCACCGAAAATAATCTTCCCAAGAGCCGGTCTGTCTATCTCACCAGTATGTAACAATACTTTATCACCAAAAAAATCAACAATTTTTTCATAGGCCGCTTCGCCTGGTTCCACCACTTCTCTGGAAAGCTTGTCCGCATCAATTACAGGTATATCCCACTCCGCAAACATACGCGAAACCGTGCTTTTTCCGGTGGCGATACTTCCTGTAAGTCCTATCACAACAGTCATTTAAGATCCTCCTGCGTACCGGCTTCCGGCCCGGGGAGTGCCGGACCGGAAAACAGGTCTTCTTTTATTCTTCAGCTGTTTCATGGCGTACTTATAATTTCTTCATTCCTGACAATAATAGCATACGTGTGTTCCGCGTCCGCCTACTTTTGTTTTGGTAATCGGTCTCCGGCAGACGGGACAGGGTTCCCCTTCTTTTCCGTACACGAACAACTTGTTCTGATACTCTCCCCGGCTCCCGTCACTTCTGCTGTAGGAGCGGATAGTGGAGCCGCCGGCTTCCATCGCTTCCCTGATAACTTTTTCTCCTTCCTCCACTATTCTTTTCACTGTTTCCCTGTCAAGAGAACTCCCAAGTCGTTCCGGATGGACGCCTGATCTGAAAAGTGTTTCGTCCACATAGATATTCCCGAATCCCGCCACTATACTCTGATCAAGAAGTATTGTTTTGATTCTTCTGGTGGTTCTTTGAAGCTGTTCATACATATATTCCGGAGTGAACCGTCCTTCGATAGGGTCCGGACCCAGCGTATTAAGCGGTTTGTTATTATATTCTTCCCCTTTATCAAACAGATGCATCGTACCAAATTTCCTTACATCATTATAGTGAAGACTCGACCCGTCCTCGAATGTGAAAATGATGTGAGTATGCTTGTCTTTCGGTGCTTCCCCGTTTCTTACAAAATACTTGCCCTCCATCCGCAAGTGAGAAACAAGCGAAAAGTCGTCCAGGTGGAGAATGAGGAATTTCCCCTTTCTGTCCACTCCTTGCAGTTCCTGTCCCTGGAGCATCTCTTCAAACTGTTTTCTGTCTTCAGGTACTTTTACTATAGAGGGCCAGAAAACTTCTACCCGACTGATCCGTTTTCCCGTAACCTGTTTCAGCAAAGACTGTTTCACTGCATCAACCTCAGGCAGTTCCGGCATTTTTCCCCCTCCTTCATCACTTCCTATTTTGCGTCGAACCAGGTCTTGCCGTAAGAATGATCCACTTCGAGAGGAACTGTAAGTTCCACCGTTTCTTCCATCACTTCTCTGACAGCTTCCGTAACCTTCTCCACTTCCTGCTCAGGAACCTCAAGGATCAGTTCGTCATGCACCTGCATAAGCATAGTAGCTTCGAGTTTCTCTTCCTTGAGACGGGCTGCCATATCGATCATCGCTTTTTTGATTATATCGGCAGCGGTCCCCTGTATCGGCGTGTTCATAGCCGTCCTTTCAGCGGCGTTCCTGCGATTGAAGTTGCGACTGTTCATATCGGGAAGGTATCTGCGTCTGTTCATAAGGGTCTCCACGTACCCTTCTTCTTTAGCCTGCTGAACTGTGTCCTGCATATACTCTTTTACTTTCGGGTAACTTTTAAAATATGCATCTATATAAATCTGAGCGTCTTTCCGACTTACTCCGAGACTCTGGGAAAGTCCGTAGTCACTAATCCCGTAAACGATACCGAAGTTCACGGCTTTCGCTTTTCTCCGCATATCCGAATCAACTTCTTCCGGTGCTACGCCGAACACTTCACTCGCCGTTTTGGTGTGTACGTCTTCTCCCTCTTTAAACGATTGAATCAGTTTTTCGTCTCCGGACATGTGTGCCAGAACACGCAGCTCGATTTGTGAATAATCACTGGCAAACATGACCCACCCCTGTCTGGAAGGGATGAACGCCTGCCGGATTTTTCTTCCTTCTTCCAGCCGGATAGGGATATTCTGCAGGTTCGGATCCGCGGAACTCAATCTCCCTGTCTGGGTAAGTGCCTGGTTGAACCTTGTATGAACTTTGCCGGTCTCCTTGTGAACCACCTTCAACAAACCTTCGATGTAAGTGGATTGAAGTTTGCCCAGCTGCCGGTACAGAAGAATCTCATCGATGATTTCATGCTGGGAAGATAATTGCTCCAGTACATCTGCAGCTGTCGAATACCCCGTCTTCGTTTTCTTAAGCGGCGGCAGTCCTAATTTCTCGAAAAGAACAGGGCCAAGCTGTTTAGGAGAGTTGATATTAAACTCCTCTCCGGCATGTTCATAAATCCTTTTTTTGATTTCTTCAAGTCTTCTTTCAAGCTCTTCTCCCATTTCCTTCAACCGGTCCACATCGACGCGCACCCCTGTGTATTCCATTTCACCAAGTATCAAAGCCAGAGGCATTTCTAAATTGTGGAACAGTTCTTCCTGCTTATTCTGCTTAAGCTGCTCTTCCAGGTTGGACTTCAACCGGTACAGCATGAGAGCCTTACGACCGGCGTGTTCATAAAGCACATCATCTTCCGGCCTTTTCCGCTTAGCCCCTTTGCCGTATACCTCCTCGTCCGTCGGGATGCCTGTTTCGCCGAGACGATGACTGATGGCTGGTATATCATGGTTGTTTACGGCAGGATTCACAAGATAGGAGGCCAGCAATACATCGAACGTAATCCCTTCTACCGGAATACCGTAACGTTTAAAAGCAACCAGCGTACGTTTGGCGTCAAACACCCATTTATGCCTGGAGCTGTCGGCTGCCCACGTTTTGAATGTGTCAGACTCCATGAGCTGTTCCGGTGAAAAAGCGAAGACACCCTTCTCATTGGAAAGAACGATCGCTTCTACAGGTGAAGTGTGGTAATTATCTTCAAGAATCTCGACAATAAGCGCAGTTTCATCCAGGAGAATATCTTCAGTCAGCGGTTTTTCTTTTTCTACCTCTACGGAAATCATCTCCGCTTTGCTTTCTTCCTCATCACTTCCGATGCGATTAATAAGAGATTCAAATCCGAGGTCCTGGAACTGCTTCCGGACAGCAGACGGTTCATAGCCCGGGTAAGCCGTATCCGTTACGGCTATTTCCAACGGAGCTTCCAGTTCGATAGTTACAAGCTTTTTACTCATATAAGCTTCATTTTCGTTCGTTTCAAGTTTTTCTTTCAGTTTCTTTCCGCTTACTTCCCCGAGATTATCATACAGATTCTCAAGCGTACCGAATTGTTTCAGCAACTTGACGGCTGTCTTTTCACCGACGCCCGGGACGCCCGGAATGTTGTCGGAACTGTCTCCCATCAGAGCTTTCAGATGAATGACCTGCTCAGGATCTATCTCCATTTTCTCTTTAAGGAATCCGGGTGTATATGTCTCCACGTTTGTAATCCCTTTTTTCGTAAGACGGACAGTTACATTTCCGGAGACGAGCTGGAGCAGATCTTTATCTCCCGAAATGACTGTCACTTCGTCCCCCCGGTTCTCCGCTTTTCTTGCAAGCGTACCGATAATATCATCCGCTTCGTACTGGGGAAGCTGATAATGTCTTATACCGAAAGAATCAAGCAGCTCCTGCAGTAAAGGGAACTGTTCCGAGAGCTCCGGAGGCGTCTTTTGCCTGCCCCCTTTGTATTCTTCGTAAGTTTTGTGGCGAAAAGTCGTTTTCCCGGCGTCAAATGCTACTAACATGTGATCGGGGGATTCCTCCTCAAGAATTTTGAGCAGCATAGTCGTAAAACCGTAAACCGCATTCGTATACACCCCTTTGTCATTGTTCAACAGGGGTAAAGCGAAAAACGCCCGATAAGCGATACTGTTACCATCAATCAGAACCAGTTTATTTCCCATAACGTCACTCCTACCTTTTTTGCTATACTCATTTTACCACGTCCCGACTTCAAGATAAAAAAGACAGAAGCAATTCGCTTCTGTCCGCAGTACTATTTTTCAGGACTACTCTTCGGCCGGAAAGATTTTTTCTCCTGTTACCTTGTGAAAAACGAGGGTAAACTCAGAACCCTCTCCCGGCACACTCTGTACGTAAACTTCTCCCCGGTGCGCCTCCATAATGTGCTTAACGATAGCAAGGCCAAGGCCGGTTCCGCCCGAGTTCCTGCTTCTGGCCCGGTCCACCCGATAAAAACGTTCGAATAGTCGCGGTATTTCTTCCGAAGGAATTCCTATCCCTGAGTCGGAAACGGAAACAGTGATCCGGTCTTTTTCATCGTGCAGTCTCACGTTAATTTCGCCGCGGTCCGGTGTGTAAGTAATCGCATTCGATAATATGTTGATCAGCACCTGCCTAATCCTGGTAGAGTCCCCTTCACAGACAGCATCTGTATCCAGATGTTCCGAAATACGGATACCCTTCCTGTCTGCCTGAGTCTGGACGAGTTTCTTCGTCTCCATCACCAGGTCGGTTATGTTCACCTGCTGGAGGGACAGTTGAAAATCTTCGCGTTCTATTTTCGTTAATTCAAGCAGGTCGTGAATGAGCGTTTCCAGTCTCGTGCTTTCTTTCAGCATAATTCCCAAAAACTGTTCATTCTTTTCTTTGTCTTCCGCAGCTCCTTCCAGAAGGGTCTCAGCAAAACCTCTTATCGATGTTATCGGGGTTTTGAGCTCATGGGAGACATTGGCTACAAAATCTTTTCGCATCTGTTCCAGCTTCTTCAGTTCCGTAATGTCATGAAATACGAGTACGACCCCCTGCCACCGTTTATTCTCTTTGAAAATAGGCGCGCCGTTCACCTGTATAAATTTTCTTTCGAGTCCCCGCTGTATTGTAAGCATCTGACTGTCCGGCTCTTCGAACATATAAACGTTTTCCACTACACTCTGAACTTCCTCGTGGGGAACCACTTCATGATAGAGGTAATCAAGATAATAAGCTTTGTCTTCTTTAAAAGTGCGGATGAAAGATTCATTGACCAGCTGAATATAACCTTTTTCATCGATAAGGACGAGACCGCTGCTCATATGATTAATGACAGCACTTAAGCGCGTTTCCTGCATTCCCTGGACGCTCGTCAGTTCTTTCAGATGTCTACCCAGTTCGTTTATGACTGCTCCGAGTCTTCCGGCGTCTCCGAATACCCCCGAGTCCGCCCGGGCCCTGTAATTTCCATGGGAGAGCTCTTCCGCAGTATCTGTGGCTTTACGCATAGGATCGACGTATTTGATGAATATCTGATAGCATATAGTTATCAATGCCATAGCAATCACAGAAATCATTATGAACGTCATAAACCATATATTTCTGGACGCTTCCTCCGCGCGTTCCATTCCGTTCTCGCCGACTACCTCTATGATAGACTGCTGAGCGTATTGGGCAAGGACGAGACCGAAAGAAAGCATAAGTATAAGAATGATAAGAGCATAAACAAGTAATATTCGTCCACTATATTTCATATTTGGAAGGGTCCTCCATTTTATATCCCAGTCCGCGCACCGTTTTGATGTAGGCGGGTTTCTTTGTTACCGGTTCGATTTTCTCCCGCAAGTGACTTACATGTACATCGACGATTCTCGTATCTCCGGCAAAGTCATAATTCCACACGTACTGAAGCAACTGATTTCTTGACAGGACCCGACCGAGATTTCTGGCCAGATACAATAGCAGTTCGAACTCTTTCGGAGTGAGGGTCAGCCATTCCCCTTTTATAGCAGCCTCATACTGAGCAGGATAAATTTCAAGATCTTTGACTGTAAGCAGCTCCTCTTTTCCACTGCTCTCTTTTTTATCGATACGTCTTAAAATAGCTTTAATTCTTGCTGTCACTTCTCTCGGACTGAAAGGTTTCGTCATATAATCGTCTGCTCCGATTTCCAGACCAAAAACTTTATCGAACTCTTCATCTTTTGCCGTCAGCATCAGAATCGGCGTTTCGATACGTCTCTGCCTCAATCGCTTGCATACTTCAACCCCTTCCACTTCGGGTAACATCAGATCAAGTACAATCAGATCGAACGTCTGGGCTGCAGCTTTTTCGAGCGCTTCAGCTCCGTTGTACGCCACTTCCGTTTCATATCCGGCCTGTTCTATATTGTATTTGAGAAGGGTGACGATCGATTCTTCATCATCCACTATCAAAATCTTTTTCTTCATTCCCCCTGCCCCCTATTTCTGACTTTTCTCTATCATACCTTGTATCCCCTGTACATTTCTTCATTAGTGAACAAATTTTACAAAATATTAATAAAAGTTCTCAAGGGATATAGAGTTCAAAGAACCAGGCTCATAGGGCGGTACCACGTGAAGCGTTCCATGAACTACCACGTCACCCGAACTGTCCTCACCCTGTACACTTATATAGATCAAGTGCTCCTCGTCCAAGATTTTTTCGATTTTATAGGTGAAGGTGACTGTTTCATAATGATGGACATGTTTAGGGTAGGTGATTTCCTGATAGGTAAGGTGGCTGCCGGGGCCGGGCAGGTGCATGGATACAGCCTGGGAAATCATTCCCTGGAGCATAACAGGCGGCACGACAGGACGTTGAAAAGGAGTCTGTGAGGCATAATCATGTTGAAGATAAAGGGGATTGGCGTCGTCGGTTAAGCCCATGTAAATCAGCAGGTCTTTATCATTCACTTCACAGACCTTTTCATACACCTCGCCAACTTTTAATTCATCGATTTTTTTACCGAGTTTACGTTTTTTATCAAGCATTGTTTTCCTCCTTTTTTAAAAAAAGACCCGAGGAAATTCCTCGAGCCTTCTCTTAACTATTTCAGTATATCGAGTACTTTTCTGACAGAGTCAGCCGATTTATCCAGCTGGTCTTTTTCTTCACCGGTCAGATCAAGCTCAATAATCTCTTCTACACCGTCGCCCCCTATAATGACAGGGACGCCGAGATAAATGCCATCATAGCCGTATTCCCCTTCCAGGTAGGCAATTGCAGGCAAGAGACGCCGCTGATCTTTAATAATCGCTTCCACCATCTGTACAATGGAGGCGGCCGGGGCATAATAAGCACTTCCGTTCCCCAGCAGACCAACGATCTCTCCTCCGCCTTTACGGGTCCGTTCAATTATTTCTTCGATTCTCTCGGAAGAAATCAGTTTATGAAGCGGAACACCACCGACACTGGAATAACGGATCATCGGAACCATGTCGTCTCCGTGACCGCCGAGAACGAATCCTGTTACGTCCTTGACGGAAACGTTCAATTCCTCGGCGATGAAGCTCCGGAACCTGGCGGTATCAAGGACACCCGACTGTCCGAGTATCCGGTGTTTCGGAAATCCGGACTCCCGGAAAACACTGTAAGTCATTGCATCAACAGGGTTCGTCAATACAATAATATAGCACTCAGGTGAATACTTCACGACCTCTTTCGTCACTTTTTGCATAATACCGGCGTTCGTATTAACGAGATCATCACGGCTCATTCCCGGTTTTCGGGCTATACCGGCCGTAATGACGACTACATCCGAACCCTTCGTGTCTGCATAATCAGAAGTGCCTTTGATTTTTGCATCAAACCCCTGTACAGGGCTTGCTTCAAACATATCAAGAGCTTTCCCTTTCGCAGGGTCCTCCTGATCAGGAACATCCACAAGCACAACGTCAGCCAGCTCTTTCTGGGCTATCATCAGAGCGGTGGTGGCACCGGTAAAACCGGCACCGATCACCGAGACTTTCGGTCGCTTCATTCCCATCCTTCGCGCCTCCTTCAATCAGTCCATGTTCTTGATCAGTTCATCACCGAACTGAGATGTTTTAACTTCTGTCGCACCTTCCATCATACGGGCAAAATCATACGTCACTACTTTACTTCCAATCGTTTTATCCATCGATTTGGAAATGAGCTCTGCAGCTTCTCTCCATCCAAGGTGTTCAAGCATAAGTACACCGGAAAGGATAAGGGAAGACGGGTTAACTTTGTCCATACCGGCATACTTCGGAGCAGTACCATGAGTAGCTTCGAAAATAGCGTGTCCGGTGTTGTAGTTGATGTTCGCACCCGGCGCAATACCGATACCGCCTACCTGGGCTGCAAGTGCGTCAGAGATATAGTCGCCATTCAGGTTCATAGTTGCGACGACGTCGAATTCACTCGGACGAGTCAAAATCTGCTGAAGGAAGATGTCTGCAATTGCATCTTTCACAATCATCTTACCTGCTTTTTCTGCTTCATCCTGTGCTTTGTTCGCCGCTTCTTTTCCTTCTTTTTCAACGATACGGTCGTATTCGGCCCATGTGAACACTTTGTCCCCGTATTCTTCTTCGGCTACTTCGTATCCCCATGCTTTGAAGGAACCTTCGGTGAACTTCATAATGTTTCCTTTGTGTACGAGGGTCACGTTACGACGGCCTTCATTGAATGCGTAGTCGATAGCCGCACGTACAAGACGTTTCGTCCCTTCTTCGGAGACAGGTTTTACACCGATTCCGGAAGTTTCCGGGAAGCGGATGTTATGTACACCCATTTCGTTCTGGAAGAAATCGATGACTTTCTTGACTTCATCAGTACCTTTCTGCCATTCGATTCCGGCATAAATATCTTCCGTGTTCTCGCGGAAAATAACCATGTCCGTGTCTTCCGGACGTTTCACCGGGGACGGTACACCTTCAACGTAACGGACAGGACGAAGGCAGGTGAACAAATCGAGTTCCTGACGCAGAGCCACGTTAAGAGAACGGATACCTCCACCGATAGGAGTCGTCAACGGGCCTTTAATAGCGATTTTGTAATCACGGATCGTGTTAAGAGTTTCCTCCGGCAGCCATTCTTCGGTTCTGTCGTATGATTTCTGACCGGCATACACTTCTTTCCATTCGATTGCTTTCTCACCGTTATATGCTTTATCTACAGCTGCTTCTATGACACGGCTCGCGGATGCCCAGATATCGGGTCCGGTTCCGTCGCCTTCGATATAAGGAATAACTGCGTAGTTAGGTACGTTTAATTCTCCATTTTCTTCTACAGTGATTTTCTTTGCTTCTGACATGATGTTCCCTCCTGTTAAATGATTCATTACCTATCATACGTGATGTTTAGTAAAAGGAAAAGCCTGATGGTCAGGAACGCTCCTCCACCGGCTTATACGTCTGGTTTTTCGGTCCTACATACTCGGCACGAGGACGGATCAGACGGTTGTCGTTGTACTGTTCAAGAATATGGGCAAGCCAGCCGGACGTACGACTCACGGCAAAAATAGGCGTGAACAGGTCATGGTCGATGCCAAGACTGTGATAGACGGAAGCGGAATAGAAATCCACGTTTGCCGGCAGTCCTTTATTTTCTTTAATATACTCTTCGATTTTTTCGGACATATCATAGAATTTCGAATGTCCTGTCAGGCCTGTCAGTTCGCGGGACATTTCTTTCAGGTGCTTCGCGCGCGGATCTCCGTTTTTATAAACGCGGTGGCCCATCCCCATAATTTTCTCTTTATTTGCAAGTTTCTTCTCAATATGCGGAATGGCGTTATCCACTTCCCCTATTTCAGTGAGCATAGCCATGACACGTTCGTTCGCTCCACCGTGAAGCGGTCCTTTCAAAGCACTGATGGCAGCTGTAACACCGGAGTAAATGTCACTCATGGTAGCTACACATACACGTGCAGTGAACGTAGAGGCATTCAGTTCATGATCAGCGTGCAACACAAGCGCTTTATTGAACGCTTCCACTTCCAGATCCTCAGGCTCTTTGCCATTCAACATATATAGGAAGTTAGCTGCAAAGCTGAGGTCTTTTTTCGGTTTCACCGGTTCTTCTCCCTTACGGATGCGGCCAAAAGCAGTAACTATCGTCGGTATTTTAGCCTGGATACGAACTGCTTTACGCTTGTTCATCTCTTCATCCATTTCTTCGGCTTCACTGTCCAGAACGCCGAGCATGGAGATGGAAGTTCTGAGAGCAGCCATAGGATTAACCGTTTTCAAATCATAAGATTTCAGATGATCGATGATACCTTCAGGCACTTCCATTTCATTGGCTAGCGCACTTTTCAGTTCCTCCAGCTGTGCTTTGTTCGGAAGCTTCTGGTTCCAAAGCAGATAGATTACCTCTTCGAAACTTGAGTTTGTAGCAAGATCATCGATGTCGTAACCTGCATATGTCAGTTTATCATCAATGATTGAACTGATTGATGACTCCGTAGCTGTAATTCCTTCCAATCCTTTAGTAGATGCCATAGAACTTTCCCCCTTTTAAAAATTAAAATCACTTTCCGTTTCTAAAAAACGTGTTTCAGATTACTTATTATAACTTATCGGGAAATTCCCCAACCACAATTATAAATTATTTCGAAAAGAATGTGAATTGAAACCGTTTGATTTCTTTTAAAACACCATTAATTCACAGAAAAAGAGACGCGGCTCATCTTCTGTGAATAGTGATCGTTCCATTACTCATACCCTTCTCAATGGCTTTCATAACTACTTTTTTGATCGGATGTCTCGTCACAGGGAAAAGAAGCAGAAAACCTATTGTATCCGTAATGAAGCCGGGCGTCAGTAAAACAGCTCCACCGACGAGAATACAGGCACCGTCAAGCAGAGTATGCCTCGGCGGGTTGCCCCTCTGTAAGGAGTCCTGGAAATCCCTGATCGTTTCCATCCCTTCTCTTTTTGCCAGCCAGGCACCGATTGCCCCGGTGGTAATTATAAGAAGTATTACCCAGAGAGGTCCTATGATGTTTCCACTCCATATCAAAATACCGATCTCCAGAGCCGGTATAATGAGGATGATTAAAAACAGCCATTTAAACATGTCATCACTCCTTTCCGTACCGAAGTGCAGATAAAGTCTTTCTGTGACTTCAGTTTATCACGTGTCTCTTACGCTGACCTAATAAAAAGACGGGGTTTCCCCCGTCTTTGTTAAAGTATTCCGGTATGCCCTTTATAGATTTTCCCCTGAGCTCCGTCAATGGTGATGTCTGTGTAATCTTCAATTTTCTCGAGCGCTTCATCGGTACCGACGATCACCGGGATACCGAGACTCAACCCTACTACAGCCGCGTGAGATGTAAGTCCCCCTTCGACTGTTACGAGACCTTTGGCTTTCTCGATAGCCGGCATCATCTCTTTGTCCGTACCGAACGTGACGAGGATATCCCCCTCTTCAACACGGGCATTGGCATCCTCTGCGTTTTCAGCTACCACTGCCCGGCCCGAGGCACTTACCTGACCGATGCCCTGTCCGTTCGTGAGTACATTACCGATTACGTGCACTTTCATCAGATTGGTCGTACCACTTTCACCTACCGGTACTCCGGCTGTAATGATGACTCTGTCTCCGTGCTCTACGAGACCTGAATCGATTCCTTTCTCAATGGCCGTTTCAAGCATTTCGTCCGTGGAAGCAGCTCTTTCTCCCATAAGCGCGTGAACGCCCCAGACGAGAGAAAGTTTGCGGTTCACTTTTTCACTTGAAGTTACCGCAAGAATCGGCGACTGGGAGCGGTATTTGGATACCATGCGAGCAGTATGGCCACTTTCCGTCGGGGTGATGATAGCATTTACGTCCAGATTGATAGCCGTATGAGTGACAGATTGACTGATTGCATCCGTTATCGTCATCGCCGTGTGTTTCGATCGCTCACTTAGAATAGAGGCGTAATCGAGTCCGGTCTCCGTCTTTTTGGCTATATTGGCCATCGTCTGAACAGAAGCTACAGGGTAATCTCCCGCAGCCGTCTCTCCGGAAAGCATAATGGCATCGGTTCCATCGAATATCGCGTTCGCCACGTCTGATGCTTCCGCACGCGTCGGGCGTGGGTTATGCTGCATGGAATCGAGCATCTGAGTAGCAGTAATTACAGGTTTTCCGGCCTGGTTACATTTTCGGATAAGTTTTTTCTGGACAAGCGGCACGTCTTCTGCAGGTATTTCCACCCCGAGATCTCCACGCGCTACCATCAGACCATCACTCACTTTAAGGATGGCCTCTATGTTGTCCACGCCTTCCTGGTTTTCGATTTTAGGAATGATCTGTACATCACTCGCGTTCTTTCTTTCCAGCAGTTCCTTGATTTCCAGTACGTCGGAAGCCCGGCGTACGAAAGAGGCAGCTATAAAGTCGACTCCCTGATCCACACCGAACTCAATATCTTTCGCATCTTTATCGGTCATGCCGGGAAGGTTGACACTTACGTTCGGAACGTTGACCCCTTTTTTACTTTTGATAGGACCGTTGTTCAGGACCGTCGTTTTAATTTCATTGTTCTCTTTATCAATTTCCTCAACAAGCAGTTCGATAAGACCGTCATCCAGCAGGATTTTGGAACCTTTATGAACGTCGTCTATGAGTCCGGGATACGTCACGGAAATCCTTTCTTCATTTCCTTCAACCGGAGTCATGGAAACGTAAAGTATAGAGTCTCTTTTCAGATAAACCTCTTTCTCCGCCATATCACCCGTGCGGATTTCCGGACCCTTTGTATCCAGAAGGATAGCTACCGTTTTCCCAGCTTCCTTCGAGGCTTTTCTTATATTTTCAATCCGGCTTCCGTGTTCTTCGAAGTCTCCATGCGAAAAGTTGAGCCGGGCCACGTCCATCCCCGCATCAATAAGTTCTTTTAAGATTTCGGGTTTTTCGGATGCAGGTCCGATAGTACTTACAATTTTAGTTTTTCTGAGCATTGCTAATTCCTCCTCTTAATGAAACCATGTAACGTTAAATCGATAGTTCTTTGGACAATCGATACATATCCAGATCGATGTGGTGCTTTTGACTCAGGACTTCGACTATATCATGATCTACAATTTCATTGTTCTGAATACCTACCATTCTGCCTGCGGATCCTTTTCTGAGGATATCGACTGCTGCAGCTCCAAGACGACTTCCAAGTACACGGTCCGATGCTGAGGGAGAGCCTCCGCGCTGCGTGTGCCCAAGTACCGTAACCCTCGTTTCCAGTTTCGCTTTTTCCTCGATTTCTCTGGCGAAATCAACACCGCTTCCATACCCTTCCGCTATAATGATGATGCTGTGACGTTTTCCGCGTTCGTTCCCGCGTTTCAGACGATCGATTACATCTTCTATAGTGTCTTCCGCTTCCGGAATCAGAACGCTTTCGGCACCATCGGCAAGGCCTGCCCATAAAGCCAGGTCTCCGGCGTCTCTGCCCATTACTTCTATAATATATGTTCTTTCATGGGAAGTAGCCGTATCCCTTATTTTATCGATAGCCTCCGAGATGGTATTCAATGCCGTATCAAAACCGATGGTAAAGTCCGTCCCCGGAATATCATTGTCTATCGTGCCCGGGACCCCGATGCAGGGATAGCCCCTCTCGGTCAATTTCTCTGCTCCCCTGAAAGAGCCGTCCCCGCCGATGACGACAAGACCTTCTATTCCATAATGCTCAAGTGTTTCGATACCTTTAAGCTGACCTTCTTCCGTTTTGAAGTCTTCACAGCGTGCAGAGTAAAGCATCGTTCCTCCGCGCTGTATGATATCCCCAACAGAACCGAGCTCCATTTTCCGGATATCTCCGTCTATCAGTCCCTGGAACCCATAGTTGATTCCGTATACTTCAATACCATGATAAATCGCCTTCCGGACGACCGACCGGATGGCAGCGTTCATGCCCGGAGCATCTCCTCCACTTGTAAGGATGCCTATTCTTTTCATAACCTTTCACCTCGTTTAATTATCTCTCTGTCTTTTCCCTTTCATCAGGAGGATCTAAACAATTTAAATACCAGAGGAAAGTAATCGGACAGCCCCGATTCTTAAAATGATAACGTTATCACACCCTAAAGACGGGAAAAGTCGCACAAAAATAGTGCGACTACGGTCTTTCCTCTCCTGATTCAACTGTCTTCATTATATCTCAATTGCTGCATACGCGCCAATATTTTTGTACTTCTCATATCTTTTCTCCAGACGTTGTTCATTATCCATAGCAGACAGTTCTTCAAGCGAAGAACGGAGGTATGGTTTCAGAATTTCCGCCTGATTTTCAATTTCTTTATGGGCGCCTCCCATAATTTCCGGTATCAGTTCATCGATGATGTTCAACTGTTCCAGATCATACGAAGTGATTTTCATTGATTCTGCTGCCTGTTTGGCATAAGCAGCATCTTTCCATAGAATAGAAGCCGCTCCTTCCGGTGATATAACAGAGTATGTAGCGTTCTCAAGCATAAGAATTTTATCCCCTATTCCGATACCGAGCGCTCCTCCGCTTCCTCCTTCACCGATAACGACGCATATGACAGGGACATCAAGCCCGGCCATTTCCATTAAATTCCTTGCTATCGCTTCACTTTGTCCTCTTTCTTCAGCTGCTTTCCCGGGATAGGCCCCCTTCGTATCTATGAACGTTATTACAGGACGCCCGAATTTCTCGGCCTGCTTCATCAGTCTCAAGGCCTTTCTGTACCCTTCCGGATGAGGCATGCCGAAATTTCTGTATATGTTCTCTTTCGTATGTTTACCACGCTGATGGCCGATCACTGTAACCGGTGCACCTTCGAATTTGGCTATTCCACCGATGATGGCAGGGTCATCACCGAAATGACGATCTCCATACATTTCCAAAAAACCGTCAAAAAGATGATTAACGTAGTCGAGAGTCGTCGGTCGTTCCGGGTGCCGGGCCATCTGAACCCTGTCCCACGGCTTCAGATTGGTATATACATCATGCTCCAGTTTCTCAAGTCTTTCTTCAAGAGTGCTGATTTCCTCCGCCAGATCTATATCTTTCTCTTCCGTCAGCTTTTTCAGTTCTGAAATTTTCTCACGAAGGTCGATAACCGGTCTTTCAAAATCAAGCACGTGTTTCATTGGATTCCCCTCCTGTCCGGTGCATGTCCAGTACATTTCCAAGAATACTTTTTAATTCATGACGATGTATAATCCGATCCAACTGTCCGTGTTCGAGTAAAAATTCGGAAGTCTGAAAATCTTTGGGCAGCTTCTCCCTGATCGTCTGTTCTATAATTCTTCTTCCCGCAAACCCGATCAGCGCACGGGGTTCTGCGAAGTTATAGTCCCCGAGGGAGGCGAAACTTGCCGTCACCCCGCCGGTAGTAGGATGAGTCATAACCGAAATGAACAGCAGGCCTGCCCGGCTGTGACGTTCGAGAGCTATCGCCGTTTTACCCATCTGCATTAAACTTACGACTCCCTCCTGCATTCTTGCTCCTCCGGAAGCAGTGAAAATGATGAACGGGAGAGATTCTTTCCGGGCTCTTTCCACGGCTCTTGCAATTTTCTCCCCGACGACAGCCCCCATACTTCCCATCCTGAAACGTGAATCCATCACGGCTACAGCTGCAGGGGCGTCACCAATCGTCAGTTTTCCGGTCACAATCGCCTCTTTAAGGTCCGTTTTGTCCTTGTCTTTCTCCAGCTTCTCTTCGTATTCGGGGAATCCCAGTATATTTGTGGTTTCCAGATTTTCATCCCACTCTTCGAACGACCCGGCGTCCGAGAGCTGTTCAATGCGTTCATACGCAGTAAGATTTACATGATAATCACAGTGAGGACATACAAATAAATTCCTGTTCAGTTCCTTCCTGTAAAAAATCTTCTTACAGCCCGGACATTTCTGCATCAAACCTTCCGGTACGTTCTTCCGGCTTTTTTTACTCGGTACGGAGTTATATCTTTTCTTTTTTCCAAACATATCTCGGAACATTTCGTCACCCTCCTTTTTCTTTTCGTATTCGAATTGCTGGATTAAATACTGTTTTCATATAATCCGAAAATATCTTCCTTGTTTGCGCGTCGCAGTGCATCACAAAGTTCCTCGTGCCATTCTTTCGTATAATGGATCTTCTCAACCGACTCCAGATACGTAGTGAGAAGCTGCCATATAGAAAGAAGCAGTTCCTGATTCTGTGCCATAAACAGTTCTTTGAATAAATCGTTATGACTTTCCCCGTTGAATGGAACGAGGTGTGCTTCGAGCTGTTCGATTTCCGGAACGGACAATCTGCCTATCGACAAAAAAATGATTTCTTTCTCCACCATGTTTTTGGCGATATGCAGCTCTTCCCGTGTCCTGTTTCTGTTCAGTATAAAGGTCGAAAGCAGATTGATCATATGATAATCCTTGTATTCTTTTAGAAACGTGCCTTCCCCTCTTTTCGTTTCAATAAGTCCGAGCAGCTCCAGCGCACGCAGGGCCTCCCTGATCGAGGAACGCCCCACACTAAGCTGATCACTCAGTTCCCTTTCGGAAGGAAGCTTATCTCCGGGACGGACATCTTCTTCCTCTATGAATTCCTTCAGCCGGTGGAGCACCCCTTCATATACTTTCGTCTTTTCGGGCTCATTCGGGGACAATGTGCACATCTCCCCTTTCTATGTAAATTCACTGGCTCGTTCGAAAACGAAGGAGAAGGCAGTCCCTTCTCCTCAATCTTCATCAATTAACGTCAGCTGGCGGGTTCTTTCGCTTACCTGTTCAGGGTCCACATGCTTCCTCGCAACGCCGGATTCCATAGCAGCTTTAGCGACACTGGCCGCAACAGCCGGAGCGACTCTCGGGTCGAACGGAGCAGGTATTACATAATCTTCCCCAAGTTCCCCGTCACTTACGAGTTCGGCAATAGCTTCGGCTGCAGCTATTTTCATCCTTTCATTGATCCTCGTCGCCCTCACGTCAAGAGCTCCTCTGAAAATCCCAGGAAAAGCAAGGACGTTATTCACCTGATTCGGAAAATCGGATCTGCCTGTACCGATTACACGGGCACCGGCCTCTTTTGCAGCATCCGGCATAATTTCCGGTTCCGGGTTTGCCATGGCGAAAATAATCGACTCCTCTTTCATTTTCGACACCATCTCGCTGGATAAACTGCCTCCTACGGAGACTCCGACGAAAACGTCCGCACCTTCTATTACGTCTTCAAGTTTCCCTGAAACTTTCTCTTTATTCGTGATTTTGGCTATTTCATCTTTCACTTCGTTCATTCCTTCTGTGCGCCCTTCGTAAATCGCACCCCGGGAATCACACATGATGATATCTCTTACTCCGAAATGGTAAAGCAGTTTAATGATGGCGATCCCAGCAGCCCCTGCTCCGTTCGCTACCACTTTAATATCGGAAAAAGAGCGGCCGGTAAGTTTCAAGGCGTTCATCAGCCCTGCCACGGTAACGATAGCCGTTCCGTGCTGATCATCATGGAAAATCGGAATATCCGTTTCTTTTTTCAGGCGGTCTTCGATGATAAAACAGTTGGGGGCAGCTATGTCCTCGAGGTTCACACCTCCGAACGTAGGCTCCATCAGCTTAACGGTCTGAACTATTTCATCGATGTTGTTTGTGTTCAGGCAGATGGGGAAAGCGTCGACGCCGGCAAAACTTTTGAAAAGAGCGGCTTTCCCTTCCATAACAGGGAGGGAGGCTTCCGCACCGATGTTGCCAAGTCCGAGCACTGCCGAACCGTCACTGACGACTGCCACCATATTCCCTTTCATTGTGTAATCGAAAACTGTTTCCTTGTGATCGTAAATTTCTTTACAAGGTTCCGCTACCCCGGGAGAATAAGCTAAGCTTAAATCCCTGGAATTACGGACAGGGACTTTCGAGGTAGTTTCCAGTTTTCCCTGGTTCACTCTATGAATATGCAATGCTTCATCCCGTAAATTTGACAAAAGACCACGCTCCTTCGATTCAATGGATTGGTACGGATTTTTCTACTTTCCTACAGGTAAAGCAGGTGTATTTGAAGTGGTCTGACCACCGGATTTCGACTTCTTAATTATAACAAATCGTCAAATCGTGTAAAGGCATCCATCTCCATTTCAGAGCCATCTGTGCCTTATAGCATATTTTTCATTTCCGATATTCTTTTCCAAACGCTTCCGTACTTCTTCACTCACATCAATCCCGTAGCCGGAAGGCATTTTATAGACTTTCTTCACTTCTTCGATATAGAAAAATATTTCCTGTTCTCCCGGATGATCACGGGCCAGGGTTTTCATAAATTCGAGAATTTCCGTATACCGCTTTTTTTCTGTCTTAATGAAGATTTCACTCGTCTCCTGCACAGGACGTATACTTTGTGCCTGAAGCTGTTTCTCTCCCCGCCGTTCCTGTATTTTCCCGCCGATTACTACAATCATGTCCTCGTCCAGCCAGGAGCTGCAGGTACGGTACGTTTCGGGAAACACCACTGCGTCCATCTCTTCTTTATCGTCACTCAATGAAAGAAAAGCCATTTTCTCTCCCCGTTTCGTCCGTATCTCTCTGACGTTATCTACGACGGCGGCTACGGTAATGAACCCTTTTTCTTTCATCAGAGCCGCGCTGAGTAATTCTATATTGTTTCTTTTCAGACTTTTGCCCGCCCCTTCCAGAGGATGGGAAGAAAGGACAGCTCCGAGCACCTCTTTTTCCAAATTCAGCCGTGTGAGGGCTGGAAGCGGGTCTTTGTGGACGAGACCTCCGCTCCATTCCGTAATGAACCCTATATCTTCCTGAAATTCCCTGAACAGTTCACTTTGTTCCAGCGCCTGATCGATACTCGCAAGTAAACTTGCGCGGTTGGAGTGAAGACGGTCAAAACAGCCGGCCTTAATGAGGTTTTCCATCGAGTTCCGATCCAGGTAGGAAGACCCCCTCATCGTGAACTCGAAAAAATTCGTAAAGCGTCCCCGCTGCCTCTCTTCCGTAATGGAACGGCCCATCTTGAAACCGATACCTTTTATCATCATGAAGCCGAGGATGATATTTCCTTTTCGGACAGATGTATGAGGAAAAGCCTCATTTACGAACGGGGGATGTACGGGTATACCTTCCTGCTTTGCTTCACGTACGTAATTCGCTATTTTCTCTTTATCTCCTACGGCGCTGTTGATCAGTTCGGAAAGGAAGTATTCCGGAAAATGCGTTTTAATATAAGCAAGTTTATACGAAATGATGCTGTAGGCTACTGCGTGGCTTTTGTTGAATCCATAATTGGAGAATTTCACAATCCATCTGAACAGCTCCCGCGCCACTTCTTCCTTATAACCAGCCTGTTCAGCGCCTTTCAGAAATCGGCTCTCCTCATTTTTGAGAATACTTTCCTGTTTTTTGCTCACTGCCCTTCTGAAAAGATCCGCTTCCCCGAGAGAATACCCGGCAACAATCTGAGCGACCTTCATTATTTGTTCCTGGTACAAAAGCACCCCGTATGTCTCCTCGAGAATCGGTTCAATGTCCGCGTGTAAATAAGTGACAGGGGTCCTGCCGTGTTTTCGCTCCACATAATCCGGAATGAAATCCATCGGTCCGGGACGATACAGGGCATTGACGGCGACAATATCTTCAAAACGTTCAGGCTTCAACTGTTGCAGTACTTTCCTCATTCCTTTCGACTCCAACTGGAAAATCCCGTTCGTCTTTCCTTCCGCCAACTGTCTGTAGGTAGCTGCATCATCATCCGGAATGCTCTGGACCGAAAATTCGGAATCGGCGTATTTTCTGATGTTCTTTTCCATATTTTCAAGAAAAGAAAGATTCCTGAGTCCGAGAAAATCCATTTTGAGAAGACCGGAAGCTTCCACGTCCTCCATAGCCATCTGAGTAAGCAGTGCCGGACCGTCATGATCCATCATTCCGGTATATCTCCCGAGAGGATAGTCGCTGATAACTACTCCGGCAGCGTGAGTGGAGACGTGCCTTGGCAGCCCTTCGATTCTGGTGCCGATTCTGAACAGAGTCTGAAGTTGACCGGAACTTCTTATAAAGTCCTTAAGAGGTTCCGACTGTTTTACAATCTGTTCCAGGTTGAGCGAACGGTTTCCGGGAAACTGCTTCAGTATATACGCAGTATCCTCTTCTTCCACTTTCAGCGCTTTTCCTACCTCCCGTATCGTACTCCTTGCTGCGAATGTACCGAAAGTACAAATTTGGGCCACTCTTTCTTTTCCGTATTTTTCCCGTACATATGTAATCACTTCATCACGCCGGTGATCGGAAAAGTCAATGTCGATGTCGGGCATGGTCTGACGTTCCGGATTGAGGAACCTTTCAAAAAGAAGACCGTATTTCAAAGGGTCCACAGTCGTTATATTCAACAGATATGCTACGATCGACCCGGCAGCGGAACCACGGCCGGGACCGACTTTAATCCCCTTGTCCTTCGCATATTTGACGAAGTCCCACACAATAAGGAAGTAGTCGCTGAATTTACGGGAGGTTATCACTTCAAGCTCATGTTCCAGACGTTTCTTTGCTTCCCCGGTATCAGCGCCGTACTTCTCCGGCAACGCCTGCTCACACAATTCCCTTAAATATTCATTACTGTCCCCACCCTCCAGGGGATAGGAAGGGAGAAGAGAACGGGAGCGGGTTAGAGAAACAGAACTTTTGTCTACTATTGTTTCGTTATTACTGATGACCTCGGGCCATTCACTGAAATATGACTCTGTCCGGGAAGGATCTTCGAGACAAGTTACTCCAGGGGAAGAAGTCCCTGCTTTAAAAGCTTCGCCTGCCTCCATCGCCTGCATAACTTCATAGGCTGTTCTATCCTCTTCTTTCAGAAAATGTACGTCACTGATGGCTGTACAGCTGATCAGTCCTGCCTGCGCCCACGCCTTCAGAGGGTCATGAAGCATCTGTTCCTGTCGCAGTTCTGCAGCACGGACGCCTGCGAACATTAAAGAAAAGACGGATTCGAACTCCCGATATACGGGGATGACTTCTTCTTTTCTGTTTTCCGTAACCTGTTGCGCTACAGGGGTGTCTCCCGTTTTCCATATCGCGATTACATCGTTCCCAAGTTCTTCGATACCGTTCAGTTCCACTCGACCGTCCAGATGGTACCTGCTTGTAATTTCTATTACGTTTCCTGCTCCCTGTTCCGAGGTGGCAAGCAAAAAAGTCGGATACTCCTCTTCTTTATGTATCACCGGGAGTTCGACGCCGAGGATAGGAGTTATGTTTTTTTCTATACAGGCATTATAAAACGACAGCCAGGCACTGATATTTTTTTCATCGACCAGACCGAGCGCTCTTATTCCCCGGCCGTAAGCTTCGTCTATGAGTTCATGTATATCAATGGTACTGTTCATAAGACTGTAACCGCTTTTTATACCTATGTGAGTAAACCCCATTACTCCCACCTCCTTCTAACTGAATTATACTAACGATTTCGATCACTGTCGTCATATACACTCCGTATCCGGATTGATCGGGTATTACCGGAAGAAGACACAGAACCCGGGACTATTTAAAAGAGACAGCTGTAAGGTTTTATGTATCGAAAAAGAAAATGGGTGTATTCACCCATTTTCTTTCCGGTATTCCCGGCAGATTGATTGCAGCCGCTCTTCTATCCTTTTCGTCTCTTCCCAGCTCTCCGCTCTGGCACCGGCAGCCATCGGATGTCCGCCTCCCCGGTACTCCCCGGCGAGTTTATTGATGACAGGTCCTTTGGATCGGAACCTGACTCTTATTTCGGATTCTTCCTCCACAAAGAACACCCAGGAAAGGATCCCCTCGATATCTCCGAGCATCCCCACGAACTGGCTGGTTTCTGAAGGGTCCACTTCAAAACGCTCCAGCACTTCTTTTGAAAGCGGAATGGCTGCGTGCCCTTCTTCCGACACAGTAACATTCTGCAGAATATAACCTTTCAGCCTTGCAAGCTTCAAAGAAGTCTTATAAAGTTCGTCGTACATAGCAGAACGGTCGAAGTCGTATTTAATCAGTACGGAAGCCGCTTCAAACGTCCGTTCTGTCGTACTCGGGAAAAGAAATCTTCCGGTATCTCCGATTATGCCCGCATACAGCAGCCGGGCGGCTTCCCTGGAGAATTTCCATCCAGCGTTTTGAGCAGCAAGCACGTAAATCATTTCGCTCGTGGAACTGGAATGGGTCTCCACCCACTGAACATCTCCATACTCGTCCACGACCGGGTGGTGGTCGATCTTAATGAGAGCCTCGCCTTTTTCATACCTTTCATCGTCGACTCTTTCAAGGTTTGCCGTGTCGTTAATGATTACCAGGGCGCCCCTGTAATCATCGTCGTCCACGTTATCCATAGTCCCCAGAAAACGGAATGCTTCGTCATCATCGCCGGCAGCCAGCACCGTTTTCTCCGGATATGTATCCTGGAGTATTTTTTTGAGGCCGAGCTGTGAACCGAGAGCATCGGGATCGGGACGGACGTGGCGGTGTATGATAATCTTCGAGTATGATTCTATTTTATCTTTAATCTGTTTATGCATAAAAAGGCTCCTTCTGATAAAGATGTTGGCATTTTAATAAGAAACAAGCTAAAATAGGCGATAGAAAAAAATTACCTAAGGATGATGTTCATGTTCATGTTTCTGCTTATCGCTTTCGTCATTACCTCCATTGTACTATACATTTATAACAAAGTAATGATTACACGTACGGAACACCCGGTCACTCAGCAGTATTATAACAGTATCGCAAAATTCTTTCTCGGCATCTTCATCGTAAGTTTCGGTGCGGCTCAGTACCTGTATTATGAAACGAGACTGTCGCTGTTCATCGGTATACTATTTATCGTCCTCGGCGTTTTACAGCTGATGCACGGCTGGAGGGCAGCACGTCACTACAAAAATGAATATAAACGGGTCGAAAAAGTTTAAAGCCGCTTTGAAAGCGGCTTTTTTTGTGCTTATTTATCAATCAGCTGGGCCATCAGCAGCGCTTTTCCGACAAGACTGCCTTCATGATAGACTTCTACATCCAGCTTGGCGAGTTTCCTCCCGGCTTCGAGCACCCGGGGATGAATCTCCACTTCACTCTCGAGCTGCACCGGCTTTATGAAGTAGACGGAAATGTTTTCGACAACCAGCTCCCCTTTCTTCTGCCGTGTCAGAAGATGGCTGGAAGCCTCCGTTATCAAAGCGGTGAATACACCATACGACATCGTACCAAGCTGGTTTGTCATCTGCGGGGTGACTTTCGTTTTCAGCGTGTACGTTCCCTCTTCGTCCGTAATGTGCGTCAGCTGACTGGTGATCAGGTCATCGATCGTTTCCCCCACCTGCGGCTGTCTCTGGATATTCTGAAGCGCTTTAAGTACGTCCTGTCTGGAGATGATACCCTGAATTTCCCTCAGCGAATCGACGACTGGCATCAATTCAATTCCTTCCCACACCATCATATGGGCGGCATTCGCGAGAGAAGTGTTGACTGTGACCGTCATCGGGTTCCTCGTCATCACCTTTTCCACGAGAGTATTTTCATCTTCTCCCACAATATCTTTAGATGTTACGATACCGACTACTCTGTTCTGCATATCGACTATCGGATACCGGCTGTGGCCCGTCTCCCTGTTCAGGGAATGCCACTTGGAAATGCGGTCGTTCGAAGATAAAAATTTCGACTCCTCCAGCGGAGTATATATATCCTCTACCAGAACAATTTCTTTTTTGATCATCTGGTCGTAAATCGCTCTGTTGATCATGGCGGCTACCGTAAACGTGTCATAACTGGTGGAAATGACCGGTAGTTCTTTTTCATCCGCCAGCTGCTTCACTTCATCCGAAGTGTCAAATCCTCCCGTCACAAGAACGGCCGCACCTTCCTGAACCGCTAATTCATGAGCGTTCGTACGATTCCCTACGATAAGCAGAGAACCCGCTTCCGTGTACCTCATCATAGCATCGAGTTTCATAGCACCTATGACGAACTTATTGAGCGTTTTATACAGGCCTTTTCTCCCGCCCATCACCTGGCCGTCTACGATATTCACAATCTCCGCAAAAGTCAGGCGTTCAATGTTCTCTTTTTTCTTCTGTTCTATTCTGATCGTACCGACCCGTTCAATCGTACTGACGAGTTTCTGATTCTCTGCTTCCTTGATTGCACGATAAGCCGTCCCTTCACTCACCTGCATTTCCTTGGCAATACGGCGGACGGAAATTTTACTCCCTATACTCAAAGAATCTATGTGATTTAAAATCTGCTCGTGTTTTGTAGTCAAACGCTCACCTTCTCTCTAACTGTACTAGTGTTTACAAGTATAATTGTTATTATACTAGTGATACAGTTATAGTTCAATTTCGAACAAGTCCCGCTCTCTTCCCTTATTAAATGAATTATTATGTATTTCCATTAAATCACCGCTGTTCCGATTTAAAAAAATCCCGGCCGCTTTCTTCAAAAGCGACCGGGGTGTGGTGATATTACAGTTCGATATATTCTCCCGGTTTGAGAGCTTTGCCTTTTCCGGGTTTAACTTTAGAAGCAAAAGCTTCTCCGTCCTGATTAATCAGATCAAAAGTATTGTAGTGAACCGGTACTACCTGTTTAGCTCCGATCCATTCAGCTGCCGTAAGCGCATCCTCAGGTCCCATAGTGAAGTTATCACCGATCGGAACGAATGCCAGGTCAATATCGTTTCTTTCCCCGATCATCTTCATGTCGGAGAAAAGACCCGTATCTCCCATGTGGTATACAGTTTTTCCGTCAATCGTCAACAGAATGCCGGTAGGCATACCGGTATATACGATAGTGCCGTCATCTTCTGTGTAGGAAGAACCGTGAAAAGCCTGAGTAAGTTTCACTGTACCGAAATCAAACTCGTGAGCCCCACCAATGTACATAGGATGGGCGTCCAGACCTTTATTGCCGAGATACGTGGCCAGTTCGAAAGGAGCAACTATCCGGGCATCATTTCTTTTAGCAATCTCAAACGTGTCACCGACGTGGTCATTGTGGCCGTGAGTCAGGAGAATAACGTCCGCTTTTGCTTCGTCCGCTTTCAGATCGGTATTGCCATTTTCGGAAATGTAAGGGTCAATCAAAATGGTGTGTTTCTCCGTTTCCACTTTCACTACTGCGTGTCCATGATAAAATACTTTCATGTTCAGCATCCTCCTTTAGTAATCTTTCCACGCTTGCTCATATTTCTGAATAAGATTCGGGTGGATTAATGTATTAGGTTCCAGGTTCTTAACCTGACCGTCACTATCTAGGATTTCCCGGTCTTCGTCTTTTCCAAACACGGTAAGCGCCGGAACAATTTCCTCATTGAGAAATTCCGTCGGTACATCTATTGAAACATTTTCGATATCCACTTCTTTCCTTGAAGCCATTACGAAACCCCAGTTCCCGAAACTCGGTATGTCGACGTGAAAATTGTACGTATTCATATCCGTCGCTTCCACCGTTTCGTTGATGGTCCAGTACACCTCCGGGGCGAAGACGGGGCTTGTGGCCTGAGCCATCATCACGCCATCGGCTCTCAGATGATTCCGCACGAGTGAATAGAATTCTTTCGTATACAGCTTATTCAGACTTTCGTTGTTGGGGTCCGGCAGGTCGATAAGCACCGTATCAAAACGTTTGTCTGTCGCTTTCAGATACTTGAAGGCGTCTTTATGCTGAATATCGACCAGAGGATCGTCAAGCGCACCATCATTCAGCTCACGCAGGTGCGGGTTTTCTTTGGCGAAATCGACGACAGCGGGGTCGAGATCCACAAGAGTGATCGATTCCAACCCTTCGTACTTCAGCAGTTCGTTCACGGCAATGCCGTCTCCCCCTCCCAGCACGAGTACATCCCGGACGTTCTCTTTATAAGCCATAGGAAGATGTACGAGCGTCTCATGATACCGGTATTCATCAGTGGAACTGAACTGCAGGGCCCCGTCCAGAAAAAGTCGGGTATCTTCGTCGTCTTTTGTAAGAACCATCTTCTGATAAGAGGTGTTTTCCATGTGAAGAATCGGATCTTTGTAAAGTTTCTGTTCAAAGGAGAAAGCCAGCTCTTCCCCGAAGAACAGACCGCTAATGAGAAGAATCCCGATAAAGATTGCACTGCCCAGATGAAAAGAGAACTTTTTAATTTCTTCCCTGAAATAAAATAATACGAGGACGGCGACCGACAGATTAATGACCCCGACGAAAAACGCAGTCTTCACCATGCCCATTTCCGGGCGCAGATAGAAAGCGAACAGTAATCCCCCCACCAGCCCTCCGGCATAGTCGGAAAAGAGTACGCGGGCGGTACTTTTATTAAGTTCGACCCCGATATCATTCGCTTTACGTATAAGAACCGGCAGCTCCACACCCGTAAGAGCCCCGATCGTAAATGTTACAGTGTATAGAAAAAGCGCGTCGGATCCCGCCGGAGCAAAAGCGGTCATACCGAACATAAGAAAGCTGGAAAAACCTCCAATGACCGCCACGAGAAACTCCGTCCAGATAAAGGCGACGACGAGATCTTTCGTCACTCGTTCACTGATGCTTGCTCCCACCCCCATTCCTGTCAGGAACAGGCTGATCGTAAGCGTGTACTGTTTCACCCCGTCCCCGAGAATATAGGAACCGAGCGCCCCGAATAACACCTCGAAAATAAGGCCGCAAATAGAAACGATGCCGGACGCCCAGTAAATAAGTTTGCTTTGTTTCAATCCTTTTTCATTCATTCATACTACTCCCTGTCAGAAAAAAGCACCCTCCCCACGGAGAGTGCTTTCCACCTTATGTAATCGAAGCTCCGATGACGAAAGCGAGACCTATCGATACACCCATCGAAATAATACCGACGGCTGTGTTATTCTCCTTCAGTTTGTCCTCCACAGAAAACTTACGGGTGAGCAGTTCAAACAGAAGATAGGCTACCATCTGCAGAAGTACGCCCACTCCTCCCCAAATTAATGTGTCCACCACTGTGAAGCTGTGGTAAATGGCAAACGAAAGCACAATACAGATCCCGATAATCTTACCTGAGATGGACATTGCCACCGCCTGGTTTCCGGCACTTACTTCATCCCAGTCTTTATACTTCTTCGTCAATACTTCGAATATTGCAAGACCTGCAAGAACAACTGCAACCGCAATAAGGAAATATCCTAATGTTGCAAGTAATGGTTCCATACTTTCCCTCCTTTTATTTTCCTACACTCGGTCCTCCACCTCTTGTAGAAGATCCTCTGAACGACCCGCTATTGCCGCCGTACATTGAATACCCACCGTAGCAGCCTCCATTGTCACATCTGTCTCTCTGTGTACTCCTCCAGTCGTTCGTACCAAAGGCCTGGTTCAGCAAAGCGTACGCAAGCATCCCCTCGAAAAAGGAAGGGGAATAATTATTCTGTACAAATTCTTTCTCGGCAAGTTCAATGAGAATCAGACCTGCCTCTTCTTCACTCTCTTTCAATATGACAAAATTATCAGGATAAATCAATGCCTGTTTGTCACCCTGTCTATCACCGGTATCCTCAGGCTTTACTTCCTCCACAATCAGCTCTTCCACTTCCCGGAGATTATACTCACTCGTCATGTAAATTTCCGAACGGCCCCGGTCCGTCTGGACGGTATCAAGCTGAGGAAAAGTCTCCTCGATCATCGTTTCAACGGAAGTATAGGACTGCCCATCCAGGCTGTCTTCGATTTCTCCACGCGTCGGCTCTTCGGGTAATGACTCATAGGACTGTTCATTATATGTACCGGACATGCCGTTATCGGCACCATCCCCACTGTCAAAAATAAAAAAGGCGATAAAAGCTGCAAAAATCGAAAATAACACGACGCTCCCTATGTCTCTCACGGATGTTCCTCCTTCCCCTGGAAAGTAAAACTACAAGCCCGGCAACGCCAGGCTTGTAAGAAACCTTTATTATTCTTTATTCATTTTTTTCTTCATGGCAGCCAGCTCGTCGTCAACTTTATCGTCTTTTCCGAGCTCCTCGAATTCATCATCAAGAGAACGGCTTTCGGAACGGAGGTCTTCGCTCGTTTCCGCTTCCGCTTCATGCTGCATAACTTTCTCTTCCATCCGTTCGAATCCCTGTTTGGATTCATCATTACCGATATCAGACATAGTACGGTTCATCTTCGTACGGGTTTTTGCCGACTCCGCTCTTGCTTGCAGGGAGTCTTTTTTAAGTTTCATTTCCTGGTATTCTTTCTTCATTTCATCCAGTTTCGTACGAAGCTGTTCAGAATCTTTCTTCGCACGGTCATATGATTCTTTCAGCTGATCCGCCTGTTCCTGATGACTGTTTTTGTCTTCGATGGCACGACGGGCCAGGTCTTCATCCTCAGACTCCAGCGCCTTTTCGGCCTGCTTCATCCGCTTGTCTACCATAGCCTGAGCATCATCGTACTTGCGCTTAAGCATCTTTTCGTTGGCAATCTGCTTAGCTACTGCACTTTCAGCCTCCCGGATGTCATTATCCATATCCCGCATAAACTGATCGAGCATTTTTACCGGATCTTCCGCTTTATCAAGCATGGAATTCAGTTCGGAACCTACTACCGTCTTTACGCGATTAAAAAATTTAAACATATAAATCTCCTCCTTATTTTGTTCCTGCTATAATCTTCAGTTCATACTCCTGCAGGGGTGTTCCGGCACTTACTTCAACTTCCGTGCCCCAGGCTTCCAGACTGAGCATATGCTCTTCGTCATCGGCAAGGTAATCCCCGTAACGGACCGATTCTCCCTGAAGGTTGCTGCTTCTTCCCTCTCCGATGACTTTCGCCACCCCTTCTTCCTTCTTATGATAGGTAAGACCATCATATTCCAGTTTAGCAGGGTAGGGAGTATCCACGGGCAAATGAACTTTCTCAAACATTCCCAGTTCGAGTTCTTCGTCCATCTCGGAAGATAACCACTTTGTATTTCTGCCTTCGAGAAGTTGATAACTGTACCATTCATAACTGCCGTCACGGTATGTCAGTTTACCGACCACTTCGTAATCCGCAAGGTCATACGTAACGATGTCCCCTACCTCGAGGTTCAAAGCATTCCGCTCCTCTACCGCTTCAGGTGTTTTTTTCGTTTTCGAAAATAATCGTTTTAAAAAACCCACACAGCTCTCTCCTTTTCATGACCTTGTACCCTTTATTTACGAATTGCTTCGGCAAAGGTTTCAAAAAGTAATTTTTTTCTTCTTCAAGTATACCCTTTTTGCGCGCAACACAAAAGTTCACCGCTTTTTCACATAATTGAAACGGTTTCACGTCTAATATACAGCTCCGCGTGGTATATGTATAATAGAAAGAGAAAGGAGTGGATAGTATGACTTTTGAATACAAAAACATTGTAGTAGCGGTAGACGGTTCGGAGACAGCGGAAAAAGCGTTTCATAAAGCGGTGGACATCGCCAACAGGAATAATGCCACTATCATTCTGTCTCACATTGTGGATACCAGAGCTTTTGCCACGGTAGAAGCGTACGACCGTTCGCTGGCTATGAGAGCGGAGAAACATGCTTATGAAATTCTGGAAGACTACAAAAAGCAGGCCCAGGATGCAGGACTCGACAGCATCGAAATCGAGATTGAATACGGCTCTCCAAAAGTGAAACTCACCAAAGAAATCGCTCCTAAATACAATGCCGACCTGATCATCTGCGGTGCTACCGGCTTAAACGCCATGGAACGTTTCTTTATCGGAAGCGTGTCCGAGCACATTACGAGAACTGCGAAATGCGATGTTCTTGTAGTACGCGACAGTGCCCAGGCCGATTCATGAAGTTAATTCTCCGTTGAAAAAAAGAACATGAAAAAACGGAGGGAATGGTGAAAACCACTCCCCCCGATTTTTTTATGTGTATGACTCTATTCTCTCCGCTGTCAGAAAATAAAGAGTGATGTCCTTTTATAAATTGAAGGACATCACTCTTTTTTGAATTATATTTTTTTGGAAAGGAGACGGAAAGAGGGGTGATTCAGTCTTTCAACCCTTTTTCGACTGTATCTCTCGCTATCATGACTTCTTCGTTCGTAGGAACGACCATAACTTTTACGGGAGAATGAGGATAGTTTACGAAAGCATCTTTTCCGCGGACGTTATTAAGGGAAGGATCCCAGTATACCCCCATAAATTCAAGGCCCTTCAATATACGTTCCCGTATTGAAATACTGTTTTCCCCGACACCGGCAGTAAAAATAATGCCGTCCACACCGTGCATCCGGGATGCGTAGGAACCTATATATTTGTGGATACGGTCAGCGAAAACCTGAAGAGCCAGCTGGGCCCGTTCATCCCCTTCTCCCGCTTTCTGTTCAATATCCCTGAGGTCACTGGAAAAACCTGAAAGGGCCAGCATCCCGCTTTCCTTGTTGAGGACGCTCATTACTTCATCAGCTGTTTTTCCTGTTTTTTCCATAATGAAAGGTATGAGAGCCGGGTCGATGTTTCCGGACCTCGTCCCCATAGTGACACCGGCAAGCGGAGTGAAACCCATGGAAGTATCAATCGATTTCCCGCCTTCGATTGCCGCAATACTCGCTCCGTTCCCGAGGTGGCAGGAGATGAGTCGAAGCTGCTCAACAGGACGGCCGAGCATCTGCGCCGCATGCTGGGATACATATTTATGGGAAGTCCCGTGGAAACCGTATTTCCTTATCCCGTAATTCTCATAATACTCATAAGGCAGGCTGTACAGGTAGGACTCTTCCGGCATCGACTGGTGGAAAGCTGTGTCGAACACTGCCACGTGAGGCACGTTCGGCATCACCTTACGGAAAGCCCGTATTCCGGTCAGGTTGGCCGGGTTATGAAGAGGTGCAAGTTCAGACACTTCTTCGATGGCCTCTATTACTTCCTCCGTTACGAGAGCCGAATCGCTGAATTTCTCCCCTCCGTGCACTACCCGGTGACCGACCCCATCGATATCATCCAGAGAATCTATGATGCCTTTTGAGGTCAATGTACTTAAAAGCAGATCCACGGCCTGCTGGTGATCGGCGATTTCCTCCACCTTTTTATCTTCTCCGTCCACAGTCTCGATATTAAAGATGGAGTCATTTAATCCGATCCGTTCCATGACACCTTTTGCATTGACTTTCTCCTCCGGCATTTCAATAAGCTGGAACTTCAATGAAGAACTTCCGGCGTTTATAGCTAAAACTTTATTCAACGTTGTTCATCCCCTTAAATATAGGTTCTATACTTATAACAAATACATTTAACCACCCGTCATTCCTGTTTTCAAGGATAACAATCAATGGGAACGTTTTCGTGTTATATTCTATATTTTCTTACAATTTCCCGCTGTGATAATCACTGAACCAGTCGTTTACCTGGGAGATGACATTCGATGTTTTCTCCGGGCTCGAAAAAGATGGGAGTTTAACGAGAAGAGCCTGCTTCGGCGGTTTTGTGCCTTCTTGTTTCTTCTGGACGATAAACACACTCCTGGCGAATTTTTCTTTCTTAAACAGATCTTCCGGCAGCTGCAGCATTCCGATGATATGTGCGTGATCGCGCAGATACCTCTGCAGCTGCTGTGCCTGATCACTTTCAAACAGGAAGTTGGGTACGACGAAGATGCCGTATCCTCCCTCTTTCAAATACGTGAGACTCTGTTCAATCAGCAGGTGATGAGCGTAGGAGTGTCCTTCCCCGGCTTTCAGTTCGTATTTTTCCGCCTGGGCGTCGTCCGGGTAATATCCTACCGGAAGATCTGCCGTTACGATATCGACGGGTTCAAGCAGAAAGGGCTGAAGACTGTCCTGATGAAAAAATTCGATATTATGCTTTTGAAGGTTCGCCTGGACGACAGCGAGTTGAATGAGAGAATCATCCACTTCACTGCCGTATGGGACGATATCTTTATCCGTACCGTTCAAAATGGCGGTCAGCAAGTTGCCACTGCCACAGACCGGATCAAAAAGTCTGACACTTCCCTGATGAAACTCTGTAAGTTTCCCTGTCAAAAAACCGATAAAAGTGGCTACTGCATCCGGGGTAAGAAGGTGCTGCTGCTGCGTGACGCCTTTCATCCCTTTGAGCGTAGCCAGCTGTATGGCTTTTCTGATCTCTTCGTTTTCATAATTGTTCTTATTGAAACCGAGCCACTTGTTCCGAATGTCCACCTGGAGCTTCTCAGGATAATCTTCGAAGACCTGACCCTGATATAAAATATCGAGCGCCTCGGTAACGCCTTCCAGGTACGTAATGTTCAGACCCTCCGAAATAGCAGTGGCCATTTCATCTATCTGAGTAAACAGTTTCTCTACGTTTTGCTGATCCATATGTCGTTCCTCCTAAACAATTGAGGCTTCATTAGCTACCTTCATATACAATATCGAAAGTGCACTATCTTTTCAAATGCGGACCTTTCTAAGAAGTATAAACTGAAATAACTGTGGTAAAATGGGGGTGGATAAATTCAAAAGAGGTGGTTTTATGTCAAATCAAAGAAGAAATCTATATTTCTATTATACACCCAGCAAAGAAAAGGATGAGAAAGTACAACCTTTGAAACAGCTGGCTGTTGATAATAATTTCACTATTGTGGAAGATTACAACGATGCGAACATCATTATTTCTGTAGGAGGAGACGGGGCTTTCCTTCAATCCGTCCGGAAAACCGGTTTCCGCCAGGACTGTCTTTACCTAGGAGTTAAAGAGGGGGACGAAGCCGGACTCTATTGTGACTTCAGCCTGGATAATTACGAACAGATGGTCACCTATATGATGAATGATGAAATTGAAGTAAGGAGATTCCCTCTGATTGAAGCTAAAGTGAATAATGAATCGACCTTTCTCTGTCTGAACGAATGCAGCGTACGTTCCTCGTTAATAAAAACGATCGACATCGACGTACACATTGATGACCTTCACTTTGAACACTTCCGCGGGGACGGACTGATCGTCTCTACACCGACTGGAAGTACAGGCTACAATAAATCAACCAAAGGGGCTGTCGTGGATCCTCTCCTCCCTTCTATGCAGGTGAGTGAACTGGCATCGCTTAACAACAACCGCTTTCGTACTCTGGACTCTTCCTTCATTCTCGGTAAAGAGCGTAAGTTGCGTCTTGACGTACGTCAGGACGGGAATGACTTCCCTATTATCGGAATGGACAACGAAGCCTACTCTATCAGAAACATCCGGTATATCGATATTTCTTTGAGTGATAAACTGGTGAAAACCGTCAAATTGAAAAGTAACTCCTTCTGGCACCGGGTACAGCGTACTTTTCTGTAACATTACTGAAAACGCCCGGAACGAAGATATAATACAAAGAGCCGGTCAGTGTTGACCGGCTCTTTGTTTTGCTCGATCTCTTTTCATTATTTTTCGTACATAATCTCTCCGTCGACTACCGTCATCATAACGACCGCATCGGCGACCTCGTGGCCGGCTGATGAGAAGAGATTACGGTCCAGCACGGTAAAATCAGCCACATACCCCGCACGGATCATTCCCTGCTCCTCTTCTCTGCTGACTGCATGGGCACTTCCCTTCGTATACAGAGATATCGCTTCGTACATCGACAGTTTTTCTTCTTCCCCGTATACCTGAAAATCGAGGGTCGCCCTCCTGTCTACAGCCGCCCGGATACCAAGCAGCGGATTCACTTCTTCGATGGGAGCATCGGACCCTCCTGCAAGGAGGACGCCTTTATCGTAAAGGGTTTTCCAGGCATAGGCATACTCCATCCTTTTTTCGCCAATTCTCTCTATCACCCACGGAAAATCGGAAGCAACAAAAGAAGGCTGTATGTCGAGCACTACAGGTAATTTCTGCAGACGGGCAATCAGCTCCCCGTCCAGAATCTGCGCATGGATAATCCGGTCTCTGTGCCCATTTTTCAGTGGAAACCGTTCCATTCTTTCAAGTACGGCTTTTACCGCCCCGTCTCCGATAGCATGAACAGCTACGGGCATCGCCTTTGCTCTTGCTTTTTTGAAAAGATCATCGAGATCTTCATCGCTGTGGATAGCCACGCCCCGGTTCGACGGGTCATCTTCATATGGAGCATTCAGAAGAGCGGTACGGCCCCCTAAAGCCCCGTCAGAAAATATTTTCATAGCTCCAAGTTCTGTAAAGGGCGCCCCGTCCCCGAAAGCGAGCCCCGCTTCTTCCATTTCGTCTGCTGCTTTATGGTGGACGAGAAGATTAGTGCGGAACTTCTTTCCTCTTTCATGTATGACCTTGCGGAAAACGCGGTATGTTTTAAGAAAACCTCCATAATAATACAGATCCTCTGTATGTCCGCCTGTAAGACCGCGGGCATACATATCTTCTATCGCTGCCGTAAGCGCCTTTTCGAGATAGTCCGATGATACGCCCGGCATCTGTTGCTTAATGAGTTCCTGAGCCTCGTCATGAAAAACACCAGTTACTCCGCGCTCGTCCTTCCCGATTCTCCCTCCCTGCGGGTCAGGAGACTCTTTCGTTACTCCTGCGAGTCTGACAGCTTCGGAATTCGCAACCAGCGCATGGCGGCAGACTCTCGTAATGATGGCCGGATGTTCTCCGGTCACTTCATCCAGTTCAGACTTATGGATGAGTCCGTTTTCCTCCCACTGATTTTCATTGAATCCTTCTCCTACGATCCACTCTCCCGGAGACGTATTATCCGCATACTGTTTCAGAGCACGGAGAACCTCTTCCTTTGATTTCATAAATGACAGGTCCAGCCTGAGAAGCCGTTCCCCGTGCATCATCATATGTAAATGGCTGTCCGTAAAACCGGGATACATAATGCCGCCATTCAGATTATGCTGTTCATTCAACATTCCCCCGTACTTATCATACAGTTCACTGGTGCTCCCGGTGTCCATCACCCGCCCTTCACTCACAACTACAGCTTCCACCCAGTCTCCTTCGTTTATCATTGTATAAATTTTTCCCCCGAACCAAAGTTCCACCACTTTCCCCTCCTGCAACCGTTTTCTTTTTCCCCAAAAAACACCTGCCGGCTTTTTCACCCGCTATACCTCACAACAGAAAAACCGACAGGCAGACACTCGTTAAAATAAGTCGGCAAAACTTTCCTGTTTCCGACCCTCTGATTTTCCATTAATATGAATGGTCTCTATATTCCCTACTGCTTCTTCTATATAACCGGAAAAATCTACCGACTGTTCGATAGCTACTGTCTTTTCCCTATTCGGTTTCGTTTTCGGCTCTTTCGGAACGAAAATAGTACAGCAGTCTTCATAAGGACGGATCGAGATATCATACGTATCGATCTTCTCCGCAATATTTATGATTTCAAGCTTGTCCATCGTCACGAGAGGTCTGATCACCGGATAATCAGTCACTTCGTTTATCGTGTTCATGCTTTCCATCGTCTGGCTTGCTACCTGGCCGAGGCTTTCGCCTGTGGTAATCGCCAGCGCCCCCTGCTGTCTGGCTACCTTTTCCGTAATCTTCAGCATCATTCTGCGCGTAATAGTCATCCCGTAGCTGTCGGGGATATCTTTATGAATTTTCTGCTGGATGGCTGTAAACGGCACGATGTGCACTTTAATACGTTTTCCGTACCGGGAAAGCTCCTGAGCGATATCCAGAACCTTCTGCTTGGCACGCTCGTTCGTGTAAGGAGGGGAATAAAAGTGGACGGCCTCTATTTCCACTCCCCGTTTCATCGTAAGATAGCCGGCTACCGGAGAATCAATGCCTCCCGAAAGCATGATCATCGCTTTTCCTGTAGTACCGACCGGAAAACCGCCTGCACCCGGGTAATCCTTCGAAGTTACATAAGCCCCTTCGTGTCGGATCTCCACTTTCAATTCGACGTCCGGATGGTGGACATCCACACTCAATCCTTCCGTATTTTTAAGGATATGCCCCCCAAGTGCCGGGTTGAGATCTTCCGAAGTAAGAGGGAAGGATTTATCCGCCCGCTTGGCAGAAATTTTGAACGTCCGGGCCCCGTTTTCCGCCTGTACTGCGGAAAGTACAGCTTCTTTCAATTTTTCCAGCTCGTTTTCCGTATGAATGGCGAAACTGAGACTGTAAATACCGAATACCTGCTGGCAGGCTTTCATGACTTCTTCTGCATCTTCTCCGTTCAGCAGTACGTACATACGCCCTCTCGTTTTCTTTACCTTCGCCCGCCGGAATTCCCCCAGACGGAACTGAACGTTTTCGAGCAGCTGGCGCTCAAAATGTTTCCGATTTTTCCCTTTCAGAGCCATTTCACCGAAACGGATCAATATATGATCAAATTCCATTTTTATACCTCCATCGTTTTTATTAATGAGGCTTTCACTTCGCTCAACGCAGTAATGAATTGCCTGACTTCTGTTTCCGTCGTACTGTAGGACAAACTGATCCGCAGGGCGGAAGATGCTGCTTCCCCGCTCACCCCGCAAGCGTCAAGAATTGAACTCTTATCCGGTTCCTTCGAAGAACAGGCCGACTTCGTCGAAATATATATGCCCCGCTCGCCGAGAGAGTGGATAACCGTTTCAGGTTTATAACCGGGAAGTGAGAAATTGAGGATGTGCGGAGCCCCACGTTTCGGTGAGTTGACTACAGCCCCGGCCATTTTCTCCAACTCCTCATACGCATAGTTACGAAGTCTCTGCAGCTCCTGTGCTTTTTCCTGCTGTTCTTCTTTTATGAGACGCATCGCTTTCGTAAAAGCGACGATTCCGGGCAGGTTTTCCGTACCGGCCCGTTCCCCGTCTTCCTGACCTCCGCCATGCTGAAGAGGAAACAGACGCACATGATCTTTTTTATAAAGTGCTCCGGTTCCTTTCATGCCATGGATTTTGTGACCGGAGAGCGAACACATATCTACTGCCGCTTCATGGAAAGGAAGATCGACTTTTCCGAAGCCCTGCACATGGTCCACATGAAAATACACTTTAGGCCAGTTGCTCAAGAACGCCGCTATTTCTTCTATAGGCTGCACGGTTCCCATTTCATTATTTACGGACATCACACTAACAAGAATCGTGTCTTGCCTGACTGCTTTCTGAACATCTTCCGGATCCACCCGTCCATAGGCATCCACTTCAAGATAAGTGACGTCAAAACCGAAAGATTCAAGAGATTGGAACGTTTCAAGGATGGAAGGATGTTCCACCCTTGTCGTCACCAGGTGCTTCCCGCGGGACATATGCATGAGGGCTGTGCCTTTGACGGCGAGGTTATTACTCTCCGTGCCCCCGGATGTAAAAATGACCGCCCCTTCCTTTACTCCCAACCAGGAAAGGACCCGTTCTCTCGAGGACTCAAGCAGTCTTTCAGCCTCTCCCCCTAAAGCATGAATGGAAGAAGAATTTGCATAAAATCGCTCAGCCGTTCTGGTGAAAGTATCAAGAACCCCTTCGTAAGGACGCGTAGTGGCACTATTATCTAAATAAATCACGGTAGTTTCCCTTCTTTCGCTCTATAAATGCAATGAGTTATATTAACACAACTCGTTCGGTAATTCCACTTCAAACGACACGTGCTTTCCTTTTCTATTACTCATTGAAAGAGCCTGCCGGCAAATTACCGACAGGCTCTTTTTCAAATCGATCGTTCTATATGCTTTCTGTTATACCGTTACCTCTTCCTGTTCACGGAAGCGATCCACTACTCCGGGTTCTATCTTTTCAAGGACTTTGGAAGTCCGTTCAAAAGCCCGGGAGTACTCTGTCATGCGGAACTCTTTTTCTGCTTCCGTTAGCTCCGCAGCTACAAGTGGACGGGAAGTACGATATTTGTTGCCGTATTGAATCAGGCGTTCTGTCAGTCGCGAGAGCTCCATAATTTCGCGGGATCTCTCATGAGCTACCTGCAGCGCGTCTTCGGCTTCATCTATCTTTTCGTGAACCCTGTCCATCTCAAGCGGCACCTCTTCAAGAGTACCGAAAGCCTCATCTACGGCAAGACGGGCCTTCTCGATAATGTCGACGACTTCCCGGGGAAGTCCGGGCAGATTGCTCCGTCTGAGCTTTCTGTTGATTTCTTTCAGATCCTGTTCAATCAGCACAATTCTTTCATTAGCTTTCCATTCTTCCTCTCTCAGATCTTCCAGTCTCGTTTCTACGTGAGCCTTTTCCTTATCAAGAAGATTCAGTCTATCCTCTTCCTGGTTCAATTGTGAAAGCAGTCTCGTAAAAGGTGTCTCCCCATCATCCATCTGAGTTCTCATCTCATCATCCGCCTGCACGATAGCGTAAAAAGTACTCTTGGCCTGTTGGAGAGCTTCCATATCTTCTTCACTGAATTGGTAAGCCTGCTTCACTATTTCCGCTTCTTCCTCAACTTCACGCATGCCGAACGTCATCTGTCTTAACCTCTCGGAGAAGGCTTCATATCTTTCCGCGAACGTCTGGACAGCCAGCGCCTCTTCCTCCAGCTGGTTATACATTTCAGTGATACGTGCTTCCATCGTATAAACGTCACTGTAGTCAATGCTCTCTCCGGCTTCCATTTTCTCTTCATAGTATCGGAGGTCTTCCTGGAATCTATGTAATTCTTCCTCAAATCCCAAGTGGTCTATTCTGTACCCCTGATCCTTCATTTCAAGTATTCCCTGCTGTAGTTCTTCACATTGCTTCGGAAGTTCTTTCTTGCACTTTCTCAGCGCATCAGGGAAGGAGGCTGTCTCCTCTTTCAGCTGGTCTACATCTGTCCGGACAGATCTTATCAGTTCTTCGGCTTCCAGATAATTGCCTTCCTCGGAAAGTTTCTCAAACTGATGTATCTTTTCCTGAGTATTATCGATGCGGCCTTCGAAAACGTGCACTGCCTCTCCGTAACCGTAACGGTCCTTGATCAGTCTCTTTTTCAAAGCATCGAGTTCCGGCTGCAGTTCCTCCGCTTCCTGCCTGGCGCTCTCTTCGGAAGTAAGAAGGCTGTTCAGTTCTTCCATCATTTCTTTTATTTCGTTTTCTACTTTATCCAGTTTATCTTCCGTCGCGGTTTTCTGTTTTTTCAGTTTCTGAAAGTGGAATTTGTCCACGGCTTCTTCCATCTTAAAGAGGTCATCCTCGATTTCGGGAAGCGTCCGGGTCAGTATACTTTCCCATCTCTCCCGCCATGATTCAAAACGCTCTTCTGTCTCTCCCGACAAGTTGAGCCGTTTCACTTTGTTCAGCTCTTCAGAAACATTGCGGTCCCTGATATCCAGCTTCCAACCTTCCAGCTGATCGATCTGATCATACACACGTTTTCTCCATATAAATCCGACAATAATAAGGGCGATGATCACTACGATCACACCTACTATATACTTCATACAAAATCCCTCCTGGCTACATGACGGAACCTGCGTTCAGTACCGACAACTTACAGATTCATTACCTTTTATGATACCATTAATCTAATGCTTTTGGCTAAAATAATTAAAAAATTCCCGGTGTAAAATCAAAAGTTTTTATCGGAAAGGATGTATCCGAATGAGAGACGGTCACATACACAGCCCCTTCTGTCCACACGGAAGCAGGGACTCGTTTGAAAAATATGTAGAAAAAGCTTTACGTTCCGGGTACAGGACGATTTCCTTCACGGAACACGCTCCCCTCCCGGCGAATTTCGAGGACCCGGTTCCCGGTAAAGACAGCGCCATGTCCATGAAAGACTTCGAAAACTATCTGGAAACGGTGAATAAAGTGAGAGATCTGTACAAGACAGACATAACTATCCACCCCGGCCTGGAAGTCGATTACATACAGGGATATGAGCGGGAAATACGTGACTTCCTTGATGAATATGGGCCTCATCTCTCGGATAGTATCCTGTCCGTCCACTTTCTGAAGGGAGAATCGTTCTGGCATTGTATCGATTACAGTCCTGAAGCTTTCCGGCAGGCAGTTGACGACTTCGGCGGAATCCATTCGCTGTATTCGGCTTATTTCCGGCAGATCCGTCACTCTGCTTCAGCAGACCTCGGTTCCTGTAAACCGGGTCGGGTCGGCCATATGACTCTTATCAGGAAGTTTCATCACCTGTACCCCTCGCCGGAAGGATGGGAATCTATGGCGGAAGAGAGCCTTCCGCTTATAAAAAGCAGCACCATGGAGCTTGACTATAATGGTGCGGGGATGATGAAGGAGTACTGCACGGAACCTTATCCCCCTTCCTTTATAGCTCTTAAGGCTCATGAGACCGGCATCCCTCTTGTATACGGCTCAGATGCCCATACAGCAAAAGGGATGAATGCCGGCAAAGAACTTATTCGACAGGATCTCCTTTGAACCACTGCCGGATGTTTTCAACATACTTATCAATAAAATAGCGTTTAGCTTCCGTACTGCTTCTTTCCCCTCTCTGATACCAGGGGACGGTGAAAGGAGCCTGAAGCATCCCTTTCATTTGCAGAAGCTGTAATTCCTGGCCATAACGGAGATCGGAAATATCATCCGCCTGAAACAATATACTCGCCCACAGAGAGTCTTCCTTCGCTATATAAGTAACAAGCAGTTCCCGGAGCAGCGTCGAATCAAGCATCATTTCTCTATGGACAAAACAGGACAGTTGATAGTTATCCATTTTATAGTGTAAAATTCTCTTAACTATTGTAAGAAAATGTTCACCCAGCGACTCTTCGAGCAATTTCAGATTCGCTTCGAGATGATCGATGACAATTGTTTCGAAAAGCCCCTGTTTACCATTGAAGTAGTAACTGATCAGAGAAATATTCACTTGGGCTTCTTTGGCAATATCGCGCACAGAAGTCGCATGATAACCTTTCTGATAAAAAAGTGTTCCTGCTGCCTGAATCACTTTTTCTTTCGTAGGGTGCGTGTTTTTCATCATTAGCGTCCCCTCTCCTGCAATATATTATTCTATTGAAATACTGAAAATCCCTGCACAATTATTTTTTTCAAAATTGAAAGGAGCTTATTCCCTATGTTTCAATCTATCACGTATAACGGTACGAAGGAACAGAATTACAGTCTCGTTTTAAAACAGCTGAAGGCACTGATTGATGGTGAGCCGAACGTAATCGCCAATCTGTCCAACGCTTCGGCGCTTCTGAATGAATTTCTGGACGACGTTAACTGGGTAGGCTTCTATATGATGGAGGACGGAGAACTTGTCCTCGGTCCATTCCAGGGGCTTCCTGCCTGTCTGCGCATCACGCCCGGTAAAGGTGTGTGCGGTACCGCCGTGTCCGAACAGAAAACTCAGCGGGTGGAAGACGTCAATGCTTTCCCCGGACACATCGCCTGTGATGCGGCCAGCCAGTCGGAAATCGTTGTTCCTATCATGAAGGATGACGAAGTTTTCGGCGTGCTGGATATCGACAGTCCGAGCACCGACCGTTTTGATGAGACGGACGAAAAGTATCTGAACGAGTTCGTCAGTATCCTCGAACAATATATTTAAGACAGATCTCCGCTGTTCCGGCAGCGGAGATTTTTGTCCCGCTACCCCTCTTGACTTAACAGCCAGTTCAAGGTACAATATCCTTTGTGTAAAATAAACAGCAGCCTACGTGAACCGTCATTGTTCGTATTTTGTTCCTCTTTGTAAAGAGGTGTATCGAGTAACCCTTTGCTGCTGGGGCGATGGTACATGAAAACATCATACGCAGTGAAGCAGGGACACACACTGTTTTTATTTTATGCAAAATAAAATAGACAAAGGAGGAAATCCCAATGGCACGCTATACAGGTCCAACTTGGAAAAAGTCACGTCGCTATGGAATTTCTTTGAGCGGAACAGGCAGAGAGCTTGAAAAACGCCCTTACGCTCCGGGCCAGCACGGTCCAACACAACGCAGAAAGCAATCTGAGTATGGTCTTCAGCTTCAGGAGAAGCAGAAGCTCCGTTTCGCGTACGGATTGACTGAACGTCAATTCAAACGCATTTTCGAACAGGCAGGAAGAATGAAAGGTGTTCATGGTGAAAACTTCATGATCCTTCTTGAATCCCGTCTTGATAACCTCGTTTACCGTCTCGGTCTTGCACGTACCCGTCCACAGGCTCGTCAGCTTGTAACTCACGGTCACGTAACAGTCGACGGCGGTCGCGTTGACATCCCGTCTTACCGCGTAGTACCTGGTCAGGCGATCGGTCTTCGTGAAAAATCCCAGAACTTGACGATCGTTGAAGATGCTATCGAATCTCACAACTTCGTTCCGGAATATCTTACTTTCGACGAAGAGAAGCGTGAAGGTTCCTACGCCCGCTTCCCAGAGCGCGCTGAACTCACATCCGAAATCAACGAAGCTCTTATCGTTGAGTACTACTCCCGTTAATCGATTCGGGATGAATACAGACACACAAAAAGCCTTGAAAATGCTGTTATACCAGTGTTTTCAGGCTTTTTCTTTTATCTTCTATCATGCAGAGAAATGCACGAAAATGACCCTCAAACGGGCAGGAAACGGGCAAAATATGGGCAAGATTTGCGCGGGGTGGGCACATGGATAAAAGGCTTTATATCAATGTTTTGCGGCTCTTTCACAAATCAGGAACGGGCTAGATTTAATCTAGGTCGGGCTAGCTGGATAATCCAATATCTGTTTATCCTTTTTGACTAATCAATCTTTTCGGTACAGTCGGACGAAACCTCGGCTCAGTGAATCGGATGGCGCATAATTGCGCTCTCCAAATCCGGAATTGCCTACTCCTACGGGCTCACATCTGAGCCTGATCCATCCAAAGGGTGTAGGTTGAAACTACTTCCCTATTTTGAAGGGAGACGTGATTTCAAATCACTCCCCAAAAGTGGGGGATGATGCTATTACTAATCACCCCATGTATCAGAACTCAATTTTGCGTTTTGACCTCATGCAACTCCATTATAGCCACAAGGTTATGGCCTCTTATCCGTAGGAACGGCCCACGGTGACACCTTCTTTTGTTCTTCAACCCACTCCATAAGGAAAGCTTTCATTTCTTCTGCAGGAAAATAACACTTGCCCCCGATCTTCATTTTCGGGCAGCGTGGATCGTAGAAGAAATGTTCCTTGATGGTATTCCAGCTCATGCAGGTCCGCCTCCGTAACTCTTTCGTGTCCCAGAGCACGAGATCTGTCTCTGCCGATTCTACAGCCTCCTTCACTCTTTTCTGTATTTCATCCTGGAGCTTCTCTTCGTCTACGTTTATATCAATCATTTCATCACAATCCTTACTTCAGAATCGGAATCTCTGCATAGGAAAAGCACCCCTGTTGGAGTGCTTTAGAAAAACTATACTTCTTCTCCAATTAGCAGCAAAGCTGTATGCCGAATTTCTTTATCATCATCTCCTGCTTCCAGATATGAAGGATCAATGACAGCTTCATAAGTAGAGTACTTGATATCTATTACTTCCAAGTTTTCATTGGAACTCAAGAACCTGTTAATTTCATTTTCAATCATCTCTGTGTCGACTCCCTCTAAAACCTTCACTTCTTTAATTTTATACAACAATATCACCCCCTCCCATCGTAGGATTCCGATAAAAAACGGTGCTTCTAGCTTAAATATCGCTTATTCAATTCTTTTCTGTGTTTTCGAAAAACTGAGCATAGAGGTGTTTCTATAAGTCAAACATCTGTTTGGCAGATGCAATGGCCAGTGATTTCACTACCTCTATCGGTAAATCACTTAGTTTTGAACCCTGTTTTTCAGCTTTTTCTTCAGCCATTTCTACGGCTTTATCATTCCTCAGTGCCTCCAACAAATCGTGACCTTCCCATGTAATGGACCGTATGAGATTAACCTGACCTCCACCCATAAGTCCTTTGATTTCGGCATCAATATAACCGCCTTCATCTAAAAGTTTTAAATGATAATTAATCATATCCTCTGGATAGGGGTCATTTTGGTCCGGGGAGAACTGAATAGAATCATTTGACTGCTTACTCTCAATCTCTTCCAATACATACTTGATCACTTGAATATTTCTTTTCATAATTATCCCTCCTGCCCACTTTTTCGACAGAAGGGAACATTTTCCTTCTATAATGCAATGGATAAATTCATAACTAAACAATGTGTATAGCTCAAATACTAAGAGAAATTCAAACTCCATTCATCCCAATTCCCAGGATTTCTAATCTTCCCTGAACGAATTTGCTGCTGAACTTCTTCAGAGAACACCTTAGTAAAATCCCAATGGTGTTGAGTTCCGACACCGGAACCTTCTATATCTACTGATGATAGGTAGTTTGCTAGCCTTCTAATACCCTTATCTTCATATCCAAATTTAGAAAATAGACTCCAAATCAGAGTACCTATTGGAGAAAAGTACTCTTTTTGATGTTCAGAATCTTTGGAGTGCTGAATATATGAAGTAATAGTTGCTTCCCTATAACCATATATGCGTTCAAGTTCTTCACTCCAGTTATTAATGCTAGGCCCCATATAAGTTATTTTAGTTGTATTCCAACAACCTAAATCGGAGATGCAAATGACATCAATCATTTCTTTAGGATGAGAGGTAATCCTCTTAGTAGATTCATCAATAGCCTCTTCAACATTTTCTAATGGTGTAGATTTATCTTTATTCCATACATGAGAGTGTGCTAAAACCCCATATATTATAGGACTGTTTAACTCTTTATAAGGAGTGCCATTACGAGATTCAGTTAGATTTTTGACTTTTTTTGCAGTTGAAAAAGCCTCTTCAAGGTCTTTCTTTTTCAGAGTATTTTTGCATTCGAATGCAGCAATCACTCCTCCCGCTAGATATAGTTTTTTATCTAGCAGCTTTTGTGGATAGTCTGGACTTAATACTATTACATCCACTTGCGGGCTGGCATCACCTTCGGAACTTAAAATCCTACCTTTCGTTACTACTTGAAAACTATTGGGCAACCATTCCCTGAAAAGTGTGGCCCAGTTCTCTTCACCTTGATCTCCGGCAGTGCCAGGATCTTCTTTTGCTCTTTTTTGTATTCGTTTGTATTCTTCTCCCATTTCATTAGTTGTAACTTGAATAAAATCATGCAATTCGTTTTTCAATTCAACCCCTCCTGCCTACAATTTCGACAAAAGTAAACATTTTCCCTTCATAAGAAATGCCCTATAGTAAATTAACCGCTCACAAAAGAAGCCACAGTTGAAAGATAGTGCTTCAACCGATATGGTGTATAAAAAACCTGCATCTATTTTTAAGATACAGGTTCGGGTTTATTTTCTTTCATTTTTCTCAATTCCTTATATACTAGACACAATCCTGAAAGAAATGCTGCATGAAATATAATCACGCCAGCAACCAAAAATCCAGATGTAAGAAAATTATGATATGGTATCACGAATCCACTTAACCCGGAACCAAACAGATAAAGCATGATTATCATGAACACAACGACCGTAGGGTGTTTCTCTCCTATCCCATGCGGACAGCCTCCATTTACAGTATGACACCTGCAACTTCTAATGTCCTTCCCGGTGAGTCTCGCTATCCCGTTAAGTAAAATAAATAATAGCAGCACAATTCCGGCCATTGATAAACTGGAGAACACAATCAACTTGTGTGTAGCCACCCCTTCTATGTTTTCGAGAACGTTCCTTAGTATCTGCAACCCACCGAAAGATGCGAATATAATCGTCGTAAAAATACCTAATATTGCAACGAATTGAGTATATACGTTTGAAGAATTATCCTCTATTTTCTTCACTTGTTGATTTAACTCTTCGTAATCTTTTTTTCTTTTTTTATAATCATTATCCTGCTGGCGTTTCAACTCACTCAATCGCTCATTCAGATCTCCAACACGAGAGAGTTGATCGTTTATGTATTCTTTTTGAGCTATTGCCAAATTAAAATGATCTATTAGTTTTTCAAAAGACTTACGTACCTGTTCTTCTTTATTATCCCTAGTGGAATTTTCCAAAAAGTCTTTTGCGACCTGCAGGTACATATCTATAACTTCTGGATCATCTGTATTATACACGAGTTGAGAAACAGTTACATATTCATGCCTTCCATCATTCTCATAAAAAGAAGATAGACGAGCATATAGCCCATCTACCTTTTGACTCTCATCAAAATAGTCTTCGACGGACAGTTTTTCATAGTCATGGATGATGGATGAGAATTGTTCAGACATTTATTAAACCATCCTCATTGTAAGCTACTAATAACTCTTCCTGGCTATAACTCAATCCTTGAGCACCCTTCAGGATTTTTTCTTTTTCACTTTTCCAAGGAGAATGCTGATGAGTTTTTTTAACTAAATAGAACCCATCTTTATTGGACAGGTTATTTACCACAACATCAATGAATTTTTCATCTTCATCATCGACAAACTCATCCTCCATGAAAAGCTCATCTTCAATCATAAAGCTGATTGGTGAAGAACCGAAGCGTTTAAACTCATGGTAGACATTCGGGATGACCGGACCAAACTTCCATTTTTCAATAGGTTCAGCCAACAAAGGCTCCCCTTTTTTTCCTAGGTAATGCAATTGTAAATAATAGAGTATTTTCTGTAACTGTAGATTACTTACGGGCCTACCTAATTCTGATGCCTTTTCGACAACATAATTAGCTATGGTCATAGCTCTATATACCATATTATCCCCTCCTTAAACCACTATACGTATAGTGGCCTTACTATTGTATACCCTAAAAACAGCATAACTCAACGTGCCTTTCGTTTTATGTGAAACTAAAACTAAAGCTTTTCCTTCATTTTATGCAAGGTGTGAAGGTTTCTTGTAGTTTTTCTCCCTAAGTAATTTTCATGCATAGGAAAAATCGCCCCCTAATAAAAGATGCTTGAAATTCTAAGCTTATTTCACTTCTTATTTAACTCTTCAGCTATCTGTTTCAACTTCTCATATAAATTTTCTTCGTATTCCAGAAGGAATTCTGTGATGATCCCAGGGGTAGAATCAAATTCTGTTACGCTAGTGGGGTCAATACAGATCAATGATATATCCTTATTCCTTGTGATTTCCAGAGCATCTTCACAAGATTTCGCTCCCGTATAGTCTATCCCCTGTTCTGTTAAAAAATCGAGAATCGGATTTAAATAAGCTTGATGGAACAAATCGTTTTCGACTTCTCCTCCGTTACGAAACACTTTAAACTCTATTGTCATTGCAATCCCTCCTTACCTAAGTTTTCTACAAAAAAATACATATCCCTGCAAAAAAATAGCCGCCCTGAATGAACTGTAACCCTGAAAATGGACAGTTTAATAAAAAGTGCTAGGCTGCTATAAGATGACCTCGGTATTGAGCCGGGGTCATTTTTTGTAAGGAC